>JAENWR010000033.1 GCA_016649895.1 Acidimicrobiia bacterium | reverse complement strand
GCCGTTGCGGACGTTCGGGCCAGGATGGCCCGCAGCAGGGCGGCGAACTCGTCGGCCGCCTCGGGAGCGCCGGCCCGGTTGCCGAGGGCGTGCACCGGCAACGACTGCGCACCGGCCTCGGCGATGGCGGCTCGCTGGCGGATGGGCGCCAGGATGTGGTCGGCGTGGTCCTGCTGGATCTGCTCGAACCAGTAGCTGGCATCGCGGGTGCGGCCCACGTTGTTCACGCAGATGCCCGCCACCGGCAGACCCCCAGGTCGCCGGCGACCGACGCGGTCGATGGTGGTGAGCACCTGGGCGACGCCGTCGGACGCCCACGCCGACGGCGCGGTGACGATGAGCGCCTGGTCGGCGGCGAAGAGTCCGTTGACGGTGAGCAGGCCGAGCGACGGCGGGCAGTCGATGAGCACGAGGTCGTGGGGTGTTCCCTCGAGCGCCACCTGCAGGCGATCCTGGGCGCCGACGGGATCGGTGGCCAGCTGCGGCTCGCGGTTGGCGAGCGACGGCGAGCTGGGGGCTACATCGGGCGGTGTGCCCACGATGGCGGGCCAGCCGGCGGGGACCAGGATGTCGGCGATGCTGCCCGGGCGGTCCTCGGCGAGCACGTGGTCGACCGTGTGTGGTGGGTCGAAGACCCCGAGGCCGGTGGTGGCGTTGGCCTGCGGATCGAGGTCGACAACGAGGACGCGCTGGCCCGTCAGCGACGCCGCCGCAGCCAGGCCGAGCGTGACGGTGGTCTTGCCGACCCCACCCTTCTGGTTCACCACCGCGAGTGCAAGCATCGCCGTGAACGGTACCAACGGGGGCGAGGCCCCTGTGGCACGAGGTGTGGATGCGCCTGGTGCGAACCCTCGCGGAGTGCACCGCTTCGGTGCGCGGCGCGAGGAACCTGGCGGCCAGCGAGCCTCGTTGGCACCATTGCGGTGGCCGAGACGCCGATGGCGTGCGAGCCTCCCGGGCGTGGCCGACTACCTCCTCCTCGACGTGTTCACCGCCCGCCCCTTCGCCGGCAACCCGCTCGCCGTGTTCGTCGACCCGGGCGCCATCGACGATGCCGCCATGCAGTGCATCGCCAACGAGCTGAACCTATCCGAGACGGTCTTCGTGTGGTCGCCGCCGGTCGGTTGGCGCGGGTTGGCCGACTCGCATCTTCACGGTCCTCCTCCCCCCGCCCCTGACGCCCTGGTGCTCACATCTGGGGAGGGTTGTGCACCGTCGCGGTGTGAAATCCTCCCCGGATGGAACCGCCACATGGTCGACGAGCCCGCTGGCGAGCTCTACGTGGTGGCACCACGCTCCGACGATCCGGCCGCCGCCGGGCACCGCAGTTCCGCGCGGAGTGCACCGTTTCGGTGCACTCCGCGAGGACGCGCCAGGTTCAGGGGACGAGCACCACCCGGCCGAAGGCCTTGCGGTCCTCCATGTAGGCGTGGGCGGCGGCCGCGTCGGCCAATGGGAACGTGCGGTCGATCACGACCCGCAGCTCGTCGGCGGCGATCTCGCCGAGGAGCCGGTCGATGTTGGCGTGGGCACGGTCGCCCGCCGCCAGCTCCGCGCCCAGGAACACCCCGTTGATCGACTGGTTGCCGCCCATCAGCATCGCCACGTCGACGGGGCGGTTGTCGCGGCCGGCGTTGCCGACGTAGGAGATGCGCCCCCGGTAGGCGAGCGAGCGCATGCTGCCGACGAGCGTCGACCCGACCGAGTCGACGACCAGATCGACGCCGCGGCCGTCGGTGAGCTGGCGGGCGGCATCGGCGAAGTCCTCCTCGGCGTAGTTGATGCCGTGGTCGAGGCCCAGGTCGGCGAGCCGCTCGAGCTTCTCCGCCGACGACGCCGTGGCGAGGACCGTGGCGCCGGCCCGCTTGGCCAGCTGGATGGCGGCGATGCCCACTCCCCCGGCGCCCGCCTGCACCAGGACCGTCTCGCCCGCCACCAGCCGTCCGAACTCGAAGAGGCAGTCGTCGGCGGTGCCGAAGGCGATCGGCACGCATGCAGCGGCGGTGAGGTCGAGCCCGTCGGGCACCAGCCACGTGGACGACGCAGCCACGCCCACCAGCTCGGCGTGCGAGCCGTGGGCCATCGACGCCACGACCTGCTGGCCGACCGACCGGTCCGTCACCTCGGCGCCCACCTCGCGGATGGTGCCCGCGCACTGGTAGCCGACGATGTGGGGCGTTGCCGGCATCGCGCCGCCCAGCCGGTTGAGGGTGTCGCCCCCCTCGATGCTGATGGCCTCGACCTCGACGATGACGCCCTTGGGGTGCAACGTGGGGTCGGGCACCTCCTCCAAGCGGAGCACGTCGGGCGATCCGGTCTCGTAGTAGACAGCAGCTCTCATGCCGCCAACCTAGGACCCACGATGCACGGAGCCGACGGGATCGACTGCGACTTCTGCGATATCGAGAGCTTCCGCACGGCCGAGGTCCTCATCGAAGCCGAGCTGTGCGTCTACGCATCGGGCGCCCCCGGTGCCGACGACGTGCTGCGGGGCTCGACGAGCGCCTTCGGCCCGACGGCTACAACCTCATCTGGAACGTCGGGGAAGCGGGCGGCCAATCGGTCGAGCACGTGCACCTCCAGCTCATCCCCCGGTTCGCCGACGAGCCGTTCGCCGGCCGAGGTGGCCGCTCGTGGCTGAAGCAGCCGGAGAACCGCCGTCCGGACCCCTCGGCACCAGGCTCGGCAGCTGCGCGATGACGACGGGACGACCGAGCTGCGGATGACCTTTGCAGCGGGCTTGGGCGCGATGGGGACCGCTTGGGTGGACCCGATCGCGCCCAAGCCCCGGGGTGGAGTTTGGGTTGGCGGGGGGAGTGCGGCGGGTCGGGTGGCAGGCGGTCAGTCCACGGTTAGGTCGTCGAGGTTCGCCTGGTAGGCGTAGTAGGGGCGGTGGGGGCGGAAGCCCATGTCGACGTTGATCGACAGCATCCACGGGTTCGACGCCGCGTTGTAGGTCTCGACGACCGCGAGCTCGGGCACGAGCGAACGAGCGCGACGTAGGTTCTCCGCCTTCAGCCAGCGCCCGAGGGCGTGGCCCCGGTGCGCCGGCACCACGGCGGTGTCCTCCTGATGACCGAGCTGGGGCCGTTCGGGGTGCACGAGCAGGAGCGTCATCCCCGCGGCGGCGCCCTCGATGTCGAGGACGAGGGCCGGCAGCGACAGGTACCCGAGCGCCTCGATCGAGGCATCGCTGGCCCGGACCCGCTCCGAATCGATGGCAGCGGGGACGAAGTCGATGTCGTCGAGCGGTGCGTCGGCCATGGCCGAGCGAGCCACGGCGTACTCGTCGACGAGGTGCTCGGGGCATGGCCCGGCCCACGTCTCGATGCGGTAGCCGGCAGCGCGGGCGCGGGGAGCGGCGATCCACTCGTCGAGCAGCGCCGCGTCGATCTCACCCACATCGGCGCGGCTGCACCTCTCCTCCTGGCGGAAGGTGAGCCCGACTGCCTCGAACGCGCCACGCTGCTCGACGGCCGGCCACGCCGCCACGGTGCGGGCCCCGAGCTGGCACATCCACGGCAGCGCCTCACGCACCAGGGCCGGCTCCACACCATCGGCGAGGTGGTCGGGGTGCACGTCGACCTCCACCTCGGAGTAACCGGCGTTGGCGCCCTCGACGTTGACGCCGGCGACGATGAGCCCTACCGGACGCTCCGCAGAACGGGCCAGCCACGCCGCCCGCGACTGCTCGGGCCGATCCACGAACAGGTCAGGGATCAGCTCGGCCGGGCCGATGGGAGGGTCGTCGGGCTCGAGGACGGTGGCGACGGCCCGTCGTAGCTCGACCAGCTCGTCGATGAGCTGGGGATCACGCGGTCGGGCGAGGCGTTCGACGGTGATGCGCATGGCGCGGGTCTACCCGACCACGGTCGGCGCGCCCATCGAGTTGGTGGAGGTGCGGGGCGGGGGCGCGAGACTTGCCCCATGCCCCCGCCCACCACCGCCGCGACCGGCCAGCGCCACCGCGCGCCTCGCACGCTCGAGCAGTCCTCGAAGCTCCAGTCGGTGCTCTACGAGATCCGCGGGCCGGTGCACGCCCACGCCGCCCGGCTCGAGGCCGAGGGCCACCGCATCTTGAAGCTCAACATCGGCAACCCGGCGCCGTTCGGCTTCGAGGCACCCGACACCATCGTGCAGGACATGATCGCCGCGCTGCCCCAGGCCCAGGGGTACTCCGAGTCGAAGGGCATCATCTCGGCCCGGCGGGCCATCGTCACCCGCTATGAGCTGGTGCCCGACTTCCCCACCGTCGACATCAACGACGTGTACCTCGGCAACGGCGTCTCCGAGCTCATCACCATGACCATGCAGGCGCTGCTCGACGACGGTGACGAGGTGCTCATCCCGGCGCCCGACTACCCGTTGTGGACGGCGATGACCTCACTCGCCGGCGGGACGCCCGTGCACTACCTGTGCGACGAGGACAACGGCTGGAACCCCGACATCGCCGACCTCGAGTCGAAGATCACCGACCGCACCAAGGCGCTGCTGGTCATCAACCCGAACAACCCGACGGGCGCCGTGTACTCGCGGGAGGTGCTCACCCAACTCGTCGAGCTGGCCCGCGAGCACCAGCTGCTGCTGCTCGCCGACGAGATCTACGACCGCATCCTCTACGACGACGCCGAGCACACCTCGCTCGCTACGCTCGCCCCCGATCTGCTGTGCCTCACCTACAACGGGCTGTCGAAGGCCTACCGGGTGGCCGGCTACCGCGCCGGCTGGATGACGATCACGGGGCCGAAGGACCACGCCGCGGGCTTCCTCGAGGGCATCGATCTGCTGGCGTCGACCCGGCTGTGCCCGAACGTGCCGGCCCAGCACGCCATCCAGGTGGCGCTCGGCGGCCACCAGAGCATCCAGGACCTGGTGCTCCCGGGCGGGCGGTTGCTCGAGCAGCGCGACGCCGCGTGGCAGAAGCTGAACGAGATCCCCGGGGTCAGCTGCGTCAAGCCGCGGGGCGCGATCTACGTGTTCCCCCGACTCGACCCCGAGGTGCACGAGATCCACGACGACGAGAAGCTCGTCCTCGACCTGCTGCTGCAGGAGAAGATCCTCGTGGTGCAGGGCACCGGCTTCAACTGGCCCGACCACGACCACCTCCGCATCGTCACCCTGCCGTGGGCCCGCGACCTCATCGACGCCATCGAGCGCTTCGGCAACTTCCTCGCCAGCTACGAGCAGTAGGACCGCCAGTCTGCGGGCGCCGGTCTGCGGGCGGCGCCGACCGGGAATGGATCGCGCCGCCCGGGAATGGATCGGATTGCCCGACGGTTGAAGTAGTTGACACCGCAACTACTTGAGGAGCCAGCCGTGAGCGAGCAGATCGAATCGGTCGAGTTCGGACTCGACACCTTCGGCGACGTCACCCAGGACCTGGACGGACGTGCCGTTCCCGCCCACCAGGTGATCCGCGACGTGGTGGCCCAAGGCGTGCTGGCCGACCAGGTCGGCGTCGACGCCTTCGGCATCGGTGAACACCACCGCGATGACTACGCGGTGTCGGCCCCCGAGGTGGTGCTGGCGGCCATCGCCGGCCAGACCGAGCGCATCCGCCTCGGCTCGGCCGTCACCGTGCTCAGCTCCGACGATCCGGTCCGGGTGTTCGAGCGCTTCGCCACCCTCGACGCCGTGTCGAAGGGGCGAGCCGAGGTGCAGCTCGGGCGAGGGTCGTTCACCGAGTCGTTCCCGCTGTTCGGCTTCGACCTCGAGCAGTACGGGGTGCTCTTCGAGGAGAAGCTCGACCTGTTCGTGCAACTGCTCGACGAGCGGCCCGTCACCTGGTCGGGCCTCACCCGCGCGTCGCTCACCGACCAGAGCGTGTTCCCCACCACCGAATCGGGCCGGCTCGATGCATGGGTCGGCGTGGGCGGCAGTCCCGAGTCGGTCGTCCGAGCGGCGAAGCACGGGCTGGGTCTGATGCTCGCCATCATCGGCGGCGACCCCACTCGCTTCCGTCCCCTCGTCGACCTCTACCACCGGGCGCTCGACACCCGTGGCCTCCCGTCGCTGCCTATCGCCGTGCACTCGCCCGGCTACATCGCAGCGACCGACGAGCAGGCCCGCGACGAGCTCTTCGGGCCCTTCAAGGTGAACCGCGACCGCATCGGCGCCGAGCGGGGCTGGCCCCCGGTGGGCCGCGCCGAGTTCGACCGCGAGGCCGGTCCGTCGGGCTCGCTCTACGTGGGTTCGCCCGACACTGTCGCCCGCAAGATCGCCCGCACCGTCTCGACCCTCGGCATCCAGCGCTTCGACCTGAAGTACAGCAACGGCCCGCTCCCCCACGGGTTGTCGATGAAGGCCATCGAGCTCTACGGCACCAAGGTGATCCCGCAGGTGCGCGACCTGCTCGCCGAAGCACGGGTGCCCGCCGCGGTGTGAGCTGGCCGTCAGACGACGACGACCTCGACCAGGTCGTCGAGACCGGTGAAGTCGGCACCGTTGCGCGTGTAGAGCGGCAGGTCTTCGGCACATGCGGTCGCGGCGATGAGGAGATCGACCGCGCGCGCACCACGGGCCTTGCGGCCGGCGCCGACGACCGCCGCGTAGACCCGGCCGTAGGCGCGTGCGGCCTCGCCGTCGAAGGGCAGGGGATCGAAGACCGCTTCGGCCCGCTGCAGCCGGTCCTGGCGCCGACCTCGCTCGTCGGGGTCGCTGGCCGCATGGGGACCGGCCGCGAGCTGGGCCATCGTCACCGCGCTGACTGCCACCTCGATCGGCAGCTTCGATGGATCGAGCTGCTCGAGGTCGATGACAACGGAGGTGTCGAGCAGCCCTCGCTGGTGGCGGGACGACTCAGCCACGCGGGGCAGGGTCCTGATCGGCGATCAGGTCGAGATCGGCCCGCAGCCGCTCGTAGTCGACGCTTGGCGCGTTGACGAACATCGCGACGGCGGCGTCGGCGCGGACGAAGCGATGCCGGCGCAACGGAGTGAGCTCGGCCACCGGCACTCCGTTGCGAGTGACGACGAACGCCGCGCCCTCGTCGAGCTCGCGCATGATCTTGCCGCTCTCGTTCCGAAGTTCCCGTTGTGTCAGTTCACGCGCCACAGCGGCGTCGTAGCACGGGGCGCTACAGACGTTCTTCCGCGAGGACCGTCGCCCCGTCGCTCCGGCATCCGAAATCATGGGTGCGAGTGGGCAGCGGGCCGTAGCCTCGAACAGCCATGCCGAGGTTCGGAGGACACGAGGCCCGGCTCCTGCTCGCCACCGTTCGGCCCGAACGGCGACAGGCCACCGGGATAATCGGGCTGCTCTTCATCGCGCTCCTGCTGCGGTTGGCGATGCCGGCGATGCTCGGCTGGTTCGTCGACAGCGCCATCGACGGCCGCCCCGCCGACTTCCTCACCCGCATCGCCGTCGCCTACGTCGCCGTCGCACTCACCGCCGAGATCCTCCAGCTGAGCGTCACCTGGGGCGCGGTCAACCTGTCGTGGCGAGCGGGCAACCGCCTGCGCGAGCGGCTGTCGCGCCACGCCCTCCGCCTCGAGATGGGCTGGCACGGCCGCCACAGCCCCGGCCAGCTCATCGAGCGGATCGACGGCGACGTCGAGGCGCTGGCGGTGTTCTTCGCCAACGTCCTCGTCCACGTCGTCGGCAACGTGGCGCTGATGATCGGCATGCTCACCGTGGCGTTCGTCATCGACCCCATCGCCGGGGGGCTCCTGGTGCTGACGAGCATCGTGGGCGCGTTGATCCTGGTGAAGCTGCGGACCGCCGCGGTCCCGGCCCGCGAGGCCGAGCGCGAGGCGAACGCCATCCTCTACGGCGACCTCGAAGAGCGGCTCGGCGGGCTCGAAGACCTCAAGGCCAACGGCGCCGGGCGCTACGCGGTGCACCGCCTGCACACCAACTCGGCGCGCTCGTGGCGCACCGCTCGGAGCGCGGCGTGGTTGGGCGACGGGTCCTACGCCGTCGCCGCGGTCACCTTCGCCATCGGGTCGGTGGCCACCCTGGCTCTCGGCTTCGTGCTCCACGACCGCAACCTCGTCAGCATCGGCCAGGTGCTCGCCCTGTTCCGCTACTCCGAGATGCTGCGCCAGCCGCTCGAACGCATCGCCGAGCAGCTGAAGGAGCTCCAGAAGGCGCTGGCCGGAGCCCGCCGGGCGTCGCTCCTACTGTCGACCGAACTCGCCATCGCCGACGGCCCGCTCGGCGACGAGGCCCTGCCATCGGGTGCACTGGCGATCGATTTCGACGACGTCGCCTTCACCTACACCGGAGCATCCGAGGCGGCGCTGCACCACGTCGACCTCCACATCGCCCCGGGCACCCACGTCGGCATCGTCGGCCGCACCGGCAGCGGCAAGACCACCCTCGGCCGTCTCGTGCTGCGCCTGTGGGACGCCACCGAGGGCTCCGTGCGCATCGGCGGCGTCGACGTGCGCGACCTCGAGGTGGCGGCGCTGCGCCGACGGGTGTCGGTGGTGACCCAGGACGTCGAGCTGTTCCGTACGTCGCTGCACGACAACCTCACGATGTTCGGCTCGCGCCCCGCCACCGACGCCGAACTGCGCAGCGTGTTGCACCAGGTGGGGCTCGACACCTGGTTCGCCCACCAGACCGACGGCCTCGACACCCAGGTCAGTGGCGCCCAGAGCCTGTCGGCCGGCGAAGCCCAGCTGCTCGCCTTCGCCCGCGCTCTCCTCGCCGACCCCGACATCGTGGTGCTCGACGAGGCGTCCAGCCGGCTCGACCCGGTCACCGAAGCGAAGCTGTCCGCCGCCACCGACGCGCTGCTCCGAGGCCGCACCGCGCTCATCGTGGCGCACCGCCTCGCCACCCTCGACGAGGTCGACGAGATCGTGGTGGTCGATGCCGGACGCATCGCCGAACACGGCAGCCGCTCCGAGCTGGCCCGCGACGGCACCAGCCGGTTCGCCGCGCTGCTCGCCGTCTCCGGCATCGAGGCGGCCGAGGAAGAAGGGCTGGGCGCATGAGCCGGAACCGTCCCTCCACCCCACGCGTCTGCTGGAACCTCGTCCGCAACGACCCTGCCGCCTTCGCACTCTCCATCAGCCAGTGGGTCCTGTTCCACATGAGCCCGTTGGCGGTGGGCTGGCTCCTCAAGCTGGTCCTCGACCACCTCGTCGACGAGAGGCCGGGCCTCCCGCTGATGCTGCTCGGCGCGATCATCGGCGTCGAGGTCGGCCGCTGGGCGCTGCTCGTCTCGGCCGCCGTCCAGTGGCACGGGGCGTGGGTCGGCTGGCAGACCGTGCCACGGGTCAACATGCTCTCGTCGCTCGCCACCGGCGATGGCCCGGTGGCCGGGCGACTGCCGGGTTCGCCCGGCGAGGCGGTCAGCCGGTTCCGTGACGACGTGCAGGACATCTCGCTGGTGCTCGACGTGTGGCTCGACGTGGCGGGCGCCGTCGCCGCCGCGTCGGTGGCGTTGGCCGTCATGGCCGCCATCGATCCCATGTCGGCCGTCGCCACGCTCGTGCCCATCGGGCTCGCCATCGGAGCCTCGGCGCTGCTTGGCCCGAAGCTGAAAGCGTGGCGCCGAGCGGCACGCGAGGCCACCGGCACCGTCACCAGCTTCATCGGCGACACGTTCGGCGGCATCCTCGCGGTGAAGACCGCCGCCGCCGAGGACGCCGTCGACGCTGCATTCGCCAGGTTGAACGCCCATCGGGCAGTGGTGGCCCGCCGCGACCAGATCGGCAGCGAGCTGATCCGTTCGCTCGGATACGGCACCGGCGAGGTCACCGTCGGCGTGGTGCTCGTCATCGTCGCCACGTCGTTCCAGCGCGGCGACCTCAGCGTGGGCGACATCGGGCTCTTCGCCAGCTACGTGCCGATCGTGGCCGGCCTCCCCCGGTGGATCGGCCGGCTCGGGGCCTACCACCGCCAGGCCGACGTGTCGGTCGACCGCCTCGCCGGCCTCATGTCCACCGACGACCGCCATGCCGCGCTCCGCCCGGTCACCACGTACCTGCGCCACGGTCCACCCGACTTCCCGGCGCCGCCTGCATCCGACGATCGGCTCCACGAGCTCACGGTCGAGCACCTCACCGTCCACCACGGCACGTCGGGCCATGGCATCACCGACGTGTCGTTCCGCATCGGCGCGGGCGAGCTCGTGGTGGTCACCGGGCCGGTCGGGGCCGGGAAGTCGACCCTTCTGCGCGGCCTGCTCGGCCTGGTCGACGTCGACTCCGGACGGGTGCTGTGGAACGGGGACGAGGTGGCCGAGCCGGCCGAGTTCCTCGTACCACCCCGCGCTGCCTACCTGCCCCAGGTGCCCCGCCTGTTCAGCGAGCCGCTGGCCGACACCGTCCTGCTGGGCCTGCCGCGCGACGGGCTCGACCGCGCCATCTGGCTGGCCTGCCTCGACGAAGACCTGGCCCACATGGAGGACGGCATCGACACCGTCATCGGGCCGCGCGGGCTGCGCCTCTCGGGCGGCCAGGTGCAGCGCACCGGCGCGGCGCGGGCACTCGTGCGCCGACCCGACCTGCTCGTGGTCGACGACCTGTCGAGCGCGCTCGACGTCGAGACCGAGATCCGGCTGTGGGAACGACTGCTGGCCGACGCCACCTCGGCCGTGCTCATGGTGAGCCACCGCCCCCATGTCCTCGACCTGGCGGCCAGGGTCCTCGTGATGGAGGCCGGCCGCGTGGTGGAGATCCGCGAGCGCTGACGCCTCGGCGCGCCGCCGGTGCACCCCGACTCGCGCCCAACACCCCTGCCGCTCCCGGTGCTGGAAGCGCCGAACCACATCAGGGTCGACGTCGGGACCGAGCGGCACGCGCGACAGTGAGTTGGCGTCTCGCCATGGTCGGCGTTCGCCCTGGCCATCCGTCGAGACCGAGCTCGTGGCGGAGCTCCTCGGCGGCGAGCCCAACTTCCTCAGCATCGAAGCCGACGACCTCATCGAGTTCGGCCAGCGCGCCCGGAAGCGATGGCGGCATCAGGTCGGCGATGGGAGCCGAAGAACACGACGCCACCTGCGATGCCCTTGTCTCGGAACTCACGCGCGAGACTCGGAGCCGCCTCACGCGCCACCTACGGTTGCGACGTCCAATGACGGCTCAGACATTGAGGACCGGTGCACAGGCCATGACCAACAAGACGTTCGCAGGCAACTTCTTCGAGGACTTCCGCGTCGGCCAGGTGATCACCCACGCCACGCCCCGCACGGTCACCGAGGGCGACGTCTCGCTCTACACCGCCCTCTACGGCCCCCGCTTCGCCATCAACTCCTCCGACGAGTTCGCCCGTGCCGTCGGCATGGAACGGGCGCCGGTCGACGACCTGCTCGCCTTCCACATCGTGTTCGGCAAGACCGTGCCCGACGTGTCGCTCAACGCCGTGGCCAACCTCGGCTACGCCAACGGCCGCTTCGGCGTGCCCCTGTTCACCGGCGACACCGTCACCACCACGTCGACGGTCACCGGCCTCAAGGAGAACAGCAGCGGGAAGACCGGCGTCGTCTACGTGAACTCGGTCGGGGTGAACCAGCGGGGCGAGATGCTCCTCGACTACACGCGCTGGGTGATGGTGAACAAGCGTGACGCCGCGGCCCCGGCGCCTGAGCCGATGGTGCCGGCCCTGCCGGCGTCGGTCCCGAGCGAGGGTCTCGTGCTGCCCGCGGGTCTCTCGCTCGGCGGCTACGACACCACCCTCGCCGGCTCGCCGTTCGTGTGGGGCGACTACGAGGTCGGAGAGAAGATCGACCACGTCGAGGGCATGACCATCGAAGAGGCCGAGCACCAGATCGCCACCCGGCTCTACCAGAACACGGCCAAGGTGCACTTCGACCAGAAGATCGCCGACGCCGGCCGCTTCGGGCGCCGTCTCATCTACGGCGGCCACATCATCAGCCTGGCCCGCTGCCTGTCGTTCAACGGCCTGGCCAACGCGTTCAAGGTGCTCGCCATCAACGCCGGCTCGCACGCCAACCCCACCTTCGCAGGCGACACGATCTACGCCTACAGCGAGGTGCTCGAGAAGATCGAGCTCGCCGACCCCTTGGTGGGGGCGCTGCAAGTGCGGCTCGTGGCCACCAAGGACCGCCCCGCCGGCGACTTCCCCTACAAGGGCGACGACGGAAAGTACGACGCCTCGGTCGTGCTCGACCTCGACTACACGCTCGCCCTGCCCCGCTGAAGTCGGCCCGCTGGGCTCGACCCCGCGCCCCCTTCGGGGACGATCTGCATCCCCTGGTGTGCACGATCGTCCCCGACCCCCACCCACTCACCGCCCCTTGGGGACGATCTGCATCCCCTGGTGTGCACCATCGTCCCCGACCCCCACCGTGACGGCATCGCCGGGGTTCAAGCCCCTCGCTGCGGCGGCAGATCTACGCCGCGCACATGGCGAACCCTGGGCTTTCCTCCGAGCGGTCTGGGATGCCCGACCTGGCCCCCCTCACCAGCCGGCTCCAACTGATCTCCGACCGGGTCGGCCAAGCAATCCGGCCGCTCGCCCTCGCTGGCCTCGTCGCCACTGCCGTGGTCGGCGCCGCTCTCGCTCCGTGGGTGATGCACGAGACCGTCACCACGGTGGCCGCAGCACTCCTGGTGGCGGTCGGGTTCGCCGCCTCGTCGCGCCTTCTCTGGCACCAGCGCGCCCTCGCCCGCACGCTGGGAAACCCCGCGTTCGTCACCGACGCCGTCCACCAGATGGCCACGCAGGCGCCCGAACGTGCCCGCGCCGCGGCCGCTGCCGTCCGCGGCGTCGAGGCGGCGTCGCGGCGTCGCGGCGTCGCGGCGGAGCCGAGTCTTCGGTGTCGCCCATGAGCTGAGGGCCCTTCGTGAGGGGTCCGAGCTGGGCCAGGGATTGGTGAGCGCCGTCTCCCCGCCCACACTGGTCTTGACGGACTGGGCCGCCGCCATCACGACCGTCATCGCCGTGCTCGCCACGCCGGTCGTGCTGGTCTCGGCGGTCGCCCTCCTCCTGCGCTGACGGTTCCACCTTCGGCGTCCGGTGCGCCGACGCCCGGCACCTAGCGTGTCGACCCATGACGATCCTGCGCATGTCGACGCTGTTCCACCGCACCTTGCGCGACGACCCCAACGACGCCGAAGTGGCCAGCCACCGACTATTGGTGCGGTCTGGCTACATCCGGCGTGCGGCCCCGGGCATCTACACCTGGCTCCCGCTCGGGTGGCGGGTGCTGCGCAACGTCGAGCGCATCGTGCGCGAGGAGATGGAGCGGGCCGGGTTCCAGGAGGTCCACTTCCCGGCGCTGCTCCCCCGTGAGCCCTACGAGGCCACCGGCCGGTGGGCTGATTACGGCGACAACCTGTTCCGGCTGCAGGACCGGAGGGGCGCCGACTACCTCCTCGGCCCGACGCATGAGGAGATGTTCACCCTCCTCGTGAAGGACATCGTCACCTCCTACAAGGACCTCCCGGTGTCGATCTTCCAGATCCAGACCAAGTACCGCGACGAGGCACGGCCCCGGGCGGGGCTGCTGCGCGGCCGCGAGTTCGTGATGAAGGACTCGTACTCGTTCGACATCGACGACGATGGCCTCACCCGTTCCTACGAGGCGCACCGCGCCGCCTACATCCGCACCTTCGAGCGGCTCGGGCTGCCGTTCGTGGTGGTGGCCGCCACGTCGGGGGCGATGGGCGGGTCGGCCAGCGAGGAGTTCCTCACTCCCATGTCGGCGGGAGAGGACACATTCGTGCGGTGCCCGTCGTGCGGGTACGCGGCGAACACCGAGGCCGCCACGAGCGCGGCGCCGCATGCCGACGCCCACTCGGGGGCCGAGCACCCGCCGAGCCAGGTGGTCAACACACCTGACACGGCGACCATCGCCGCGCTCGTCGAACTGCTCAACGAGCGTGACGACCTCGCCCGGGCCGACGGCCGGGCGTGGACTGCAGCCCACACGTTGAAGAACGTGGTGGTGAGCGTGCGGCGGACCGACGGCAGCTTCGAACCGCTGGCCATCGGCCTGCCGGGCGACCGCGAGCTCGACCTGCACCGCCTCGCCGCCCAGATGGAGCCGGCCGAGGTGGCGACGTTCACCGACGCCGACTTCACCCGCCATCCCGAGCTGGTGAAGGGCTACATCGGGCCCGGTGCGCTCGGCAGCGAGCGTGGCGTCCGCTACCTCGTCGACCCACGGGTCGCCGCCGGCACCGCGTGGGTGAGTGGGGCCGACGCCGAGGGCCGCCACGCCATCGACCTGGTGATCGGGCGCGATGTGCACCCCGACGGCACGATCGACGTGGCCGAGGTGCGAGCAGGTGATCCGTGCCCCGCGTGCGGACACGGGCTCGACATCGAGCGCGGCGTCGAGATGGGCCACATCTTCCAGCTCGGGCGGAAGTACGCCGAGGCCTTCGACCTGAAGGTGCCGGGGCCCGACGGCAAGCTCGCCACGCTCACCATGGGGTCCTACGGCATCGGCGTCTCGCGCGCTGTCGCGGCCATCGCCGAGACCACGAGCGACGACATGGGCTTGCGCTGGCCGCCCGAGGTGGCTCCCGCGGATGTCCACCTGGTGGCGGCAGGCAAGGATGCCGCCATCGTCGAGTTCGCCGAGCAGCTAGCCGCCGATCTCGCCGCCAAGGGGCGAACCGTCCTGTTCGACGACCGCACCGACGCATCGGCCGGGGTGAAGTTCCGCGATGCCGAGCTGGTCGGCGTGCCGCTCATCGTGATCGTCGGCCGAGGTCTCGCCGACGGTGTGGTCGAGGTGCGCGACCGGCGCAGCGGCGACCGCCTCGACTTCGCCACCGACGACGTGCTCGCACAGATCATCGCCGCCACCCGCCGCTGATGCCGGGGGCGTCAACGATCGCCTGCCGGCTCAGAGCAGCGTCGTCACTTTCGTAGTCGTCCGTATTACAGTGGACCCATGGCTGGCGACCTGTTCGATCTGGATCTGCTCGACGACGAGGAGCCGTTCGAGATCGACCACCAGGTGGCCCACCTCTTCAAGCACCCGTACCTGGGGATCGAGGACATCGCCGACGTCTGGGCCAGTGATCCGCTCTTCTATCCTGCCGAGCCACCTGCGCATTGGCTGATGGTTGGCGAGGTCGCCAGCCGGGTGTTGGTGGTGCCATTGGCTCCTCGAAACACCGCAGATCCACGGCGATGCCGGCCCATCGGCTGTTACGTTGCCGCCGTTCACCTGGCCAAGCGCTACTGGGAGGACCGATGACCATGCCGATGACTCCAGACGAACAGCACGCTTTCTACGCAGATCCCGCCAACCAGACTCCGAAGGGTTCGGCCGTCCGTCGCCGCGCACCGCTCGGTGATCCTGTGCCGGTGCGCTTCCCCGCGGACCTCCTCGACAAGGTGCGAGGTGCGGCGGCAGCCGACGACCGCTCGGTCTCGAGCTGGATCCGGCGGGCCGTCGAGAACGAACTCGAACGAGAGCTCGCATAGCGGCACCGATTCGGCGCGATGTCCGAGATCGTCAGAAGCTCGTCCTTGCCGACATCGGGGACGTACTCCACGATCGGGGTGTGCGTGATGTCACCTTCGTCGTCTTCGACGGCGTCCAATCGCTCGATCTGACCGGGCCCCTCGAGGTGTTGCACACCGCCACGCTGCTGCTCGACGGCGACGACGGCTACCGCACCCGCATCGTCGGCCCCGCACCCATGGGCGCCGAATCGCCGTCGAATCGACGCCCACGGGCAGCGACGGCGACCTCGTCGAGCGGACTGGTGGTGGGTCTGGACGGCATCATCGGGGACCCGGCCCCCTCGTCGCCCCGAACTTCGGTGGCAGCTGCCGGCCCAGCCGGCATGCAGCGCCAAAGTTCGGAGGAGCGATCCGGCGGCGCCACGCTCGTGGTCGCCGGCGG
This sequence comes from Acidimicrobiia bacterium, assembly GCA_016649895.1. Taxonomy (GTDB): domain Bacteria; phylum Actinomycetota; class Acidimicrobiia; order Acidimicrobiales; family SKKL01; genus Actinomarinicola. The sequence goes on along the minus strand of JAENWR010000033.1, from coordinate 17,718 downwards.
CCTCGGCACCGACAGCGCGGCCGCCGACCCCGAGCTGGTGGCGGGCATCGACCGGCTCGCCGAATCGGCCGACCGCGTCACGTCGGTCTGCTCGGGCGCGCTCCTCCTCGCCGCCACCGGCCGGCTCGACGGCAAGCGCGCCACGACCCACTGGTCGAGGTGCGCCGAGTTGGCCGAGCGCCATCCCGAGGTGGAGGTCGACCCCGACGCCATCTACGTGCGCGACGGCGACGTGTGGACATCGGCTGGCGTCACCGCCGGAATGGACCTCGCACTCGCCCTCGTCAGCGACGACCACGGCCCCGACATCGCCCACGCCGTGGCGGGCTGGCTCGTGATGTTCGTGCAGCGAGCGGGCGGCCAGTCGCAGTTCAGCCCCCAGCTGACCCCCGTGTCGCGCTCCGAGCCCCTGCGCGACCTGCAGCGCTGGATCGCCGAGAACCTCGCCGCCGAACTGTCCGTCGCCACCCTCGCCCGGCGAGCGGCCATGAGCGAACGCCACCTCACCCGCCTCTTCACCAGCGAGCTCGGCACCACACCCGCCGCCTACGTCGAATCACTGCGCATCGATGCCGCCCGCCGCCTGCTCGAGACCACCCAGCTCACCGTGGCCGAGGTCGCCAACCGGGTGGGGTTCCGCAGTGATGCCGTGCTCCACCGCGCCTTCGGCCGCACGGTGCGCACCACACCCGGCACGTACCGCCAGCACTTCACCAGCCACACACCATCCAGGAGCTGACCATGCAGATCGCCATCGGCCTCTACCCCGAGTTCACCTCGCTCGACGCGATGGGGCCCTACCAGGTGCTCCAGCACCTGCCGAACGTCGACCTCGTGCTGTGCGCCGAGAAGAAGGGCCTACTCCCCGACGACATCGGGCTGCTCAACATCGACATCCGCCACACCTTCGACGAGGTGCCCAGGCCCGACATCCTCGTGCCGGGCGGCACCATCACCCGCACGCTCGCCGTCGCCGGCAACCCCGTGGTCGAGTGGATCCGCGCCGCCCACCCACACACCACCTGGACCACCTCGGTGTGCACCGGCTCACTCCTCCTCGGCGCCGCCGGCCTGCTCGACGGCCGACCCGCCACCACCCACTGGTGCGCCTACGAGGAGCTCGCGTCGTTCGGCGCCACCCCGACCGAGCAGCGCGTCGTCACCCATGGCAAGGTCATGACCGGCGCCGGTGTGTCGGCCGGGATCGACATGGCCCTCACCCTCGTGGCCGAGATCTCCTCGCCCGAGGTCGCCATGGCCATCCAGCTTGGCATCGAGTACGACCCGCAGCCGCCGTTCGACGCCGGTGCCCCGTCGAAAGCCCCTCGGGCCATCGTCGAGATGCTCATCGGCCGCCCCGACCTGGTCCGCCCCACCTGACCCGCGGAAACCCTCTGCGGAGCGAGCTCACCGGTCGTGGCGAACGACGCCTCGAGCGGCGACCGCCGCGAGCAGTCCCCATCCAGCCGACATCCACCACGCCGCGGTGAACGACACCGAGTCGGCGACCACGCCAAACAGGAACGGGCCAACCATCGCCCCGATGAACATGCCCCTCTGCACCTGGCCGCTCGGACGGCCCGCAGCGTGGGGGAAGCGGCGCACCAGCACGAGGAACAGGAGACCAGGCCAGGACCAACCGGCGCCGAACGCCAGCGCCGCACCGACGATGAAGCCGCCGAGGGTGCCCGTGGAGAGGAGCAGGTAGCCGACGGTGCCCGCGAGCAGGAGCCGGACCACGGTGCGGTTGGCGTCGATCCGGCCGCTGTCGGCGAGCGCGCCCCACCCGATCCGCATGGCGATGAGCAGCACGCTGCCGCCCGTGAGCACCAGGCGCCCGGTCGACGTCGCCAACCCGGCGTCCTGGGCGGCGCGCACCAGGAAGGTGCCGATCGACGCCACGGCGGCGGCTCCGGCCAGCCCGGTGAGCGCGGCCGCGCGGATCGCAGCGGCGTCGGTGGAGGTCCGGGCCCCTGCAGCCGGTTCGCTGGAGGCATCCAGCACCCCGGGTCCGCCGCTCGACGTCTCGGATGCGCCGGGCACCCGCGCGCGGACGCGCACCTCGGGCACCATCAGCACCGCCACGCCGGCCACGCATACGGCCGCGCCGTAGGCCCAGCGCCAGCCCAGGGTGTCGGCCAGCACCAGTGACGCGATGCCCGAGAGGGCCGTCGACACCGCGATGGCCGACTGCTTGATGCCGAGCGCCATTCCCCGGCGTGCGGGGCCCACCCCCTCGGCGATGAGCACGTTGCCACCCGGCTGGGCGATGGCGTTCCCAGGTGTGGAGAGCACGAGGCCAAGCACCAGCACCCCGTACATCGGCGCGCTCGCCAGCACCACCAGGCCGGCCGCCGAGAAGCACGCAGCGATGCGCAAGGCACGCCGCGGTCCGGCGGAGTCGGTGAACGCTCCACCGGCACCGGTGAGCAACGCCGAGAACGCGAACGCCAGCGCGACACCGATGCCGAGCTCGGCATCGCCGAAGCCGAGCTCGTCCTGCAGGTCGGGAGCGAGCGCCCCGGTGAGGTGGATGGGCAGGACGCCGGCGACCACGGCGACCAGCGCTCCGACGGTGGCTCGCCGCCCACCCGTGAGACGCAGCCGGAGCAACACGCCGGCCATCCTCGCAGACCGACGCGTTACCCTGACCCCGATTCGCAACTCGGGGGGAACGAACGATGGACCACGTCAACCTTGGCCACTCCGGCCTCAAGGTCAGCCGGCAGTGCCTCGGCGCCATGATGTTCGGCACCGGCGAGAACGCGCCGTGCGGGGAGGACGAGGCCCGGAGGGTCATCGACGCCTTCCTCGACACCGGCGCCAACTTCATCGACACCGCCAACGTCTACACCGGTGGCCAGTCCGAGGAGGTGGTGGGACGGGCCATCGCCCAGAAGCGCCACAAGGTGGTGCTGGCCACCAAGGGCCGCATGCCGATGGGCCGTGGCCCCAACGACAGCGGCCTCAGCCGTGGCCACCTCACCCGAGCCCTCGACGACAGCCTCCGCCGCCTCGGCACCGACTACGTCGACCTCTACCAGGTGCACGCCTGGGACCCCGACACGCCCATCGAGGAGACGATGGCCACCCTCGACGGCTTCGTCCGGTCGGGCAAGGTCCGCTACATCGGCTGCTCCAACTTCACCGGCAGCCAGATCGTCGAAGCGCAGTGGGCCGCCGAGCGCCAGAACGGCACCAAGTTCACCAGCCTCCAACCCCGCTACTCGCTGATCTCCCGCGACATCGAAGGCGACGTCCTCCCCGCCGCGCAACGGCACGGTCTCGGCACCATGATCTACAGCCCGCTCGGCGGAGGCTTCCTCACCGGCAAGTACGAGCGCGACGTTCCACCACCGTCGGACACCCGCATCGGCAGCCGGGGCGGGCGCTACGCCGAGCAGGCCCTCACCGAGCACAACTTCGAGATCGTCGACGAGGTGCGCAAGGTGGCCGACGAGCTCGGCTCCACCCCCATCGCGGTCAGCCTCGCCTGGGTGCTCAGCCGCCGCGGCGTCACCTCGGTCATCATCGGCCCGAAGTCACTGGCCCAGATGCAGGACAACCTGCCCGGCTTCGACCTCGAGCTGTCCGACGAGGCCATCAGCCGCCTCAACGCCGTCTCCAAGCGGTAGTCAGCTGGGGATCCGCCCAGGGCCGACGCGTCCCGCATGGGCGCCCATCACCACCCGAGCAGGTCGAGGATCTCACGATCCTGGGTCAGCATCGCCGGCCTCACCCCGTCCAACAGCGCCGACTGCGGGTTGGCTCCCGCATCGAGGAGCATGCGCACCGCTTCGATGCGGCCACCGAGGACAGCGATGAGTAGCGGACCCGCCGTGTTGGCTCTCCGGTCGTACCCTCCGTTCGGATCGGCGCCTGCGTCGAGCAGCAACCGCATCGCGTCGGTGTAGCCGTACATGGACGCATGGGGCAACAGCCGCATGCCGTCGTCCGAGTTCACGTCGGCGTCGGGACCAGCGCCCGCATCGATGAGCAGCGCGGTCATCTCGACCTCACCCGCTCCGGCGGCACCTCCCAACGGCGAGACAATCGTCCGCCCGCCACTCGAACCGGAGTCGGGATCAGCCCCGGCGTCGAGCAGCGCCTGCGCCATGTCCAACCGGCCTGAGATCGCGACGAGGGACAACGGGCTGATCTGGCGATCGTCGAGCCCGTTGGGATTGGCGCCGCGCGAGAGGAGGAGGAGAGCGATGTCGTCCTCGCCCACCATCAACGCTGTGAGGAGCGGCGTGACGCCGTCGGTGTCGCGACCGACATCGATGTCGGCTCCGTCAGCGAGGAGCCGTCGGACCTCGGCGATGTCGCGAGCCTCGACGGCCGCGATGAGCGGCGAGCGATCGAGGTGGGTGACCGGCTCGCCGTGGCCCAACACGTGGGGGTGGGCCACCTCACGGGCGCGGTTGGCGCCGAGGCGTTCGCGAAGGTGTCGTCGCCGCTCACCAGCACGTCGAAGATGCAGGGGTCGAGGAGGTCGCCGTCGAGGCCGGCCTCGCGGCAGAGGCTCCGAGCCGCGTCGGCCAGCGAGCTCGAGAAGTCACCGATCCCCAGGCGCTCGACCGGGTACTTCCCGGTTTCGTCGGTGTGGTAGTCGAAGCCGGTCTCGTCGGCGAGGAACATCGAGTCCTCGAGGCGGATGCGGTGGGCGTCGACGAACGCGGCGGCGTAGATGTCATCCCCGTCCAGAGGCCGAAGCAGCTCGCCGTTGCTGTCGACGAGGTCGTTCTCTGGTCGGCCATCGGCGTTTCCGAGCAGCCCGCTGACCTTGTCCCACCGCGGCTCGGGCAGGTGCACCGAGATGTCGATGCGACCGTCGAACACCACGCCGTCGACCCGAAGGCCGTCGACGCCCCAGATGGTGACGACGCGCGTCGCACCGGGCAGGACGGCGCCCAGGTCGAGGAGGCCCTCGTCCATGTGGGCCATGGAGCGGTCGACCGGGTCGCCGTCGACGAAGGCGGACAGCTCCGAGGTGTTCGGATCGAGCTGCACCACGACCTCACGCTCGCCGAGGCGCACCGCGATGCCGCTCACGACGGTAAAGGAGTCTCCGTCGGGGTGGAAGCGGGCCTGCACCAGGTCGCGGCCGGCGTCGACGCGGAGCAGGGTGAACTCGCCGGCTGCCATGAACGAGTAGTACTGGCCGTCGAGCGTCGTCATGTGGGGATCGCCCCACACGCGGGACTCACGCTCTGGGTCGCGCTCGCAGGCCAGTTGCTGTCCCGACCGGTAGGGGTCGCCACCGAATGCCGCCACTCCCAAGTACTAGACATCTGCGACCATCTGGCACGGGTGGAGGGTGCCCTTGCAGGCGTCCCTGGCCTTCTTGAGCATGCCGAGGTCGCAGTAGCTGCGGGGTAGCCCCTTCGTGCCGTAGCACTGGTCGTGCCAGTCACAGGCCGGGGTGAAGCTCACCGTGAAGATCTGGTCGGGCACGTCGGTGCCGTCCTCACCCTGGCTGCCGCACCCGTTGACCTCGGCGCGGTCGTCGACTGCGTCGTCGGGAAAGTCCCAGTCGAGCGAGTTGACCCATGGCTTGGGTTGCGCGTCGGCTGGGCTCACCAGCGCGAAGGTCGGGACGATCACGAGTGTCGATGCGACGACGAGCAGGGCCAGCACGGCGTGGCGGAGGCGGAGGCGGAGGCGGAGGCGGAGGCGGAGGCGGAGGCGGAGGCGGATCATGGCGAGCACCTCGCGGCCAGGACCGCCGCCGCCGAGCTCAGGTCGTCGTTGGCGAGCGGGTCGTCGATCTTGTTCACCCGCCGCAACCGCTCGACCAGCCACTGTCGCTCCTCGGCCTCCTCGGCCTCGGAGGTGGGGAGCGCATCGATCTCCCGGGCCAGCCAACCAATCGGGTCGTCCATGTCCGGGGCGAAGAAGTCGATCGAACACAGGCCCTGGACGTAGGCGGAGTCGGCGGAGAAGACCGCAACCTGTCGCACCTCGGTGCCAGGGTCGACATCCGCGGCGGTGTCCGGTGCCGCCTCGCCGCTGTCGTCACCTCCGCATCCGGTGAGGATCGCCGCCAGGAGCGCGACGAGGAAGAGGCGGAAACGACGATGTTGCATGCGTGATGTGCCCGACTGACGACGATGAGGACGAGAGCGAACGGGGGACCATAGGCCACCCGGTGGACCGCAGCGACACGTTGCCCGACTACTCGACGGTGACGCTCTTGGCCAGGTTGCGGGGCTTGTCGATGTCGCGGCCGAGCGCGAGCGCGGCATGGTAGGCGACGAGCTGCAACGGGATCGAGTGCAGAACCGGCGCCAGCTCCGGTTCGGTGTGGGGTACCCGCAGGACGGCAGCGAACCCGGCGTCGTCGATGTCGGCGTCGGTCACCGCGATGACCGGGCCGCTCCGGGCACGGATCTCGCTCACCGAGGCGAGGTTCTTGTCGAGCAGGTGGTCGTCGGGGAGGACGACGATCGTCGGCACCGCGGGGTCGATGAGGGCCAGCGGCCCGTGCTTCAGCTCGGCGCCGGGATACGCCTCGGCGTGCACGTACGACACCTCCTTCAACTTCTGGGCACCTTCGAGGGCGATGGGGTAGCCGCCCACCCGACCGACGAAGAACGCACTCGACGCGTCGGCGATGCGCCGACCGACCGCGGCAGCCTCGTCCTCGGACGCCAGGATCTGCTCGATCTGTCCCGGCAGCACCGCCAGTGCATCCATCAGCCGGTGTCCCTCGGCCGGACCGAGGTCGCGCACCCGTCCGAGCTGCAGGGCGAGGAGGGCGAAGACCACGGCGGTGACGGTGAACGTCTTGGTGGAGGTGACGGAGATCTCGGGTCCGGCATGGAGGTGCACGCCGGTGCCGCACGCCCGGGCGATCGAGCTGCCTGGCGTGTTGACCACCCCGATGACGGTGCCGCCCTTGCGGGTCACCTCCTGCACTGCGGCGAGCGTGTCGTAGGTCTCGCCCGACTGACTCACCGCCACATACAGCGTGTGGGGATCGATGACGGGGTTGCGGAAGCGGAACTCCGACGCCACCTCGGCATCGGCGGGGATCCGGCTCAGCGACTCGATGAGCTGCGCACCGAGCAGCCCGGCGTAGTGGGCCGACCCGCAGCCGAGGATCTTCACCCGACGGATGCCGAGGACGTCGCGGGCACTGAGCGCCACGCCTCCGAGGTGGGCGGTGGCGAAGCGCTGGTCGAGCCGCCCCCGCAGCGCCCGGTCGACCGCGGCAGGCTGCTCGTGGATCTCCTTGTGCATGAACGTCTCGTGACCCGCCAGGTCGAACGAGGTGTGCTCGGCCACGATGCGCACGGGGTCTCGCTGCGTCGAGACCGGCGCCGATGCCGAGCACGACGGGGCTGCCGTTGCGGGCCGCGACGATGCGCCCCGGTTCGCGGTCGTCGATCACCGCGATGCCGTAGGCACCGTCCACCTCGAGCAGGGCCGCACCGACCCGTTCGACGAGCGACCCCTCCTGCGCACCGATGAGCTGGGCGAGGACCTCGGTGTCGGTGTCGGAGGTGAACGTTGCCCCGTCGGCGATCAGGCGCCGGCGCAGCTCGTCGGCGTTCTCGACGATGCCGTTGTGCACGACCGCGATGTGCCCCGAGCCGTCGAGGTGCGGGTGGGCGTTGGTGTCGTTGGGTTCGCCGTGGGTGGCCCAGCGGGTGTGGGCGATGCCGGTGGTGCCCTTGAAGCGCTTCGGTAGTGCCGCCGCGAGATCGGCGACCCGTCCGGCCTTCTTGACGACCTTGAGGCCCGACGAGGCGACGACGGCCGCACCGGCCGAGTCGTAGCCGCGGTACTCGAGCTGGGCCAGCCCTTCGATGAGGAGGGCGCTGCAATCGGTGGGGCCGACGTAGCCGATGATTCCGCACATGGTGGTGTCCTGTCGTGAGATGGGAGGGCCGGCTCAGCCGTAGACGAGCCGACGGATCTGGCGTTCGGTGAGCACGGGTGCGGCGACCGGCCGATCGGCCAGCTCGGCGGCGATGCGGTCATAGATGTCGCGGTTGGTGAGGCCGGCGCGCTGCAGCTCGCGGTGGCGACGCCGCACGAACGAATCGACCGGTTCACGGAAGAACGCCGTCACCTCTTCGACGATGCGCGTGGCGGTCGCCTGATCCAGCGGGGTGGTCCGCACGAGGTGATCGACGAGGTCGGGACCACTCACGGACGCCACTGTGGGACGTTCCGATCGCGATTGCAACGAATCTGCCCGAACTCGGGTAGATCGTGCCGAATTGCGAGCCACGCTGCCGTCATCCAGATCCACGTCCCGGGGCCGTACCACCACTACGTTCGGCGCAGTGGACAGCTGCGGGCAGTGCGGATTCGTGTACGGCGAGCTGCCCCGGCACCACATCGCCGACGCCACGCGCTCGGTCGCCGCGCAGTACCGGCCTCGCCTCGGCGGTGGAGACGGCCTCCGCCGGCGGCCCTCAGCCGAGGTGTGGTCGCCCCTCGAGTACGCCGTCCACGTGCGCGACGTCCTCGCCGTTCAACGAGAGCGGACAATGGTGGCCCTGCTCCGCGACGCCCCCACCTTCGAGTCGATGCGGCCCGAGGAGCGAGTGGTCGAGCAGCGCTACAACGAGCAGGACCCCACCGAGGTCGGCCGCCAGATCATCGGAATGGCCGATGCTCTCGCCTCGCTCCTCGAGTCGCTCTCGCCCGCCGAGTGGGAGCGGATCGGCGTCTACAACTGGCCGGAGCGGGCGGTGCGCGACGTCGAGTGGATCAGCCGCCACACCGTGCACGAGCTGATCCACCACCTCTTCGACATGGCCCGCAGCCTCCAGGACCAACCCGGCACCCCCACCGGAATCGGCTCCGGCTGACGGTCGAGGAGTGCTTCGAGAAGCCAGATGTCGACGATGTCGCGCACTCGGTCGTTGCCGTTGGGTAGCGGTTCGGTGCAGGCGTGCAGCTTCTGGGCGATCTGGTTGGGCATGTCGAGGCAGGGCACCCGACGGGGTGGGTCGATCTCGAACGCGGCGAGGGCGATCCCGTCAGGCTCGATGAGGTCCTGGTGGCCAACTGCTGTGTCGTCGATCGCGACTTCCAGAGAGACGCTGCCGAACTCGCGGCCTTCGTAGCGGAGCTGGAGCGGTACCCGCCATGGTCGATAGCCCGCGGTGTTCGCTTCGATCTGGGTGGGTGGGTGGGGCCTTTCGGGTGACGGTGAAGCCGTTCCACGAGCGGTCCATGGTGGCTGCGTCGAAGCGCGTCAGCCATTCCTCGACTCGTCCGGCGAACACGATGTCGAGGTCCGTCGTCGCTCGGGCTCGGATGCCGAGGCGGAGTTGCATCGCGGTGCCGCCCTTGACGACGAAGAGATGACCGCCGTCGGGATGCCGGGTCTCGTCGAGCATGGCGCATACCACGCCGACGCGGACGAGGTGCATGACCCGCTGCGGCAGCTGGCTGATCTCGGTCGCGTGCCGTTGCAGCAGCCGCTGGAACTCCTTGGCTCCGCGAGGTCGACCTGTCACTGGACCAGGTCCCCGTCGAGCGCGCGCAGCAGGTCCTCGCGTACGTCACTGGAGATGGCACCGCGTTCGCGTGCGGTCTCGATCGCGGTGCGAAGGAGGTACGCGGGCACCGACCCTAGGGAGTCAGTGAGCGTGCGGCGGATCGTGGTCAGAGTGACGGCGTCGATACGGGTGACCTCGTCCGGTTCAAGGTCCGCGCGGTGGATCATGTAGCGCTCACCGCCGGCGCGGGTGATCCTGTAGCTGGTCGGGATCGTCAGGTGCACCTTGGTCGGGTTGATGTCGCACAACTCGTGGACCAAGAGCGCCGAGTCGTGCGAGATGACGCCGCGCCCTGCAGCCCACAGGCGCGCCAAGATGAACTCGTCAAGCGAGTCGTACGGCAAGGACGGCACCCGGTACACGCCACGGACGGCCGCCTGCAACGTGCCGCGTGACACCATCTTGCGTAGCTCGACTGCCGGTACCCCGTGGGGAGTCACCAGGGCAGGCGTTACGTATCCGCCGTTGTCGACGGCAACATCCATCAACGCGTTCCAGTACTTCCCCGGCATGTACGAGAACAGCACCTGATTTGTACTGTTTCTGCTGTTTCCTGTCCGGAGATGCCCATCAGGCGGATCGAGTCAGCCGGCGGCTGCGGGTTGTGAGCTGCCGGGTGGGCGTTCGTCGTGGCGGTCGTCGAGGCGGGCGAGCAACCCCGGGCGCAGCACCGCCAGGTACACGCCGGCGGCGACGATCAGCAGGCCGGCCCCGGCCACGGTGGGGCGGGCCCCGATGCGGTCGGCGATGGTGCCCTGGATCAGCGCGCCAAGCGGGTACGAGCCGGTGAACGCCATGATGCGCAACGCCATCACCCGGCCCCGCACGTGGTCGGCCACGATCACCTGCACGGCCGTGTTGGTTGTGGAGATGACGATGAGGAAGCCGGCGCCCACGCCGACGAGAGCCACGAGACCCACCGCGTAGACGGGTGACAGGGCGAAGGCGACGATCGACGCGCCGTAGATGGGCAGGCCGATGCGCACGAGCGACGCCCGCGAGATCACCTGGTCCCACCCGCTCACCAGCGGCGCCGACGCCACCGCACCCACTCCGAGCGCCATGTTGAGGAAGCCGAGCGCCTGCGCGCTCACCCGGAACTCGTCCTCGGCGAAGATGACGGTGAACTGCTGCACAGGGTTGCCGAGGAACCCGACGAGCACCGCCACGGCCACGCCCAGCACGATGCCGGGCTGGGTCCGGGTGTAGCGGACCGCCCGGCGGAACTGGCTGAGCACACCTCCGGGGAGCGGCGATCCGCGTCGGGCAGGGCGGGTACGCACGACGAGCAGGGCCAGCAGAACACACACATATGACAGGGCGTTCACGAGGAACGCCCAGCTCGGCCCGTAGTTGGCGAGGAGGAAACCGCCGATCGTTGGCCCGATGGCCCGCGCCGCGTTGAACTGCAACGAGTTGAGGGTGACGGCCGACAGCAGGTCGTCGCGGGGGACCATGTCGTTGACGAACGACTGCCAGCTCGGGATGTTGATGCCGGCGATGACGCCGCTGAGCGTGACGATGCCGAGGATGACGGGGAGGCTGCGGAAGTCGGCCACCCACGCCGCCCAGAGGAGGAAGGCCACCATGGCCATGAGCGCCTGGGTGGCGAGAAGGACCCGCCGCCGGTCGAAGCGGTCGGCGATGGAGCCGCCGAGCGGACCGAGCACCATGCCGGGGATGAACTGGGCGAACGTGGCGACGCCCACCCAGAAGGCGCTGTCGGTCAGCTGGTAGAGAACGTAGGGGACGGTGAGGTTCTGAACCCAGGTGCCGGTGTTCGAGGCGAGGGCGCCGCTCCAGAAGATGGCGTAGTCGCGGTGCTTGAACGCTCGGACCGCGTGTCGCAGGCCCTGGGGAGGAACGGCGGCGGCGCCCTGCCCGCCCGGGCCACCCATGCCCACCGCCATCGGGTCGACCTGCTCAGCAGTGGGGTCGGAGTCGGGATCGGGGGGCACTTTGGTGGACGCTACCCGCCGACGGTTCGGCCGCCGGTCGTCGGCAAGGTTGTGCTACTATGTAGAACATGTCGACCGTCGGGGTCCGCGAGCTGAAGCAGAACGCCTCCGCCGTCGTGGCCGATGCCGCCGCCGGCGAGACGGTCACCATCACCCATCGGGGACGACCAGTGGCACAGATGACCTCCATCCCCGCATCACGTCTACACGCGCTGTTGGAGGCGGGCCGGGCCCGACCTCCCCTTCGTGACATCAACGACCTCGCCGAGCCGACGACGGGGCCGAGCCTCTCCGACGAGCTCGCGGCGATGAGAAGCGCACAGCGGTACTGACGTTGGCGCACTACGTCGATACGTCGGCCCTGGTGAAGCTCGTGGTGGCCGAGCCGGAGTCCGAGGCACTCCGCACCTGGCTCGCCGAGGAGGACCGCACGCCCGTGTCCTGCGACCTGGCTCGGGCCGAGCTCATGCGAGCTGTCCGCCGAGCCGCCCCTGGCCACGCCGTCGCCGCCCGGGCGGTGCTCGACTCGATCACCTTGCTGGAGCTCTCCCCGGCCACCTTCGAGGAGGCAGGCAGGCTCGACCCCGACATCCTCCGGACGCTCGATGCGGTGCACCTCGCAACTGCACTCGACCTGGGCGATGACCTCGCGGGAATGGTCACCTACGACGAACGCCTCGCGACGGCGGCCGCCGCCAACGGCGTCAGGGTCATCGCCCCGGGCTGAGCAGCCCCGCCAGCGCCCCATCCGTCCGGGCGCGCCTTCGATGCGGCCCCAGGCTCGATCATGGCTGTCACATGGTCCGCTTACCCTGGGGACATGGGTCACGAGCGACTGCAGGTGGTGGGGCACGGGCCGGAGGCATCGGCCGCTCTGGCCGATGTCGTCCGTGCCGTGAAGGGCGAGGACCCGCTCGCTCCGGTCACCGTCGCCGTCCCACATCCCTGGGCCGGCCTGTCGCTGCGCCGGGCGCTCGCCGCGCGCCAAGGGGGCGTCGTCAACGTCCACTTCCTCGTGCTGCCCCGCGTGGCCGAGCTGCTGGGCGCTCCCCTCCTCGCAGCGCGGGGAGCCCGGCCCCGCACCGCCACCGTCGCCCGAGCCGCGGTCCGGGCGGCGCTGCGGGCCGACCCCGGCACCGTGCTCGCGTCGGTCGCCGACCACCCCGCCACCGAAGCGGCGCTGCTCCGCCTCGTCGACGACCTCGCCGCCGTGGGGCCCGAGGGCCGCCTGCAGATCGCCGGCGGCGGTCCGCGCCCCGCCGACCTCGTGGCACTGGTCGAGCGCGTACTCGCACGTGTCCCCGGCCGCTACGACCGCCACGACCAAGCCCGGGCCGCAGCGACAGGGGTCGTCGACGGCCACCCGGTCATCGACGAGTTGGGCCACCTTGTGGTGCACCTGCCGTCGGGGCTCTCGCCTGCGGAAATGGAGCTGATCACCGCCCTCGCCGGGATCGACCGGGTCACCGCGCTGCTCGGCACCACCGGCATCGAGGCCGCCGATGCCTCGATGCGCCGCCTACAGCGCCGCCTCGAGCCGATCCTCGGCGCTGCCGTCGAGCATGCGGCACCGCCCCTTCCGCTTGCGCAGCGCATCATCACCACCACCGACCCCGACGAGGAGGTGCGCAACGCACTGCGTGTCGTGGTCGAGCGGTGGGAGGCGGGTATCCCGCTCGAGCGCATGGCCATCGTCCACCCCCGCGCCGAGCCCTACGCCCGCCTGCTGCAAGAACAGGCAGCCGGGGCGGGGCTCCCCGTGGCCGGCACCACCACCGCCACCCTGGCCTCGTCGGTCGCCGGACGAACGTTGCTCGGCGCCCTCGACCTCACGACCGTAGGCATCGCGCGCGACGAGCTCATCGGCTGGATGGCCGCCGCGCCGATGCTCGACCCCGACGGTCGGCGATTGCCCACCACCCGCTGGGACCTGCTCACCCGCCGTGCCGGCATCGTCGCCGGCGATCTAGCCACGTGGAACGAGCACCTCGATGCCGAGGTGCGACGCCTCGAGCGGCGCCACCAGCACCGGGCCGACGACCCTGAGGCGGTCGACGAACGGCTGCAGCGCGAGACGGCCGAGATCGAGCGCGTACGGCGCTTCGTCACCTGGCTCGACACCGAGCTGGGCGCGCTCGAGCGGCTCGGCTCGTGGGCCGCCATGTCGGCTCACGCCGAGCACGTGCTCCGCCAGCTGTTGGGTCCCCACGGCCGTTGGGCCGAGGAGTGGCCCGCCGACCAGGTCGATGCCGGCCAGGCGGTGCTCGAATCGCTCGAGCGGCTCGAATCGCTCGACGAGATCGAGCCGCAACCGTCGGTGGCCGCGTTCCGCCGGGCCCTTGCGGCCGAGCTCGACGTGGCGCACGGGCGGGCGGGCGATTTCGGCAAGGGTCTCTTGGTGGCGCCGCTCCACCACGCCGTCGCCGTCGACCTCGACCTCGTCGTGGTGGTCGGCCTGGCCGAGGGCACGCTGCCCGGCCGCATCTCCGACGACGCCCTGTTGCCCGATGCCGATCGGGCTCTGGCCGACGTCGATCTCCCCCGCCGGGCCGATGCGGTCGTCGAGCAGCACCACCGCTTCCTCGCCGCACTCGCTGCAGCGCCACAGCGGGTGCTCCTCTCGCCCCGAGGCGACCTGCGCCAGGGCCGCGACCGCATTCCGTCGCGCTGGCTGGTCGACATGGTCGCGGCCCACGTGGGGCGGGCCGTCACCAGCGACGAGATCGCCGACATCGACCACCCGTCGCTCATCCGGATGGCGTCGTACACCTCGGGCATCGAGGGCGCCCACAGCCCCGTCTCGCTCACCGAGCGCGACCTCGGCGACCTGTTGGGTTGGATCCGCGCCGGGGGCACCGCCGGTGCTCATCCCCTCGTGGCCGAGGTGCCGGCGCTGGGCGCAGCGTTCGACGTGGTCGATGCCCGACGCCACGGCGGCTTCGGTCGCTTCACCGGACACGTCACCGGCGTCGAGCTGCCCACGTTTCGCGGCGGGGCGGCGCTGTCGCCAACGGCGCTCGAGCGCTGGCCCCAATGTCCGCGCCGCTACTTCTTCGCCCAGGTCCTGCGCATGCGCGCCGAGGAGCGCCCCGAGTTCATCGATCGGATCACCGCCCGCGACCGCGGCTCGCTCGTCCACGAGGCGCTCGAGCTGTTCTTCGAGGAGGTGATCGCCAACGGCCCCAAGCCGTCACACGAGCGCTGGAGGGGTGCGGAGCGAGCCCGCCTGCACGAGCTGTTCGACGAGGTGGCCGAGGAGTTCCACCAACGCGGCCTCACCGGGCGCCAGGTGCTGTGGTCGCTCGACCGCGACGCCATCCGTCGCGAGCTCGACCGCTTCTGTGACGAAGACGACGCCTACCGCGCCCTCAACGGGGCCGTGCCCATCGCCACCGAGCTTCCGTTCGGTCCCGATCAACCCACCCAGGCCGTCCTCGAGCTGCCGGGCGGCCGTCACATCAGCTTCCGCGGCTTCGCCGACCGGGTCGACCGCACCGACGACGGCCGCATCATCGTGCTCGACTACAAGACCGGCAAGCTCCACGACGAGGTCAAGGCCATCGAGAAGGGAGGCGACCCCGTCGTCCGGGGCACCAAGCTCCAGCTGCCGGTCTATGCCCTCGCCGCCGCCGCAGCGCACGGCCCGGGGCAGGTGCACGCCGCCTACTGGCACATCTCCGACAAGGGCGGCTGGCAGACCGTGAACTACGACGCCAGCGCCGAGGCCGACGGTCGCTTCGTCGAGGTGCTCGCCACCATCGCCGACGGCATCGAGGCGGGGGTGTTCCCCGCTCGTCCCGGCGACCCCTCCACTCGCCCGGGCGTCAGCTTCGAGAACTGCGGGTTCTGCGACTTCGACGCCGTGTGCGGTCGCGACCGAGGCATCGAATGGGAACACGTGCGCCTCGCTCCTGAGCTGTCCTCGCTCCTCCGACTCACCGGCGATGCTCCCGACGAACCCGACGCGGCGCCCGGCGACCAGCCGGTCGACTCGGGAGGTCAGACGTGAGCAGCGTCGCCGACCAGACCCAACGCGACGACATCGCGCAGCTGCTCGACCGCACCCTCTTCGTCGAAGCCGGTGCCGGCACGGGCAAGACCACCAGCCTCGTGCAGCGGGTCGTGGAGCTCATCCGCAGCGGGGTGCCCATCGACGACCTCGCCGTCATCACGTTCACCGAGAAGGCCGCCGCCGAGCTGCGCGACCGGGTGCGCGCCGCCCTCGACAGCCCAACGGCGGGCGAGCTCGAACACATCGCCCTGGCCGGCCTCGACGGAGCGGCCATCTCCACCCTGCACGGGTTCGCCCAGCGGATCCTCTCCGAGAACCCCCTCGAGGCCCAGCTGCCGCCGGTCATCGAGGTGCACTCCGAGATCGGCACCCAGGTCGAGTTCGAACGGCGCTGGCGGCACTTCCTCGACGAGTTGCTCGACGACCCTGCCAACTCCCAGCTGGTGCAGCGAGCCGTGTCGTGCGGCATCGAGCTACGACAGCTCAAGGCGCTGGCCCGCATCCTCGACGACGAGTGGGACCGCCTCCCCCCTGAACGGCCGGCCCGGGTTGCGCTCTCGCCGATCGACCTCACGCCGGTCACCGAGCCGGTCCGGCGAGCCATCTCCCTGTCGTCGCACTGCACCGACGCCGACGACAAGCTCTGCCAGTTGTTGGCGGGGCTGGGCTCGTGGCTCGCCACCGCCGACGCCGCCCAGGCCTCGAGCTCCGATCCGGCGCGCCTGCGGGTCCTGGTGCCCGACCCCAAGCTCAAGAGCAGCCGCCGCGGGGCCAAGCCCAACTGGCCTCCCGACGTGCTCGACGAGGTGCGTGGCCTGCTCGACGACGCCGACGGGGAGCTCCGAGCGATCGTGGGGCGCGTGATCGACGAGGCCCTCCGGCAGCTCCTCGGTGAGCTCGGTCGATTCACCCTCGCCGGAGTGGAAGAGCGGCGCAGCAGCGGACGGCTGCACTTCCACGACCTTCTCGTCATGGCCCGCGACCTCCTCCGCCGATCTCCCGAGATCCGGCTCCGCCTCCACAAGCACTACCGCCACCTCCTCATCGACGAGTTCCAGGACACCGATCCCATCCAGATCGAGATCGCCCGGCTCATCGCCACCTCCGACCCCCTGGCGCACACCCAGGCCTGGACCGACATCACCACCGAACCGGGCCGGCTGTTCTTCGTGGGCGATGCCAAGCAGGCCATCTACCGCTTCCGCCGAGCCGACATCAGCCTCTTCCTCGCGGTGCGCGACTCCGCCGAGTCCGACGAGCGGGTGCTCTCCACCAACTTCCGCACGGTGCCGGGCATCGTCGAGTGGGTCAACCGGTGTTTCGTCGAGATCATGGGCGAGGGGGTCCCCGCCGCCCAGCCCGCCTACAACGCACTGGTGCCCCACCGCTCACCCCACTCCAGCGGCACGCGGCCGGTGGCTGTGGTCGGCGGCCCGCTCGACGCCCGGCGTGCACCCGAGCGCCGGGCGGCGATGAGCGACGATCTGGCCGCCTCGCTCCGCCAGGTGATGGTCGAGAGCTGGCAGGTCCACGACCGCCGCACCGGTCAGTGGCGCGACCCCAAGTGGGCCGACATCGCCGTATTGATCCCCGCCCGTACCGGCCTACCCGAGATGCGGGCCGCCTTCGATCGGGCCGGGGTCCCCTACCGCATCGAGGCCAGCTCGCTCGTGTGGCTCACCCAGGAGGTGCGCGAGCTGCTGGCGGTGCTGCGGGCCATCGACGACCCCACCGACGAGCTCGCCCTCGTGGCTGCCCTCCGCTCGCCGGCGTTCGCGTGCGGTGACGACGACCTCGCCCGCTTCGTCGGCGAGGGTGGCCGACTCGAACTCGGCCGCTCCATCCCCGAGCAGCTGCCCGCCACCGACCCCGTCGTCGCCGGCATCGCATCGCTCCAGGAGCTGCACCGCGACGCGGTGTGGGATGAACCCAGCGCTCTGGTCGAGCGGGTCATCCGTGAGCGTCACCTCATGGAGATCGCCACCGGATCGACCCGGCCGCGCGACGTCTGGCGGCGTCTGCGGTTCGTGGCCGACCAGGCCCGGGCCTATGCCGACGCCGAGGGCGGCACGCTCCGCGACTTCCTGGAATGGACCGACCTCCAGGCCGACGAGTCGGCCCGGGTCAGCGAGACGATCCTGCCCGAGACCGACGACGACGCCGTCCGGGTGATGACCATCCACGCCTCGAAGGGCCTCGAGTTCCCCATCGTGGCAGTGGCCGG
>JAENWR010000105.1 GCA_016649895.1 Acidimicrobiia bacterium | reverse complement strand
GAGCGGCAGCTCGTCGGCGTGGACCCCCCCGTGCAGCTCCTCGACCGGCTCGATGCCGAGGCGACGGAGCAAGCGGTTGGCCGAGCCGTCGAAAAGCATGATGATCGGGCGCGACACCTTGAGGAACACGACCAGGCTCTTGGCGAGCGAGAGCGCCACCGGCTCGGGCTTCGCTATCGCCAGGTTCTTCGGGGCGAGCTCGCCGAACACCATCTGGGTGGCCGTGGCGAGCACGAAGCCGACCGTGAGGGCGATGCCCGGTCGGGCGCTCTCGGACACGCCGAGGAACCCGACGACGGGCTCGAGCGCCGCTCCGATCGTGGGCTGGGCGATGAACCCGACGACGAGAGACGTGACCGTGATGCCGAGCTGTGCGCCCGACAACATGAAGGAGAGCCGTCCGAGCACCTGGATGGCGCGACCCGCCCGCTTGTCGCCCTTCTCCTCCGCTTCGAGCAGTCGGGCCCGTCGAGCCGCCACGTAGCTGAACTCGGCGGCGACGAAGTAGGCATTGGCAGCGATGAGCGCCGCCACCGCGAGCAATCCCAGAACGGTCAGCAACCGGTTCTCCGCGTCGAGGGGCAGGACGGGTGCAGCAACAACCGGGATCGCACCGGACCACCGTAGCGGCCGACCAACGCACAGGACCCCGAACCGGCTCCGGTAGCGTCGTGTCGATGCCTCCTTCGCCTCCACAGCGGCCCGGGGACGCCCCCGCCGTCGGCGACGAGCGGGACGCGACGCCATCCCGTCGGACCAGCAGCGTGCTCGTCCGCATCGGGCTCATCACCCTCACCGGGGTGTCGCTCTACGTGTTCGCGCCGAGCCTGGTCGAGGTGTACTCCTCGTGGGACACCCTGGTCACCCTCGAGCCGTGGTGGCTCCTCGCCATCGTGGGCGCACAGGTCGCGAGCTTCGCCTGCATCTGGGTGCTCCAACACATCGCGCTGCGCAGCCACGACTGGTTCCCGGTCATCAGCTCGCAGCTCGCCGGCAACGCCTTCAGCCGCATCGTCCCCGGCGGCGCCGCGGCCGGCGTCGCCCTCCAGATGCGCATGCTCACGAAGGCTGGCATCGACACCACCACGGCGGCGTCGTCGCTCACCGCGGTGTCGCTGCTCACCACCGGAACCGTGTTCGCCCTCCCCGTCCTCGCCGTGCCTGCGATCCTCGCCGGCACGCCCGTGCGCGGGCCGCTCCTCACTGCGGTGTGGCTCGGTTTCGGGGTGTTCGTCCTGCTCGCCATCCTCGGCGTGTGGCTGCTGCGATCCGACAAGCCGCTGCACGCCATCGGCCGCGCGGCACAGGCGATCCGCAACCGGTTCCGCCGGCACCGCCCACCGATCCACGACCTGCCACAGCGATTGGTGCTCGAGCGGGTCATGGTGCGGCGCACCCTGGGCGAACGTCGGCGCGACGCCATCCTCGCCACCATCGGGCGCTCGCTCTTCGACTACCTCGCCCTCCTCGCTGCGCTCGCCGCGGTCGGGGCCCACCCCAATCCGTCCCTCGTGCTCTTGGCGTTCGTCACCGCGCTGGTGCTCGGGATGATCCCCATCACCCCGGGCGGCCTCGGCTTCGTCGAGGCCGGTCTCACCGCCACGCTCACCCTCGCCGGCATCGGCGCCCCCGAAGCCATCCTCGCCACGGGCGCCTACCGCCTCGCTTCGTTCTGGCTGCCCCTCCCAGCTGGTCTCGTGGCATGGGTCGCCTTCCGCGTGCGGATCGGGCAACCCGCCGACGGCTGACACATCCCCACCGTTTTCGTACCTCCAGCCACGGCCTCGTAGCATCACATGGTCGTTACACGCTCTCGAGGGGGAACTCCGATATGTCGAAGACCTGGACCGAAGCAGCCGCCGCCGTGTGCGGCCCCGACGGTCCCTTCGCCCTCGTCACCGAGGACGTGCTCGGCGTGCCCACCAAGGTGTTCGCCACCGCTCCACCCTCGCTGCGATCACTGTTCGACGTCGCCCGGATGCGCGGCGATCAGGACTACATCGTCTACGAGGACGAGCAGTACACGTTCAGCCAGGTCACCGCGCAGATCGATGCTGTCGGTGCCATGCTCGTCGAGCGCTACGGCGTCACCAAGGGCGACCGGGTCGCCATCGCCATGCGCAACTACCCCGAGTGGATCACGTCGTATGCGGCGATCACCTCGGTCGGCGCCATCGCCGTGCTCCTCAACGCCTGGTGGACCCAGGACGAGATGAGGTACGGCCTCGAGAACTCCGGCGCCAAGGTGCTCATCGCCGACCGCGAGCGCGTCGACCGCGTCGAGCCGCTCCTCGCTGACCTGCCCGACCTCACGGTCATCGCCGTGCGGGTCGAGGGCGACGTGCCGGCCGGCGTCGACAAGTTCGAGGAGGTACTGCCCACCGGCGCACCCCTTCCCGACGTCGAGATCGACACCGACGACGACGCCACCATCCTCTACACCTCGGGCACCACCGGGAACCCCAAGGGTGCGGTGTCCACCCACCGGGCCATCATCTCGGCGCTCTTGGCCTTCGCCTGCCGGGCCGCCATCAACCGCGAGATGGGCATCGACGACACCTTGGACAAGTCCTCGGCCGACGATCCCGAGTACCCGCCGTGCTCGATCCTCACGGTGCCCCTCTTCCACGTCACCGGCTGCGTTCCCGTGATGCTCGGCTCGTTCATCTCGGGCAGCAAGCTCGTCATCATGTACAAGTGGGACCCCGAGCGGGCCCTGCAGCTCATCGAGCGCGAGCGGGTCACCCAGTTCGTCGGTGTTCCCACCATGTCGTGGGACATGCTCGAGTCGCCCAACTTCGAGAAGTACGACACGTCGAGCCTCAAGGCGGTCGGCGGCGGCGGTGCCCCGGCGCCGCCGGAGCTGGTGAAGCGCATCGAAGGCAACTTCAGCAGGGGCCGTCCCACCATTGGCTACGGCATGACCGAGACCAACGCCTACGGTCCCGGCAACGCGGGCGACGACTACATGTCGCACCCCACGAGCACCGGGCGGGTCGTCCCTGCCGTCGAGATGCGGGTCACCGATCCCGACGGCAAGGTGCTACCCCAGGGCGACACCGGGGAGATCTGGTTCAAGGGTCCCAACCTCATCCGTGGCTACTGGAACAACCCCGACGCCACAGCTGAGACCCTCGTCGACGGCTGGCTGCGCAGTGGCGACATCGGGCGCATCGACGACGACGGCTTCGTCTACCTCGTCGATCGGGCCAAGGACATGGTGCTGCGCGGCGGCGAGAACGTGTACTCCGCCGAGGTCGAGGCCGCGATGTACGAGCATCCCGACGTGTACGAGGCCGCGGTGTTCGGCGTCCCCCACGAGCGCCTCGGCGAGGAGGTGGTCGCCGCGGTGCTGCCGAAGCCGGGTCGCACCATCGACGTGGCCGCGCTGCAGGCCTTCGTCGGCGAGCGCCTGGCTCCGTTCAAGGTGCCGTCGAAGATCGAGGTGCACACCGAGTCGTTGCCCCGCAACGCCGCTGGCAAGATCCTCAAGCGCGAGCTCCGCGACGCCATGGCGGGCGAGAACGCCTGACCCGAACGGGCGGCTGGGTCGCCCGCTCCAAGGATCAGGTGGTGGGGGTGTCGTCCTCGTCGCGTCGGCGGAGCTCGTCATCGCGTCGTGCCAGCTCCTGCTCCCAGCGCCGCAGATCGTCGGCCGTGCGACCCGAGCTGGTGGGCGGCGCGGCTCTGCTACCGAAGTCGGGACGATCCTCGGGCGCCACGTAGCGGCGCCGCGGCCGCGGCGCGCTCTGCCCACCGGGCTGCCAGCTGGCGTACATGGGGCGACCCATGATGAGCCAGGCGATCGGTCCGATGATGGGAACGAAGATGACGAGCACGAGCCACATCCCCTTGGGGAGGTTGCGCACCAAGATGTCGTCGGTGGAGATGACGTCGAACAGGGCGAAGACGAACAGGCCGACGGCGAACAGCCCACCGAGACCGGGTCCGAGCATTCGCGACATCTGATCCTCCGGCCCACGTCGTCATCGAGCGCCCACGGCCCGAGCTCGCAGCGAGGCTAGCTCAGCCCTCGGCGCCACGCGCGGGTATGATCCGACCGATGCCGGCGTCACCGCCGTGCACGACGATCAGGGGGGAACTGACATGGGAACGATGGACGGCAAGGTCGCGCTCGTCACCGGGGCGAGCCGAGGCATCGGCGCCGCCATCGCCGAGCGGTTCGCACGCGAGGGCGCCTCGGTGGCGGTCTCGGCCCGTACGGTCGAAGAGGGCGATCACCCGCTGCCCGGCAGCATCAACGCCACCGTGGCCGGCATCAGCGAGAGCGGCGGCAGCGCCATCGCGGTGGCCGCCGACCTCGGCAAGCAGGAGGACCGCGCCCGCCTCATCGAGGAGGTCACCCGGCAGCTCGGCCCGATCGACATCCTCGTCAACAACGCCGCCATCACCTACTTCGAGCCGGTCGAGTCGTTCGACGAGCACCACTGGCGGCTCATGTTCGAGGTGCAGGTGCGGGCGCCGTTCGAGCTGACCCAGGCGGTGCTCCCCGGGATGCGCGAGCGCGGGTCGGGCTGGATCTGCAACATCTCCTCCGGGGCCGGACGGCACCCGCAGGGTCCGCCGTACATGGGCGGAGGCGGCGGAACCGTCTACGGCATGTGCAAGGCCGCTCTCGAGCGGTTCACCACCGGCCTCGCGTCCGAGGTCTTCAGGGACGGCATCGCCGTCAACGTGGTGTCGCCGTCGGGCCTGGTGCTCACGCCCGGGGTGATCCACCACAAGCTCCACGAGCGCACACCCGAGGACCGCCACGAGCCGGTGTCGTACATGGCCGAAGCCGCCCACGCCCTGTGCACCGGCGATCCCGCCACCGTCACCGGCATGGTCACCTACGCCAAGCCCTGCCTCGAGCAGCTCGGCGTTCCCCTGCCCGAGTAGAGCAACCGCCGTCGTGGGCGTGTCGATGGCGGCGGTAGTGTCCGCGCACCTCATCCGCACCCCTGAAAGGCCGGTTCGTGACCGCCACCACCCCTCGTCGGCTCCTGACGCTCACCATCGCTGCGCTGCTGACGGCCGCGAGCTGCGGCGGTGACGACGATGGCGCGTCGTCGACGGCAGGCGCGCCGGCAGGTGGTGACGCACCCTTGCTCGAGCGCATCGACGCTGATCGGTGCGAGGCCAACCGCGCCGCGGGCACCATCACCTTCGCCACCGGCTTCGACTTCGGGGCGGCGGCGTCGATCCTCGACGTGGTGGCGGCCGAGGCTCAGGGCTACTACGACGACCTGTGCCTCGACGTCGAGCTGCAGCCCGGGTTCTCCGTGCAGAACCTGGCGAGCCTCTCGGCCGGGCAGGTGCAGGTGGCCGGGGTCGGCTCGTTCAGCGAGGTGGCCAAGGGCCGCACCGAGGGTGCCGAGATCAGCGCCGTCATCGTCTACGGCAAGACCGCGGTGGAGCAGCTGCTCGTGGAGGCCGACTCCGACATCACCGAGCTGGCCGACCTCACCACCGCGCCGATGGGTGTGAAGGGCGGCATGCCCTACTCCATCCGGGCGATGATCGCCGAGGCTGGGGTCGACGAGGACGACATCGTCCAGATCGAGGTCGACTTCAACCCGGTGCTCCTGTTCGAGACCGAGATCGAGTCGTTGCCCGTCTACAAGTCGAACGAGCCACGCCAACTCGACGATCAGGGCTACGAGTACCGCATCTTCGACCCGGCCGACCACGACGTGCCCGCATCGTTCGGCGTCATCGCCGCCAACGACGCGTTCGCGGCCGACCATCCCACGGCGATGGAGGACTTCGTGCGGGCCACGCTTCGGGGCTTCCAGTTCGGCATCGACGACCCGGAGGCGGCGGTGGCGGCGTCGCTCGAGCGGTCGGATCCCGACCTGTTCTTCTCGGCCGAGAGCGAGCAGTTTCGGTGGGAGACCGAGCGCGACCTCGTACTCGAGTCGACACCGGCCAACGAGCCGATCGGCGCCATGGACCTCGGTCGGCTCACTGCCGAAGTCGAGAACCTCGAGCGCCTCGGGGTGATCGAGCCCGGCACCGTCGATGTGGCCGAGGCCTTCGACAACTCGTTCATCGAAGCGGTGCACGACGGCACCGACCTCATCTGGCCCTCGGAGTAGGAACGCCAGCAGGCATGAGCATGGAAGCGCACCAATCCGCAGCCAGGGGGTCGTTCACCGGTCCTCATTAGCGTCGTCCCGTAGCTCGATCAGTGACCGGTTCAGCTCGTCGATCGTGCTGGCGCCGACGAGGCTCATCGTGCGGACCACGTCGGCCCGAAACCACTCGAGGAGGCGGTCGACGCCCCGCTCACCTGCCGCTCCCAGGGCGTACAGGTAGGCACGACCGGCCATCGCCGCGTCGGCTCCGGCGGCGACGGCCTTGACGATGTCGCTGCCTCGCCGCACGCCTCCGTCGCAGATGATGGCGGTGCGGTCGCCGACAGCCTCGCGGACAGGACCGACCAGCGGAAGGATCGAGGGCGCACCGTCGAGCTGGCGGCCGCCGTGGTTCGACAGGCACACCGCATCGACTCCGCTCTCCGCGGCGATGACCGCGTCGGCCACGGTCTGGACGCCCTTCAGCATGATCGGTCCGTCCCAGATCGACCGCAGCCAGGAGACGTCCTCCCACGACAGAGCGGGGTCGAACTGTGCGTTGATGTAGTCGGCGAGCGACACCGGCGAGGCACCGTCGCCCACATCGCGCCCGGCCACGTTGGCGAAGCGGATCGGGTCGGATCGAAGGAATGCGAGGGCCCACCCGGGATGAAGGGCGCCGTCGACGATGGTGCGGAGCCCGACGGCGGGCGGCAGGGTGAAGCCCCGGCGCACATCGCGCTCTCGCCGGCCGAACACCGCCGTGTCGACGGTGAGCATCAGCGCCTCGTAGCGGGAATCCGCGGCCCGCTGCACCATCTCCGCCACCAATCCGCGGTCGCGCCAGGCATAGACCTGGAACCAGAGGCGGCCATCGCTGGCCGAACGCACCTCCTCGATCGACCGTGTGCTGAGCGTCGACAACGTGTAGGGCAAGCCGGCGCGGGCCGCGGCACGGGCGACGGCGAGCTCGCCCTCCGGATCGGCGATGCGGGTGAACCCGGTGGGGGCCAGCACCAGGGGATAGCTGGCCGCGCCGCCGAGGATGGTGGTCGACGGGTCGACCTCCGCCAGGCCGCGCAGCACCCGGGGCCGGAAGGTGGTGGTGGCGTAGGCCGCGGCGTTGGCGGCGAGGGTGCGCTCGTCCTCGGCCCCACCGTCGATGTAGTCGAACACCCCGCCAGGGAGCCGGCGCTTGGCGATCCTGCGCAGGTCCGCCACCGACGCAGCTCGACGGAGACGCCGTTCGATCGGGTCGGTCTCGATCCGCTCGAGCCGGACCACTGACCGAACTGTGCGCAGTGCGTCGATCATCTGACTCGTACCTCCGAGGGCCATGGTCGCACGCGACGAGGGGCCGACCTGGTGGCCGGCCCCTCGTTCACGTCGACCGGGCGAACCCGGCGGGCGATCAGCCGTTCTTCGGCAGGTCCTTGTAGGCCATGACCTTGTCCTGGTTCGGCTCCTTGGGGAGGCCGAGCACGCGCTCGCCGATGATGTTGCGCTGGATCTGGTCGGTGCCGCCGTAGATGGGCGGACCCTGGGCGAACAGCGCACCCTCGGTGATGAACACGGTGAACGGGTCGCCGGTGGCCTCGTCGAGCTTCTTGCGATCTTCGGGCGTGTAGGCGTGGAGCGTGCCCGACATGCCGAGGATGCCGAGGCCGAGGTCGCGCTGGAGGCGGAGGATGTCGGACATCGCCAGCTTGGAGATGTTGGGCAGGCCCGGGATGTCGGGGGTGCCGGCCGCACGGGCCGCCTTCGAGCGCAGGTTGTTGAACCGGGCGATCTCGTTGAGGGTGTGCAGCTTGGCGAGGCCCTGGCGCACGATGGGGTCGTCGAGCTTGCCGCGGGCCCGAGCCAGGTCGACGTACATGTTGCCGCCACGACGAGCGCCACCACCGCCACCACCTTGGGCCGCTGCGCCGCCACGGGGACGGGCGGTGACGAAGTCGCCGGCGCGCTTGGGGAGGTCGCCGGCGATGGTGCCGGGGGTGGCGCTCGAGCCGCCACCCGAGCCACCGGCGCCGAGGCCAGCCCGCTCGAACATGAGGGTGGTGTTGGCGACGGCCCAGCCGTTGTTGAGGCCACCGATGACGGCGGCGTCCTCGACGCGGGCCTCGTCCATGAACACCTCGTTGAACATGGCCCGGCCGGTCATCTCGGTGAGGGGGCGCACGTCGACGGCCTTGGCCTGGTGCATGTCCATGGCGAAGTAGGTGATGCCCTGGTGCTTCGGCACCTCGATGTTGGTGCGGGCGATGAGCATGCCCATGTCGGCGATCTGACCACCGGAGGTCCACACCTTCTGGCCGGTGACGATCCACTCGTCGCCGTCCTTGACGGCCTTGCAGTTGAGGCCGGCGAGGTCGGAGCCGGCGCCGGGCTCGGAGAAGAGCTGGCACCAGGCCTGCTGACCCGTCACGATCGGCCGGACGTAGCGCTCGATCTGCTCTGGCGTGCCGTGGGACGCAATGGTGGGGGCGGCGAGCAGGAGACCGAGGCCGCCGGGGGCGCCGAGGGCGCCGAACTCGGCGATGGCGTTCTGAGCGCGCACCGCGTCGCCGCGCGAGAGTCCCTTGCCGTAGGCGTTCTCGGGGAGGCTCGGGTGAGCCCAGCCGGCGGTGCCGAGACGCTCCCACCACTCGGCGACCGTGAGGTCGGGATCCCAGTTCTCCTCGAGCCAGGCGTTCAGCTCGTCGACCGGATCGTCCGTCGATGGGTTGCGATCTGCAAGATCAGTCATGTCGTCCCTCGTCTGGCCCACGCGCGTCCGTGGGTCCGAATAGCGGTATTGGACAATTGTCCATCACCGGGAGGCGCCCACTCAAGATGAGCGCGCCCGAGACGTCGCGTCTCCGACCAGAACGGTATCGCTCCGTTAGCCGGTGAACACCGCCCAGCCGTCGCGGCCGGCCCGTTTCACCTGGTACATGGCCTGGTCGGCCCGGCCGAGCAGCTCGTCGTAGTCGGTGCCACGACCGGGAGCCGACGTGATGCCGACGCTGGCCGACACGCGAGCCATGGGCCCACGGACCGGGAAGGGCTCGCGAACAGCGGCCATGATCTTGTCGGCGACCCGCCCCGCATCTTCATCGCCGTTGGTGTTCTCGAGCAGCACGAGGAACTCGTCGCCGCCGAGGCGGCTCACCGTGTCGCTCGAGCGGATGCACGCGAGTAGCCGCTCGGACACCTGGCGGAGCAGCTCGTCGCCGGCCGCGTGGCCGAGCTCGTCGTTGACGGCCTTGAACTCGTCGAGGTCGACGAAGAGCAGGCTCACCCACTTGTCGCTGCGCTCGGCGAGCGCCAAGGCGTGGCGCACCCGATCCTCGGCCAGGCTCCGGTTCGGGAGTCCGTCGGGGTGGTCGTGCAACGCTCGGTGGCGCACCTCGTCGAGCAGCCGGCTGTTGTCGAGGGCGGCGGCGGCGTGGTCGGCCAGACCGGCGATGCGGTGCAGCAACTGCGAGGAGTCCTCGGGTGCCGAGTCGTCGTTCAGGAACGCGGCGACCATCCCGAGGAGCTCGCCACGCACCACGATGGGCGCCGCGGCGACGTGGGTGACACCGTGCTCGTCGAGGGAGGCGCGCTCGGCACCCACCGTGTCGTTCGTGGCCATGAACATGGGCCGCAGCTCGCTCACCACGAGAGACGACACCTTCGTCCCGTCGACGGCGACGACATAGGTCTCGACCGAGGGCTCGGGGGCGAGGGGCCACGAACCAGCGACCGTCATCGTCCGGTCGAGCTCGTCCCGCCTCAGCACCGACGAACTGGTGCATCGCACGACGCTCGGCACCGCCTCGGCAATGCGCTGGGCGATCTCATCGGTGCTGCCCACCTCGGCCAGCACCTTCGCCAGGCCCAGGAGCGCCTCGGCCGTGTCACGCTCGATGCGGGCCGATTCGAGCGCCGCGGACGCTTCGATGGCCGCGGTGGCGAACCCCGCGAACGCCTGGAGCATGCGCAGGTCGTTCGAGCCGAAGGGGGTGTCGGGCTGGTTGAACACCACGAGGTGGCCGTAGGAGCGCCGGGCCGAGCGGATGGCGGCCACCGCCGAGGGAGCGCTCACAGCCGAACCAGCACGCTTGGCCACCAGCTGGACGAGTGAGACCACCGACGTCTCCGCCGCGAGCTCGGCGGCCAGGTTGTGCATCTCCTCGAACCGGGCGATCGACGACTCGCTGCGGCTCCGGTTCTGCTTCACCCGATCAGCACCGATCGGTGCCACGTTGGTCCACGAGATCCGGTGCTCGCAGCGATCGGCACCTCGGGTCACACACAACGGCTCGGTCGCCATGCCGGTGGCGCCGAAGAGCGTGGGGATCATGCCCCAGTAGCCCGACGACATCCCGCAGGCCAACCGCGACGACACCGAGCTGTTCCCGATGACGGTGACCCCGTCGGGTCCCGATCTCACGATCTTGAAGGCCGGCTCGGTGCGCGTCCGGCTGCTGAATCCGACCGCCGTCGCCAACGCCGCCTCGATCGAGCCGGTGGCGATCAGGTAGGAGTAGACCTCGCCCTGGTGGTGGAACGACCACTCGCCAGCTCGCCGGCCGATCTCGGGGTCGCCGCAGAGGCGTTCGGCCACCTCGGCGGCGTCCATCAGCTGGCGGACCGTCAGCCACTCCTTGTCGAACCCCGGCTCGAGCGCCTCGGACCCGATCCCGACCGCCTGCATCTCTCTCACCGCGTCGGCGCCGAGCGCCTCGCGGACGTAGCCCATGAGGCAACGGACGAGCCGTCCCGTCACTCGCACGTCGAGCGAGTCGTTCTCCCGCTTCCGTACCTTGGATCCGTCGGGCATGGTCATCGGTATCTGGTTCGGCCACGCCAACGTCGAAACGAGGAAATCCACCACTGCGCGGTGACCCTCGTCACCAGGTTGCAGGCGCTGCTCGGCGGGTGACGGTCGGTTCTCGAACACCCAGCGGGTCGCGTGCTCAGGTGCCGGTGAAGCGTGGCGGGCGCTTCTCGCGGAAGCTGGCGAACGCCTCGGCCAGGTCGTTGCGGGCCGAGCGACTGACATCAAGCCCGCCCATCTCGGTGACGAGCGCGTCGTGGAGGTCGACCTCGGCGTTGTGCTGCACCACGCGCTTGGCGGTGCGCATCGCCAGCGGCGGCATCGAAGCCATGTGCTGGGCGAGCTCGACGGCATGCGTCACGAGGTCGCCGTCGGCGAACAGCCGATCGATGAGCCCCAACCGGTAGGCCTCGTCGGCGTCGACGTCGCGGCTGGTGAGGATGAGGTCCATGGCACGCGAGTAGCCGATGACCCGCGGCAGGAAGTAGCTGAGTCCCGAGTCGGGGCTGAGCGAACGTTCGAGGAACGAGGTGCGGAAGCGGGTGCCGGCACCGCCGACCCGCATGTCGCAGGCCATTGCCAGGCTCATCCCCGCACCGGCGGCCGGCCCGTTGACCGCGGCGATGACCGGCTTGTCGAGCCCGTGGATGGTGAGCGCCTGCCGGCCCACCCACCCCAGCCGGTCGAGCTGCACGTTCTGGGGCGTTGGCCCTTCCTGCACCACCCCAGCCGAGGTGAGGTCGACCCCGGCGCAGAACCCTCGCCCCGCACCGGTGATGACGAGAGCGCGAACCCCGTCGTCGTCGCGCACCTCGTCGAGCGCGGCGAACAGATCGGCACGCAGCCCGGCATCGAGTGCGTTGAGCTTGTGGGGACGGTCGAGGGTGATGACGGCCACCGCGTCGCGGCGTTCGAACAGCAGGTTCTCGTAGGCCATGGGCCTCTCTCCCCGTAGACGTCTCACTGGATGCGGCGACACTACCGAGACGGATGGGGCCCGGGTGGCCCGGACACGAGCAGGGCGCGACCGAGGCCGGTACTGTCGCCCGACATGGCAGCTGAACGGTTCCCCATCGAGTACGGACACGTCCTGATGTTCGCCCGCAGCATCGGCGACACCAATCCCATCTACTCCGACGAGGAGTATGCCAAGAGCACCGAGGTCGGAGGCATCATCGCTCCGCCGACGTTCGTGCAGGCGAGCGCGCAGTTCAACCCCGACTACGGGCTGCGGCCCCACCCCGACCGACCGTGGCACGGCTCGGGCAAGGAGCCATCGGGCCTGCGGCGTCCGGCGCCGACTTCCGACGGCGCGGCCGAGGGCGGCGGGGCGAAGAGCGACGACGCGCCCACCCCGCCCCGCGGAGGCGGCGGCAGCGGCCTGCACGCCGAACAGCACTACGAATACCACCGGCCCCTACGCGTGGGCGATGTGCTCACCGCCACCACCCGCCCGGGCGACACCTGGGAGAAGGAGGGACGCCGCGCCGGCAAGCTCGTGTTCTCCGAGTCGGTCACCGAGTACCGCGACGAAGCGGGCGAGCTCGTGGTCACCGCCCGCAGCGTCGGCGTGCGCACCGAGCGTCCGGTGGAGAGCTGACATGGCACTCGCAGCGAACGACCTCACCCAGGGCCAGCAGTTCTCGGCGGCGCTCGTCGACGACCTCAAGCGCACACAGATCGTGCAGTACGCCGGTGCGTCGGGCGACTACAACCCGCTCCACACCGACGAGGTGTTCGCCACCAAGGTGGCGGGATACCCCACGGTGTTCGCCCACGGGATGCTCACCATGGGGATGACCGGCCGCCTCCTCACCGACACCTTCGGCGACGGACGGCTCACCACGTTCGGCGGAAGGTTCAGCTCGCAGGTGTTCCCTGGCGACGACCTCACCGCCACCGCCACGGTCGACCGCATCCGCCAGGAGGGCGACGAGTGGTTCGCCGACGTGTCGGTGAGCACCACGAACCAGGACGGCACCGAGGTGTTCCGCGGCACCGCCACCGCCCGACTCGACGCCTGATCCCGAGCTCGTCGCCGCGCTGCGGCGCGGCGGCGTGCTGCGGGCCGAGGAAGAGGCGGCGGCGCTCGAGGCCGCCGCCGCCGTCG
>JAENWR010000084.1 GCA_016649895.1 Acidimicrobiia bacterium | reverse complement strand
GGCTCGACCGTGCGGGCGGTGATGCCGTCGGTGCCCACGACCTCCGGCAGTGCCCCGCCGGTGGTGGCCACGAGCGGCACCGCGCAGGCCATGGCCTCGATGGCGGGGAGCGAGAAGCCCTCGTAGAGCGAGGGGACGACGGCCATCTCGGCCTCGGCGTAGAGCTCGACGATGCGCTGATCGGTGACGCCGCTGACGAACTCGATGTGGTCGGAGAGCCCCAGGTCGTCGATGACCGCCGCCGCGTGGCCGCCGGGCTTCGGGCGGCCGATCACCACGAGGCTGACGTCGCGCTCGGTGCGCAGCTTGGCGAGGGCCTCGAGCAGATACCGCAGACCCTTCATCGTGACGTCGGCCGAGGCGGTGGTGATGAGCCGGCCCGGGATGCGTTCGATGTGTGGCTGGGGCCGGAACAGGTCGGGGTCGACCCCAACAGGCACCACGTGCAGGCGGTCGAGCGCCACATGGTGGTCGCGGTGGATGTCGCCGAGCGAGCTCTCCGACACCGTGATGAGGCGGGTGAGGCGGGTGGCCACCCTCGTCTGCATCTTGGTGAACGCGTACCAGCGTGCCTTCGAGAAGCGCTCGTAGCGGCTCGACGCGTGCTCCATCTCGAGCCGCCGATCGACGGTGATGGGGTGGTGGATCGTGCCGAGCACCGGCAGCCCCATCCGCTCGATGGCCAGCAGCCCGTAGCCGAGGCTCTGGTTGTCGTGCACGAGGTCGAAGTCGGCCGTGCGTCGGCGGAGGTGCTGCGCGGCCCGCACGCTGAACGCCAACGGCTCGGGGAACGTGCCGGTGGAGAACGCCGTGACCTCGACCCAATCGCCGAGGGTCTTCAGCTCCCACACCCCGGGCATGCGCATGGGGAAGTGGTCGTTGTAGATGTCGAGGCTGGGCAGCTCGACGAGGGGCACGCGGTCGTCGAGCTCGGGGAAGGGCTGCCCGCCGAGCACCTCGACGTGGTGGCCGAGGTCGGCCAGGGCCGTGCTGAGGTGACGGATGTAGACGCCTTGTCCGCCCACGTGGGGCTTGCCCCGGTAGGCGAGGAGCGCAATGCGAAGGGGGTTGTCGTCGGCCGGCATGAGGGGAACAGCCTCGTTGGCACGTGACAGGTGGTCAAGTAGCCGCCTGTCGTCCAGTGACGGGGCGTAGGGTGCGGGCGACTGGACCGACCGATGGAGCAGCGGATCACGCGAGAGCGCCCCCACCACGCACACGGCGTCGGCTCGTCACGGTCGTCGAGGGCGGCCAACGACGCCGCACTCGCCCGTCTCGTGGCCGCGCACGGCGATGCTGTATACCGGCTGGCCCGCTCGGTGGTGCACGACTCGGCCCTGGCCGACGACGTGGTGCAAGAGACGATGGTGAAGGCGTGGCGGGCTCTGCCCGATTGGGGGGATGGCGAGATCCCCCGGGCCTGGCTGATGAAGGTGGCCCGCAACACTGCGATCTCGCTCCTGCGCACCCGTCGTGACGATGTGACCCGGCCCGACGACCTGGTCGATGTCGTGTCGTCGGCGTCGGGAACTGGTTCGTCGGCCACCGACAAGGTGGCGATGGATCATCTGTGGTCGGCCATGGCCGATCTGGATGAGACGTCGCGCTCTCTCGTCGTCATGCGCGAGCTGGCCGGCCTGTCGTACGAGGAGATCGCCGACGTGCTCGACCTCCCCCTGCCAACTGTCAAGACGCGTCTCTTCCGCGCCCGCCGAGCCCTGCAGGTCACGATGAAGGAATGGCGACCATGAGCATCCACGACGGCGACACCGACCCCCTCGGCTCGGACCACCCCGACGACTCGGCCCTCTCGGGCTGGCTCGAGACGGGGCGACCGGCCCGGGTGGGCCGCCACGTCGAGACGTGCGAACGGTGTGTGGATCGACTCGACCGGCTGTCCGACCTCGGCGGCTCGGTGCGGGCCGGGCTCGATTCGGTCACCTCGCCTCCCGTCGATCTCGAGGGTCGGACCACCGGGCGGGTCCACCGCCGGCTGGTGGCCCAGGAGTCGATGTCGTTGCTGATCGAGATGTTCACGTTGCCGTGGCGGACGCTCGACGCGGTGATCGACGGGAGCCGCCACCGAAGGGTCGCTCCCTCCGGTGGCGCAGACAGCCATGATGCCAACGACGACGGGGAGCGACTCGATGGATGACGTTCGGATCGTGGCGATCGGTGCCCAGGCGATCGGCCTCATGGCGGGGCTGGCCGGCGCCGGGCTGCTCCACCGCGCCCTCACCAAGGGGCGGGGCGACGATCCCGTCTACCGCAACTCGGCACGGGCGATGGCCATCTCGTGCTTCGTGTTCTTCACCGTGGCCGGCTCGCTCGTCGCCATCTCGGTGCTCAACCACGACTCGTTCGACGACGTGCCGTCGCGCCTGGTCGACGTGCTGCCCCGCTACCTCATCGCCGGCCTGGTGGTGGTGGCGGGACGGGCCATCGCCCTGGCCGCCGGCAGCGTGGTGAGCCAGGCGCTCGAGGCATCGTCGCCGCGGGTGCGTGCGCAGGCGGCGGCCTTGGTGCGGTTCCTGGTCACCGCCGCAGCCGTGGTGATCGCGCTGGCGCAGCTCGGGGTCAACATCACCCTGCTGCAGATCACCGGTGCCGCGCTGCTGTTCGGTCTGGCCGGTGCGGCAGCGCTACTCGTCGGGCTGGGCGGACGCGAGGTCGCCTCCGAGGTGGCGGCGGGCCGCTACCTGGTGCGGGTGCTCCAGGTGGGCGACCACGTCGAGATCCCCCTGCCGTCGGGCTCGGTCACCGGGCGGGTGGTGTCGATGCAGCCGGGCACCATCGAGGTCGACGAGGGGGGCGGCACCCTGCGGCACATCCCCAACTCGCAGGTGCTCGCCGCCGGCCCGCGAGTTCTGCCCGACTGAGACGCCTCGCATGGGTGGGATCGTCTCCGGTTTCCGGGTCCAGAGCCACCCATGGGGCGTCGCGGCGCGGTGCAGGGGGTAGACGAAGTGACATAGGTCGTTCGGCCCATTCGCAGGTTCCTCGCGACTTTCGGGTGGGCCCGTGCGTCCTATGTGTAGAGGGCCCCACCCCCGGGTATCGGCCCCGAAGATCAAGGCATCGGCTTGGACTCCCGTGCCTTCTGTCAGGAAGTGGTCGCCCTCGGGCGGCCACCTTCCGTTTTCCCCGGCGGGTACCGTCGTCGGATGCGAGGACTGGTCCAGCGGGTCACCGAGGCGGCGGTGCGGGTCGACGGCGAGTTCGTGGGCCGGATCGGCCCCGGTCTGTGCGTCCTGGTGGGGGTCACCCACGACGACGACGGCCCAGCCGCAGCGAAGCTGGCCGCCAAGTTGTGGATGCTGCGGATCTTCGACGACACCGATGGGGCGATGAACCTGTCGGCGTCCGACCTGGGCGCGGAGGTGCTGGTGATCAGCCAGTTCACGCTCTGGGGCGCCGACATGGCGGTGTCGCTGGTGAACGACGGCCCCGTCACGCTCCTCGTCGAGACCTGACAATGAGAATGGGGTGGGGCCAAGCCCTCAACCGTGCCGCCCGGCGCCGGAGGCCCGGCAGTCCAGATGTCGGCGTACGTGGGCACGGATTGCATGCCGCTGAACGTTGACATTCCGCGATGTTCAAGTACGTTGGCATCATGCGCGTCCGCACGTCCCGAGACCTTGGCGCCGCCATCCGCCAGGCACGTCGTTCCCTCAGGTTGACACAGGCCGGTCTCGCCGCCCGCGCCGGCGTCACTCGCACCTGGTTGTCCTCGGTCGAGAACGGCAAGCCCGGTGCCGAGGTCGGGATGATCCTGCGGACCCTCGACGTCCTCGACCTGGCGATCGACCTCCAGCCCGCCGGTCCTCGCCACGGCGGGTTCGACCTCGACGCGTTGCTCGGGGTCGACGATGGCTGACGAGTTGCACATCTGGATCGCCGAATGCCGAGTCGGCGTGCTCACAGCCGGCGCCGACCGTCGCCGCCTGAAGCTGGCCTACGAGCCCGACTGGAGTGACGAACCCACGGCCACCCCGCTGTCGGTGTCGATGCCGCTCGTCGCGCACCTCCACACCGGGGACCGTGTTGCGAACTGGCTGTGGGGCCTCCTCCCCGACGACGACAGGGTCCTTCGACGTTGGGCGTCGGAGAACCGGTGCTCGCCGAGCGACATCTTCGGGCTGCTGCGTGGTGTCGGGGCCGACGTTGCGGGTGCAGCCCGGTGGCTTCCGCCGGGTGTCGACCCGGCCAGTGAGCCGACGTCGATGCCGGTGTCCACGAGCGACGTCGGCCAGATGCTGCGAGACCTGCGAAGTGACACGACGCGTTGGCATCCAGAGTTGGGAGGCCGGTGGAGCTTGGCTGGGGCCCAGGCGAAGCTCGCGCTGGCTGCCGTCGAGCGGCCGGACCGCTCCATCCAATGGTCGCTTCCTGCGGGATCGGCGCCCACCACCCACATCCTGAAGCCGGCGATCGCCGGACTCGACCACCACGACCTCAACGAGCACCTGTGCCTGCGTGCTGCCGAGAACGTGGGTCTCATCTCGGCCACGTCGTGGGTCGAGCACTTCGACGGAGAACCCGCGCTGGTCATCACCCGCTATGACCGCCGCGCCACCGATCACGGGGTGCAGCGGGTGCATCAGGAGGACCTGTGCCAGGCGCTGGGTGTGCACCCCACTCGCAAGTACGAGTCCGATGGGGGTGTCTCGTTTGTCGAGATGGCCCGACTCGTCGACGAGGTCGTTGACGCCCGGGCACGCACGCGTACCCTCCATCGGTTGGGGATGGCCCTTGCCTACAACTGGCTGATCCTCGGCACCGACGCCCACGCCAAGAACTACTCGCTCCTCCTGTCGGGCCCACAGGTGCGGATGGCACCGCTGTACGACCTCGCCTCTGCCGCGCTGTCGGGAATGCATCCGACCGATGTGAAGCTCGCCCAGAAGGTCGGAGGCGAGTACCGGGCCACCGTCGTGGGCCGCCGCCACTGGGAAAGGGTCGCTGCACTCGTGGGTATCGGTGTGGACGAGTTCGTCGCCGACGTGACCCGGATGGCCGAGAAGATCCCCGACGCGTTCGCCGATGCCGTGGCCGCGACGATCGGGCTCGGATCCGCCGAGAAGAAGACGGCGGCGGTCCTGGTCGACGGTGTCGCGGCCTGGTCGAGGGAGTGCTCGACCCGGCTCCGGGCCGCGGGTGACTGAGCGCGGACGGGGCGCGAATCGGGTCGGCGCCCGCGCTCGACGGCCGTAGGGTCGGCGGGCCATGTTGCACGCCACCCGCATCGGCCGTCACCACGGCGGCCAGACCGTGCTCGACGGGGTCTCGCTGTCGGTCGAGCGCACCAGCCGCATCGGCATCGTCGGCCCCAACGGCGTCGGCAAATCGACCCTGTTGCGCATCCTCGCCGGCACCGAGTCACCCGACCAGGGCACCGTGCGGCGCGCTCCGGCATCGACGACGGTGGGCATGCTCCCCCAGGAGCCCGATGCCCGCCCCGGCGAGACGCTGATGGCCTACCTGGCCCGTCGCACTGGGGTGGCCGCCGCCGAGGCCCGTCTCGAAGCGGCGTCGGTCGCGCTCGGCACGGGTGGCCCGGGTGCCGACGACGAGTACGCGGCGGCGCTGGAGGAGTTCCTGGCGCTCGGCGGCCCCGACCTCGAGGCCCGTGCTGGCGCCGTGTGCGCCGAGGTCGACCTTCCCGCCGATCGTCTCGGTGTCGAGGTCGGCGCCCTCAGCGGCGGCCAAGCGGCCCGGGCCGCGCTCGCCGCCATCCTCCTCAGCCGGTTCGACGTGCTGCTCCTCGACGAGCCCACCAACAACCTCGACTTCGCCGGCCTCGACCTGCTCGAGGGCTTCCTCGCCCGCGTCGACGCCGGCCTCGTCGTCGTGTCCCATGATCGTGCGTTCCTCGACCGGGCCGTCACCGAGATCATCGAGATCGCCGAGCACACCCACCGCGCCGACCGCTTCGCTGGTGGCTGGTCCGACTACGTCGCGGCGCGGGAGCTGGCCCGCAGCCAGCAGTACACGGCCCACGAGAAGTACACATCCGAGCGCGACCGGCTCACCGAGCGCCAGCGCACCCAGCGGGCGTGGGCCGACAAGGGTGTGAAGCAGAGCCGGACGAAGGCATCCGACCCCGACAAGAACATCCGGCACCACCGAGCCGAGGGGAGCGAGAACCAGGCCGCCAAGGTCCGGGCCACCGAGAAGGCCATCGAGCGCCTCGACGTGGTCGACAAGCCCTGGGAGGGCTGGCAGCTGCAGATGTCGCTCACCGCGACGAGTCGCGCCGGCGACGTCGTGGTCCGGCTCGACCAGGCGGTGGTGCGCCGTGG
Source organism: Acidimicrobiia bacterium (assembly GCA_016649895.1). Classification (GTDB taxonomy): domain Bacteria; phylum Actinomycetota; class Acidimicrobiia; order Acidimicrobiales; family SKKL01; genus Actinomarinicola. The sequence goes on along the minus strand of JAENWR010000084.1, from coordinate 9,108 downwards.
CACGTTCCAGCTCGGTCCGATCGACCTCGAGGTCAACTGGCAGGACCGCCTCGCCATCCTCGGACCCAACGGCTGCGGCAAGTCGACTCTGCTCGCCGCGCTGCTCGGCGACCTCCCCCTCGACGCGGGCGAGCGGTTCATGGGCCCCGGGGTCGTGGTGGGTGAGATCGATCAGCGGCGCCTGCGCGCCGACGGGCCGCTCGCCGACACCGACTCCCCGACCCCCGCCGACCCCGAGCGAACGGTCCTCGATTCGTTCCTCGAACGAACCCGCATGCTGATCTCGGAGGGCCGGTCGTTGCTCGCCAAGTTCGGCATCGGCGCCGAGCACGTCACCCGCCGGGCGGGGCAGCTCTCACCGGGCGAGCGCACCCGGGTGCTGCTCGCGGCGTTGATGGCCGAGGGCACCAACCTGCTGGTGCTCGACGAGCCCACCAACCACCTCGATCTCGACGCCATCGAGCAGCTGGAACAGGCGCTCGAGACCTATGACGGCACCCTCATCCTCGTCACCCACGACCGTCGGATGTTGGAGTCGGTGCGCATCTCACGCACCATCGACCTCGGGTGAGTCGCCCTGGGCTGAGTTCCCATCGGCCCGGTGGTCATCGGGTCGGCGGGCGACGAGCCAGGCGGCGACGACGACCACCAGCGCCACGCCGATCGGGATCCGGTCGCCGAGGCGGATGGCCCACGTCGAGCCCTCTCTCATCTCGACGGTGGCGTGGATCACCTCTCGCTCGCTCACCGCGGTGCGTTCCACGATCGATCCGTCCGGCCGGATGACGGCCGAGAACCCGGTGGGCGCGGCCTGGACGACCCACCGGTCCGATTCGAGGGCTCGCAGCCTCGATGACGCGATCTGCTGGCTCTGCACGATGGTGAGCCAGTACGACGACCCGTTGGTGGGGTTGAGGACGAGCTGGCCGCCGCGCTGCACGCCTTCGCGCACCCGGCCGGCGAAGAAGACCTCCCACGAGATGGCCACCGACATCGGCCCCACCGGGGTGTCGACGATGGCCGGCTCGGTGCCGGCGATGGCGTCCTTGCCCGGCACCGACCCCGAGAACCGCTCGATGAGCGACCGCAGCGGCACCATCTCGCCGAACGGCACCCGCCGCACCTTGTCGTAGCGGTCGACGACCTCGCCCGAGGGATCGATCACGAACGCAGCGTTGTTGAAGCGCCCGTCGTCGACGGTCTCGACGCCGCCGACCACCACGGTGGCGTCGTGTCGGCGGGCCAGCTCGCCGAGCAGTTCGGCCTCGGTCGAGCCGACGAACGACGGATCGACGTGCACCACGTTCTCGGGCCACACGATGAGGTCGACTGGGTCGACGATGTCCTCCGATGCCTCCAGGTGGCGGTTGAACACCACCACCCGGTCCTCGGGCGAGGCGCGGGTGCGCTGGGGGCCGCCACCCTGCACGACGGCGATCGCCAGTTCGTCGACCACCTGCGTCGTCGGCGCCAAGATGGCGAGGAGCAACGTGGCCACGACTGCGAGCCCACCGCGCCCGCCCGGTCGCCACTCGCGCCGCCACAGCGATGCCAACATCTGTCCGCCGACCACCGTGACCGCCACCAGCAGGAGCGGGCCAGCCACCCGGACCACCTCGGCGAGCGGGCCCGACACCTGGCCCTGGGGGATCGTGGCCAGCGGTACGCCGCCGAAGGGCCACGCCCACCGCGCCGCCTCGGCGAGGGTGACAGCCGCCGGCAGGGCGAACAGCCGCCCACGCCCGGGGGGCGTGGCGGCCACGGCGGCTGCGAAGTAGGCGGCGTAGACGATCGAGGCCACGACGTAGCCGGGAGCGGTGAGGTCCCACATCCACAGCATCCCCACACCCAGCCACACCAATGCGAACAGCCAGGTGCGACGGGCGCGCCGCCACACCGGCTGGTCGGCCACGAGCCCGTCGAGCACCGCGATCGCGACGAACGCGAGCGGCCACCACCCCCACGGTGGGAGCGAGGCGGCGAGGAGCAACCCGCCGACGATGCAGCGGACGCTCACGGGCAGCGCGAGCGAGCGCGCGGTTCTCGACATCGCCGCCGATGATCCCCCGTGCGAGGCGCGGCGACCAGTCGGGTGGCTCAGGCGAGAGCGGGGATGGGTTCGCCTTCGTCGTCCACCAGCTGCCACCGGACCACGATCCGTTCCCGTGCTGAACCCTTCGGATGGCAGGCGAAGGTGGTGGCCGTGAACCCGTATGACTGGTCGGCGATCCAGAGCGCCTCGTCGTCGACGATCTCGGTGCCGGTGGCCACATAGACGTGCCGCTCGCCGTCGGTGGTCTCGATGATCATCTCGTCGCCCGGCGCCACGAGGTCGAGGTCGTGGAACGGTCGGCTGTAGGTGGTGCGGTGGCCGGCCACGACCATGTTGCCGAGCTGGCCCGGCAGGGCGGTGCCCGGCCACTGGCTGGGGCCGTGGTTGATGGAGGTGAGCGTCATCCCCTGGTGGAACGGCTCGTCGACGCCGAGCGAGGGGATCTTCATGCGGCCGAGGACGACCAACGGCTCGTCGGCGTGGGCGTCGAGCGGTAGAGGCCCGGGCACCGGCAGGGCGGGAAGCCCAGGTTCGGTGGTCGTGGTGGGCGCAACGGTCGTCTCGCTGACCTGGAGGACCGGGGACGGTTCGGTGGTCGTCGCCGCGCTCTCGGCCGGCTCGTCGGTACCGCACGCCGCTCCGAGGAGGCATGCGGCGAGGAGAAGGGCGGCGGTTCGGCGTCGTTGACCGGCGCACCGGGTCGGGGTGGCGACCTGCATCCGCACATGATGCCGTGCCGGACACCTGATGCGGGCCCGCCCCGTGGATCGCCACGTCGGGCCGGCGCTAGTTTCACGACCGAACCGGTCGAGGAGGAACGTGGGATGACGCAGGTGAGGTGGGAGTCGAGCCGCAGGTGGCCGGCGGTCGCGGCGATCGGGCTGCGCCTGCTGGCGGCGGTGGCTCTGGTCGTCGCCGTCCTGCTCGCCATCGATGCGCGGCCGGCGGGGGCCCACGGCGGCGAGGGTGCCATCGAGGTGGGGGAGCCCACCCCAGCGGGCGACCTCACCGTCACCTTGCCCATCCGCATCACCTACGTGGCCGACGGCCATGCTGCTGAGGAGGTCGGGCCCCTCGTGGTCGAGGGCACCGGGCCGGGTGGCGCCACCTTCGGGCAGTCCGAGCCGTTCGTGGCCGGCGATGCCCCAGGGGTGTTCGAGGCATCCCTGGTCTTCCCGTCCGAGGGCTCCTGGGAGCTCACGATCACGTCCACCGAGCCGCCCGCGTCGGCGCCGCTCATCGTCGACGTGGCGGCGGCGCCCGTTGCCCCCGACGAGCCGGCGGAGGACGAGGACACCGACGGTGTCCCCAGCGACGACGACACCGACGAGAACGGCGACGAGACGGAGACGGGCGCCGACGACACCGTGGGATCTGGCGATCCCGAGGTCGGTGGCGAAGCGAGGCTCGTGGATGAGGGCGACGACGACGGCGCTCCGGTGGTGGCGATCGTCCTCGGGGGGCTGGTCCTGCTCGCCATCATTGGCGGCGTCGTCTACTGGCGCCGCCGCGAGGCCGCGTAGCACCCGACTCTCTGCCATGCCGGCTGGCTCAGCCCCCGAGCGCGCCCGACACTGCGGCCGCGGCTCGGTGTGCGGAGTTGATGCACGCGGGGATGCCCACGCCCCGGTAGGCGGCACCGGCCAGCTCGATGCCGGGAGCGGCGCGTCGAAGGTGCGACTCGATCTCGCCGATGCGCTCGAGGTGGCCGGGCGTGTACTGGGGGAACGACCGGGGCCAGCGGGTGACCCGCACCTCGCCGGGTGCACCGTGGAGGTCGATTGTGGTGGCGAGGTCGGCGCGGATGGCATCGACGAGCGCGTCGTCGTCCATCTCCATCGCACGGGTGTCGCCGAAGCGCCCGGCCGACGCTCGCAGGATGAACCGGCCGGGTCGGTGCAGGTGCGGCCACTTCGACGAGGCCCACGAGCACGCCGTCATGAGCAGCCCCTCGACCCGAGGCACCAGGAACCCGGTGGCGTCGAGCTCTCGATCGACGGCGTCGTGGGGGAAGGCCAGCGCCACCAGGGCGACCGAGGAGTACTCGATGGCCGCGAGCCCCGCTGCGGCCTCGGGGGCGGCGGAGTCGAGCAGTGCGGCGGCGGCGAACGCGGGGGCGGCGATCACCACCCGGTCGACGTCGAGCGGACCCGCATGCGTGGTGATGGTCCACCCGTCGCCATCTCGGACCAGCCCGGTGACGGGCGAGTTGGTGCGCAGGTCGCAGCCGTCGAGCGAACCGACCAAGGCGTCGATGAGCGAGCCGATGCCGCGCCGCAACGTGTAGAACACCGGCGCATCGCTGGGGGCGGGCGCCGCGGTGCGCTGGGCACGCAGCGCCTCGATGAGGCTGGGGTGGCGAGGGACGGCGGCGGCGATCTGCACGGCCCCGGCGGCGAGGCTCAGCCGGTCGGAGTCGCCGGCGTTGATGCCGCCGAGCAGCGGATCGACCATGCGCTCGAGCACCTCGTCGCCGAGCCGACGCCGGATGAGGGCGCCGACCGACTCGTCGCCGTCGGGCCGGTCGTCGGGCAGGTCGAGGTCGAGCGCGGCACGGGCGACGCCAGCGTCGGAGACGATGCCCGAGGCGGCCAACGCCTCGAGGTCGGTGGGGATGCCGAGGACGTTGCCCCCCGGCAGGCGGCGCAGCTCGCCGCGGCTGAAGAGGTAGGCGCTGCCCGGGGGCTGGGGCACCAGATCGTCGTCGAGGCCGAGGTCGCGCATGAGGTCGACGGCGAAGGGCACCCGAGCGAGCACCGCGTCGGGACCGGCGTCGAGCTCGACGCCGGCGAACGGTTCCACCTGGAGCTTCCCGCCGAGGCGGTCGGATGCTTCGAGCACGTGCACCTCGTGGCCGGCCAGGTGCAGGTCGCGAGCAGTGGTGAGCCCGGCGACCCCGGCGCCGATGACGGCGACGCGCAGGGTGCCGTCGGCGGCCGGGCTCACGTGACCGCCTCGGTGCCGACGATGGACAGTTCGAGCCCAGCGGCCGACGCCACGGTGGCGGCGTGGGCCAGGAGGGAGCCGTCGATGGGGGAGAGGGGGCAGACGACGGCGGCATCGGCTCGGCCCGTCTCTCCCAGGTCGAACAGCACGTTGAGCAAGTGGGGGCCGGTGCCGTCGCCGTGCCGCACGGTGGCCCAGTCGGGCCAGGGACGTAGCCCGGCCGAGTTGGCGATGAGCTGGGCGAGCGTGTCGCGGTTCGCCCGTGCAGCCTCGTCGGCAGCGGGTGCCGTGAAGAGGACGTGTGTGTGAGCGGGGAGGCGGCTGAGCGCGTCGCGCAGATCGACCGCCACCTGCTGCATCTGGTCGAGCTCGTGGCGCGACATCAGCGCACCGGTGAACGTGGCGGGCTCGGCCACGGTTCAGGCGTCGGGGCTGGCGACCGCGGCGTCGGCCCGTCCTTCGGCGTGGACGATCTCGACCACCCGGGCGAGCACGTCGGGATCGGTCTCGGGCAGAACGCCATGGCCGAGGTTGAAGACGAACCCGGGATGCCCGGCGTTGCGTTCGAGGATGCTGCGCACCTCGGTCTCGACGGCGGGGATGGGAGCGAAGCAGATGGCGGGGTCGAGGTTGCCCTGCAGGGCGACCGGCCGGGGGATGCGTCGGCGGGCCTCGTCGATGGGCACCCGCCAGTCGACGCCGATCACCTCGGGCCCGGTCTCGGCGATGACGCCGAGCAGCTCGCCGGTGGTGACGCCGAAGTGGGCGCGGGGCACGCCGAGGTCGGCGACCGCGTCGAACACCTTGCGGGTGTGGGGCTGCACGAACCGCCGGTAGTCGTCGGCGTGCAGGGACCCGGCCCAGCTGTCGAAGAGCTGGAGGGCCGAGGCGCCGGCCTCGACCTGCGAACGCACCGAGGCGATGGCCATGTCGGCCAGCCGGTCGAGGAGCTGCCCGAACAGCCCCGGATCGGTGCGCATCATGGCCTTGGTGACCGTGTAGTTCTTCGATGGACCGCCCTCGATGAGGTAGCTGGCCACGGTGAAGGGGGCTCCGGCGAAGCCGATGAGGGGCACGTCGCCGAGCTCGGCGACCACCTGGCGGACGGTCTCGAGCACGTAGGGCGTGTCGGTGTCGGGCTCGAGGGGGCGGAGGCGGTCGAGGTCGGACGCGGAGCGGAACGGGTCGACCACCACGGGGCCGACGCCCGGCTTGATGTCGACGCCGAAGCCGATGGCGTGCACCGGCACCACGATGTCGGAGTAGAGGATGGCAGCGTCGACGCCGTAGCGGCGGACGGGCTGCAGGGTGATCTCGGTCGACCGGTCGGGCTGGGCGATGGCATCGAGGATGCTGCCCGGGCCGCGGATGGCGCGGTACTCGGGGAGGGACCGGCCGGCTTGGCGTTGGAACCACACGGGCACCCGATCGCCGGGTTCGCCTCTACAGGCACGGAGGTAGGCCGAGTCGGCCAGACGGCTCGTCACGCCGGCCAACCTAGACCCGGCCTGTCACGACGACCCATTCGCCCCGCCGCCGCTCCCCGCCCCAACCGCACCGCCATCCGAGATCTCGCGGATCTGACGCGCTCCTCGCGACTGATCCGCGAGATTTCGGGTGAGACCGTGTAGTCGATGCGGGCAACGGCCGCCAGTCGTGCGACGCGATGGGCCACCGCGACACGATCGCGTTGCCGAAGCGCACGCCGTCGCGGTCGAGGGTGCTGGCCTAGACGTGGTGGTAGCCGAGCGCCGACGCAAGCTCGCCCGCCTGGTTGAGGGTCCCGTCGTCCCAGACCTCCTGAAGGGCGATGACATCGGGGTCGAGGGCCCGGATCGTCGCGTCGATGGCCGGTTGGCGCTCCTACCACGGACCGAAGCGCCACCACAGGTTCCAGGTCAGGACTCGGATGCGGGTGTCGATGAGGGTGCCGTGGGGGCCGATCGGTTCGCTCACACCGCCGATCCTGCCCCACGGGGCCGCGGATCACCCATGGAACCGGTGGGGCCCGAGGGTGAGCGAGCGAGCGCAGGGACGGTAGGCTTGTCCACTCCCTTCCGGGACCTGCGAAAGAGCTCCATGGCGCCTTCTCACCCCGAGTTGCAGGCCGAGCAGGCCTACATCGATCACGCATACGACGCCCTCGACGCCAACCGCGCCGCCGCGGTGCGGCTCAAGAACATGGTCGAGGTCGGCAAGGGCGGCACCGAACAGGCGCGGTGGGAGCGCGAGGTCATCCACGACAACATCGCCCACCGGCTCCAGCAGCTGCACCTGGGCGACGCCTCCCTGGTGTTCGGCCGCATCGACCACGACGCCGAGCACGGCGGCGACCACTTCTACATCGGTCGTGTCGCGGTGGCGAACGCCCAGCGCGACCCCCTGGTGGTCGATTGGCGGGCCCCGGTGGCCGAGGCCTTCTACCGAGCCACCCCCCGCCAGCACCTGGGACTGGTGCGTCGCCGTCACTTCGCCACCCGTGGCCGCACCCTCCTGGGCGTCGAGGACGAGCTGTTCGGTGACGCCGCGGTCGCCGCCATCAACGGCGACGGCCCTGCCATCACCGGCCACGGGGCCCTCATCGCCGCCCTCGAGACCGCCCGCACAGGGCAGTTGGGCGACATCGTCGGCACCATCCAGGGCGAGCAGGACGAGATCATCCGCGCCGAGCTCCCGGGCATCCTGGTGGTGCAGGGCGGTCCGGGCACGGGCAAGACCGTCGTCGCCCTCCACCGTGCCGCCTACCTGCTCTACACGCACCGTTTCCCGCTCGAGGGCCAGGGAGTGCTGGTGGTCGGGCCCAACCGGCTCTTCCTCGGCTACATCGAGCAGGTCCTGCCCTCGCTCGGCGAGGCGGGGGTCGAGCTGGCGGTGCTGGCCGACCTCGTCGACGACGTGCGGGTGCAGGGTTCCGACCGTGGCCTCACCGCCCGTGTGAAGGGCGACCTCCGCATGACCGGTGTGGTGGGCCGCGCCGTTCGCGACCGCGAGCGTCCGCTGCGCGAGCCGCTCCGGGTGGGCTACGGCCTCACCCGGCTCACGCTCACCGTCGAGCAGAGCGCCCGCATCGTGGCCGACGCCCGCCGCCGCTACCGGCTCCACAACCCGGCCCGGCGGTTCGTGCAGTCGCAGGTGTACCAGGCGCTGGCCGAGAGCGGCCCCGAGGATCTGCAGCCCCACACCGTGCGCGATCGCCTCCACGGAACGATGGAGATGCGCGAGGCGTTCGAGTGGATGTGGCCGGCCCTCACCCCGGCCGAGCTCCTGCACGACCTGTTGGGGTCGCGGGCACTGCTCCGCAACGCCGCCCAGGGTCGAGTGCCCACCGAGGTGCGGCGCCGCCGCGAGGCGCGTCGGGGGCGGCCGGTGCAGCACGGGCTCGACGAGTCCGAGTGGCGTGCTCTGCGCCGCGAGCGCTCCGAGTCGGTCGACAAGGTGCTGTGGACCACCGACGACGTGCCCCTCCTCGACGAGGCCAGCGCACTGCTCGGTCCTCGCACGAAGCGCGATCCGCTCGAGGTGCGCACCTACGGCCACATCGTCATCGACGAGGCCCAAGACCTGTCGCCCATGGCGCTGCGGGTGCTCGGGCGTCGGTCGCTCAACGGGTCGATGACCATCGTCGGCGACATCGCCCAGTCCACCGGTGCGTGGGCCCACGACGACTGGGACGAGGTGCTCGAGCAGCTGCCGGCTCGCCGCCCTCCACGTCGCGCCGAGCTCACCGTGGGCTACCGCATCCCCGCCCCCAACATGGCCATGGCAGCGCGGGTCCTGAAGGTGGCCGCTCCCGACCTGTCGCCTCCGATCTCGGTGCGCCACGACGGCGACCCGCCGCGCATCCTGCGGGCGGCGAGCCCCGCCTCGCTGGCCGACGACGTGGTCGACGCCACCCTCGCCGAGGTCGACGCCGTCGGCACCGGCAGCGTGGCCGTCATCGTGCCGCGGCTGCTCGTCGACCTGGTCTCCGACGCGTTCGTTGCCCGCGGCATCGAGCACGGCCGAGCTACTCGCCACGGCCTCGACTCGCAGATCACCGTGGTGGCGGTCGGCCTGGTGAAGGGGCTCGAGCTCGACGCCAGCGTCGTGGTCGAGCCGGCGGCCATCGT
>JAENWR010000150.1 GCA_016649895.1 Acidimicrobiia bacterium | reverse complement strand
GCGAGGAGCGGCGCGGCGTCGAGGATGGCCGTGGGGGCGTCGCCCGCGGCGGCGGAGCGGCCGTCGGCGCCGAGGGTGGCGCGCACCTCGGCGAGCCCCTCGTCGAGATCGGCGGCGGTGACGCCCACGTCGACCACGATGGGTCCGGTGGCGGCCGCCGGCCAGGCCGAGCCGGGGCGGACGACGACGAGGTCGACGGGGGTCGGAGCGGCGATGGAGCGCTCCGCCAGGCGGTCGGTGGCGTCGGTGCTGGCGTAGACGACGTCGACGAGCGGGTTGGCGGCGAGCTTCTGGACGATCTCGGTGGCGGTGGCGGCGAGCATCACGTCGGCGCGGGCGATGGTGCCGCCACCGGGGGCGGTGAGGTCGAGGTCCCAACTGTCGGCGGGGCCGAAGGCGATGGTGCCGGTGGCGCCGGGTGGGGCGGCGAGGATGCCGGCGGTGAGCAGCTCGTCGACGAGTTGCTGGCCCCGCAGTTCGGCCACGGCGAAGCCGAGCTCGCGGGCGAGGTCGGTGTCGACGCCGGCGGGGCCGGGCCAGCCGCCGTCGGGCAGGGGCGGGTTCGCGGTGGCGGTCTCGAGCGCGGCGATACGGCCGTGCGCCTCGCCCAGATGGGTGCGCAGCTCGTCGATGCGCTCGGACGTGGTGGTCACCCAGGCGCGCTCGGTGGCGTCGAGGCGGCCGGTGACGCGCCCCACGAAGGTGGCGATCCCGCCCTGGTCGTCAGTCACGAACTGATGGCGGCGAGGAAGGCTTCGCCCTCTTCCTCGGTGAGATCCTCGATCACCGCTTCCGACCGCGGCGGCAACGGCCGGGGGCGCCTGAGCAATTCCCCAACCGGTAGCTCGAGGCTCTGCCCTTCGGTTGACGCAGCGGGATCGGTGGACATCTCGATGCCACGGTACCGGTGCAACTCGTCGGCTGTCACCCGCTGCCGCAGGTGACACACCCAGCGAAGCTTGGACCCGCAGCGCCTGGAGCTGGTGCTGCCGGAGCTGTGGATGGACACCTCGCCAGATCGAAACCCGCAGGTTGTCGACGTTTCACCCCGCAACTTGTGGAGCCTGCGGCCCCGGTCAGTTGCGCTCGATGGGAGTCCAGCCTGTGCCGCCCCGATCAGGCAGGATCCCGCTGCTGAAGGTCAGCGGGGATGTCCCTCGCCCGGTAGACGTCGATGTCGAAGGGGTTCTGCGACGTCCGGTTGGTGATCCTGCCGTACCCCTGGAGGTTCGGTGCCTTCGCGCTCGCCGGGGTGGAGCTGCGCCACGTATGACCTCGCCCAGCTCGGCGGCGGAGACGAGCACACCCGAGGTTTGGCGGAGTTTGGCGGTTCTGGCAACCGACCGAAGCCGCCAAACTCCGCCCTTTCAGCTCCCGTCGAGGTCGTCGCGCTCGATGGTGAGCGACGAGGTCTCGACGTCGACCGGTCCGGGGGCGGCCAGCTCGCCGGGGCCGTTCTTCAGTCGGTGCAGCTCGGTCTCGAGGGCGGCGATGCGCACGGCTTGGGCGGCGATCACCTCCGTGGCTTCCATCAGAGCGGCGTCGACCTCGTCGCGGTAGTCGCCGAGGGTGAGGTTCTTGGCGGCGCGGGTGACTCCCTGGTTGGCCTTCTTGCCGATGGCCGAGACGCCACGGCGCACGGCCTCGGTGCCGGTGGCGCCGGCGCGCACGGCCCCGCCCACCAGGTCGTCGCGCTTGCTGGCCACGCCGGCGACGTGGCGGGCGGTGTCGGCTCCGGCGCGCACGGTGTCGCGCAGCCGGGTCACTGGAGAGGTGTCGTCGTCAGCCATGGTTCCTCCGTGGGTTGGGTCCCACGGTAGGTCGCCCGTCCCGCGTCCCGGCGACAAACGCGACCCACGGGTCGCACTCAGAGGATGTGGAACGCGATGCCGTCGTGCTCCGCTGCCAACTGGAGGTTGGGGCCGACGTCGGCGCGTGAGACGGCGATCGCCGCACCGAGCGAGTGCGCGGCGGCCAAGGCCTCGACCATGGCGGCGGACAACTGGCGCCCCGCTCTGCGGTGTCGGTGCTGGAGCTGGGCCATCGACCAGGCGAGGTCTCGGAGGTGGAGCACCCCGATGTTCTCGGGGAGCGTCACGAGCTGGGCAACGAACCGTGCCTGGTTCTCGGCGGGCAGCGCGGCGACGGGTGCCGAGAGCTTCCCCACCACACCTGGCTGTGCGAGTGCGCTGCTGAGACGGAAGAGCCACAGCCCGGTGGTGGCCAGATCGGTGGCGAGACCGCCGAGGTCTTCGTCGAGCTGCCCGGCGAGGACGTCGCGCAGCAGGTGGTCGTCGATGATGACCGTCGCCACCTCAGGTGGTGGCGAGTTCGGGATCCTCGAGGCTCGCGACAAAGGCCTGATGTTCTTCGGCCGGCAACGCCCCGTCGAGGATCTGCTGACGAGCGCCCGCAGGCAGGACCACGAACGCGTCGCCCATATCGACGACGCTCACCCTGCCGCCATCTGCGAGGCCCCAGCGGCGCCGCACCTGGGCGGGTACCGACATCTGTCCGCTCTTCGAGACCCGGAACTCAGTCGTTGGTGCCACAGCGGCCTCCCGTCACTTGGTGAAACTGGATCCTACCAAGCGCCGCACCGTCGTGGGGTCAGCTCCCCTCGTCGTCATCGTCGCGGCAGGGAAACGAGCGAGCAGAAGGACCGTCAGCCGTCGAGCTCGTCGCGATCGATGGTGAGCGACAAGGTCTCGATATCGACCGGCCTGTGTCCCGGTGAAAGCCGTAGACTCGCAGGCATGTCCGTCGTTCCTAGTTCCGATGAGCCCAAGGGCATCACCGTGCTGCCACCCGACGAGGCACTGCAGCGGGCCCGCCCGGCCCCAAGCGACCAAGAGCTCGCGATCGAGGGTCTCACCGACGAAGAGTGGACAGCGTTCGAAACCGCCATCGCTGAGCGGTGATACTCGATCGTTCGGAACCCGTTGTGGTCGACACGATGGTCGTCTCCTCGCTGGTGAACGGCCACCGGCAGCCGAGCTGCGTGCCAACTGCGAGGGTGCGGTCCATCCGCTCGGACAGAAGGTCCATGAGGCGGATCGCTGGATTGCTGCCACTGCGCTGCGGGTAGGTGCCGAGCTCGTGTCGGACGATGCCGTGTTCGCCGGCGTTCCCAGCCTCGCGGTCAAACGCCGCTGAGGGAGGTCTCAGCTGTCGAGCGCGTCGATCAGCGAGTCGACGTCGTCGTGACGTCCAAGGCGATCTGCCTCGATGTCGGCGTCTGCCTCGCGCTCCATGCTCTGCCAACGCTGTGACCAGAACCAGCGCTGGTCAGCGGCGACGGACCCTCGCAGGTGTGGCCTGATGCCGTCATCGACTCCGTTCGGCTGGTCCATACCTCGCAGTGTCCCCCCTGTCGCCGACTGAGGCAACAGACGTCAGCCGCCGAGGCGGGCGCGCACGGTGGGCCAGTCGTTGGGCACCAGCTCGCCGTAGAGGACGGCGTCGGGGTCGAACGGGAGCGAGCCGAAGCGCTCGACCAGCTCGTCGTGGCGGTCGGTCAGCACGGTGGAGGTGGGGTCGAGGCCGGCGATGAACGTGAGGCCGCTCGGTGGGGCGAGGACGGTGAACACCTGCAGGTCGGGGCGCACCTCGGCGAGGCAGGGCAGCAGCTTCCAGACGTCGCCGGTGTAGAAGGCGTGCTGCTGGTCGGGCCGCTGGGTGGGTTCGTCGAGGGGGATGGTGTCGTGCAGGACGATGATGGTGTCGGCGCGCGAGATCGCCTCGGCGCCGGCGAGGTCGCCGAGCACGGCGGGGAAGGTGTGGAGCCCGTCGATGAACACCAGGTCGGGCGGGCCGGCGGTGAACAGCGTGTCGAGGTCGGGCCGGGCGAAGAAGTCCTCGGAGCGCTGCGGGTAGATGTGGCATTCGATGGCCACGGGGCTGTGTAGCCTGGGGACGGGGTCGACGCCGACGCCCACCGCTGGCGGACGGGCCCGGGTCATCGACGTGCCGTCGCCGGTGCCGATCTCGAGGTAGGAGGTGGGGCGGCGCCACTCGTGTGCAGGCGGTCGAGCATCTCGTAGTAGCTGGGACCGGGGAGGCGAAGGTTGGCGAGGCAGAGGTAGGCGTCGAGGTGCCCGGGCGCCACGTCGAGCGCGGTGAGCAGGAGCGGCTCGGCGCGGCCGGGTCGACCGAGCAGCTGCCACACGCCAGCCGCGCGGGTGAGCGCCGACGCGACTCGCTCGGGGTGGAGGTGGAACAGCGGGGCGAGAGCGCGGCGGGTGGCCAGGTCGTCCTCGGCCCGACCCAGTGCGGTGAACACCGCGGCCTCCACCGGCTGGCCGGCGGCACTGGCCGCCGTGGCGAGGTCGAGCCACATGGCGGCGGCGTGGGGATCGATCAAGGGCTCGGTCAGCACCGGGGCAACCTAGCGGGAGTTTCCGGGCTATTCCGTTGAGGTGATCTTGGACCCGCTTGGGAATTTCTTCCAAATAGCCCTGTGACCAGCGCGTTTGTCCTGGTCAGAAGCTCGCGATCTGTCGGCTGGGGTGGTAGTACCTAGATAT
>JAENWR010000057.1 GCA_016649895.1 Acidimicrobiia bacterium | reverse complement strand
GGGTTCCGCTCACCCGAAGCACTCGTCGCCCTCGCCATGCTCGACCTCGGCGGACTCTGCCCGCCCCTACCCGGCCGAGCCACTCCGTGAAATCACCCACGGATTGGGGCGAAGAGCCGCTTTTGCCTGGCGTCGCCCGGTGAGGAGCTGTCCGTGTACTTCTGGAGGAACTCGAGTGTTGTGGCGAGGAGTCGCGCCTGGGCGTCGGGTCGCCACTCGCTGTGCTCCTCGTCGGGGGCTCGGAAGTAGGTCACAGGCCTGTTGAGGACAGTCAGCGCGGTGAAGAGCTCATCTGATTGGCCGACGGGCACTCGTGTGTCGAGCGCGCCGTGTACCAGGAGCAGGGGTGTGGTGATGGAGTCGACTGCGAAGACTGGGGATAGATCGCAGCGGTGGCCGGCGTCCCACGGTCTTCCTCCAACGGCCGCCAGGCCAGCACCGGGCAGGTCGACCTTGCCGTGGCCGACCACACGAAGCGCGCCGAACCAGCTTGTGAGGTTGTACGGGCCGCTGCAGGTGATCGCCGCTCGGAAGCGGTCGGTCGCTGTCAGGGCGAGCGTGACCGCGTGGCCGCCGCTGCTGCGACCAGCGAGCACGGCACGCTCTGGGTCGCAGAGCCCGACTGCAGCAGCGGCCTCGACGGCGGCAACAGCGGCATCGGCAGTCTCCTCAGCGCTGTTCGGCATCCCTGTGCGCCCGGGGGAGTCGGCGATCATGACGGAGTAGCCAGCGGCAGCGAACGCTGCACCGTGCCCGATGAACATCTCCCAGGTGCTCCAAGTCGCGACCGAGCGCGACGGCAGCGACCCCGGATAGATGTAGACGAGTACGGGTCCGCTGCCGCTTTGGTGGGTGAGGACGTGCGCTCCATGCCGTGACCCATCGCGGGGCGCAGTGAACTCGACGCGCTGGTACGCAAGGCCCGGCACGTGGGGCCCAGGGGTGAGGACCGCACGCCTCGGTTTTGACCGGTGGGACCAACGGCGGATCTCGTAAGAGGACGGTGCAGTCGGGCTGCCGTAGCAGCACACGATGCGTTCAAGATCAACGGGGGCGTCTCCGATGGACCCCCAGATGGCCCCGGGTGGGGCCACTTCACGTGCCGCCTCACCGAGGGTTCGCGCTGTGCTGGCGCTGCCATCCAACGGGATCCGGTGCAGCAGAGAACCAGCCGGGGTCGACCTGAACGCCCACACAGCGTCGTCTCTGACGGCCGCGACCGGGGCGCGGGACGGACCGAGAGGTCGGACACCCACGGCGGCCAGGAGCCGCGGCGGCTCGTCAGCTGCAGGGTCGAACGCCCACAGGCGCCGCTCCACGTCCATGGCCAGCACGCGGTCGCCTCGGGCTGTCCACAAAGCAAAGGCCGGCCACAGGCGAACAGGAGAATGGATCGTGCGTGCGACTCCGCTTGTCATGTCGAAGATTGCGATCCCCTCGGCGCCGATGAGCATCAACGAGCTGCCATCCGGCGACCACGCCGGCGGGTGTCTGCCGTCGTTCGCGTCAGCGTCGAGATCGAACGCCAACGTCGTCACCTCGCCGGTGTGCTCCACAGCTGCGACGGCCACATCACACAGGTAGACGTCGCCGACGACGTCGACTGGTCGAGGCCGCGTCTGGAGCGCGACATGCCGTCCGGAGGGTGCGAGCACCGCGACCTCGTAGTCCACGCCGAGGTGGATGTCCCGGGCCGCGCCGGTCGCGACATCGACGACGGCGAGGTCGATCGCGCTCTCGACCGGGTCGATGCCGGCAACAACAGGCGAGACGCTCGTATCGGGATCGTTGACGAGCACGTCAACCGGGGGGTCCCTCCGGGTTATGGCAACGTCAGCTCGCCGTGGCTGGTTGCTGTGCTCATCAGGCGCGGTTCCATCGACCCGCTTCGGGGTCTTCACCAGAACATGACGGCTATCGGGGAACCACTCGCCGACGTCGTCGCCGAACATCTGTCGTCGAACGACGACCTGCCCCACGCGGTCGGCACCCCGGCCGGCGCTCCAGCGCCAGAGCTGGGCCTCTGAACCGGACGTCGCGTGCAAGAACACGAGCGCTTTGCTGTCCGGCGACCAACTCGGCGACCACGAGGCCTCCGGCATCACATCCACCACGCGTCCGCTACCGGCGATCACCACGACCCGCGTGCCAGCCCACCGCTGGTCGCCCAGGCGGGTTGGCCCGTCGTGGGGAAACTGGACCACGCCGGCGAACAGCTCACCGTTGGGTGACAGCGCCGAACGCTCCTGTGGCTTCGGTTGTGTTGCCCTGCTGTACTCCTCCACGCTCCCACCTCCACAGGAAGTGGCTCATCGTGACCCGTGGTCTTCTCGTGGGCAACCGATAACGGGGCACGGCAGGGCGTCAGCCCACGTTGGCGGTCTGGCCCCCGTCGACCGGCAGCATCACGCCGGTGATGAACTGCGCCTCGTCCGACGCCAGGAAGAGCGCGGCGTTGGCCACGTCCCACGCCGTACCCTGGTGGCCCATGGGCACAGCCTTGGCCCGCACGTCGGCCAGCTCGGACCGAGCGATGCCCCGTGCCTTGGCGGCCGCGTCGACCGCCATCGGCGTGTCCATCAGCCCCGGCATGATGGCGTTGCAGCGGATGCCATGGCGGGCGTTCGACGTGGCGATGCTGTGGGTGAGGGCGTTCACTCCAGCCTTCGAGATCTTGTAGGCGGTGAGGTGCCCGGCCGCCGCGATGGCGGCGGTGGATGAGATGTTGACGATGGCCCCGCCGCCGCCCTCGCGCATCACCGGCAGCACGTGCTTGCAGGTGAGCCACATGGCCTTGAGGTTCACCTGGATGATGCGGTCCCAGGCGTCCTCCTCGAGGCGGATGGCGCTGCTGTCGCCCGCCCCGATGCCGACGTTGTTGTGGAGCACGTCGATGCCGCCCATGGCGGCCATTGCCTCGGCGACCAGTCGCTCGTTCTCCTCGGCCCGGCTGATGTCGGCGACGACGACGTGGGCGGTGCCGCCCTCCTCGACGATGAGCTGCTGGGTCTCCCGCGCCGAGTCCTCACGGCGGTCGACGACCACCACCTCGGCACCCTCCTGGGCGAACCGGATGGCGGTGGCGCGGCCGTTGCCGATCGTCTCGCCCGGGGTCTGCCCCGCGCCCACCACCACTGCCCGCTTGCCTGCCAGACGTCCTGCCACGTGGTCCTCCCCGAGTGTCGTGGGACGGAACCTAGGGGGTGCCCCGCTCGGGCGTCGAGACCGTCTCGAACGCGTCCGAGCAGCCTCTCCGACTGGGATACCGTCGGAGCTGTGACCGAGCCGCTCCAACCGTCCGCCTCCTTCGAGGCTCGGGCCGCCCGAGCAGGGTCAGGAGTGGAGCCTCCTGCGGCGATGGCCGCCCGCGTCTCGCTACCACTCGTCGAACGCAACTTCGGCTTCGTCGACCTCTCCGGTTTCACCGCGTTCACCGAGCGCGAGGGGCCCCACGTGGCCACCGCCGAGCTCGCCTCGTTCCGCGACGTGGTCCGTCGGGTGGCCGGTGCACGGGGCGTGCGGGTGGCGAAGTGGTTGGGCGACGGCGCCATGCTCGTGGGGCTCGAGGACGGCCCGATGCTGGCGACCTGCGTCGAGCTGGCCGCCCGGTGGCGCTCCTCGCCGGTGCCGATGCGGGGCGGAGCCGCGGCGGGTCCGGTCATCTTGTTCGAAGGCGACGACTACGTCGGCCCGGCGGTCAACCTGGCGGCCCGCCTGTGCGACATGGCCGATGCCTCGGAGGTGCTGGTCGCTCAGATGTCGATGGGGGACGCACCCGGTTGGGTCGTGGCCTCCGAGCCGTTCGCTGCGGTGGTGCGGGGCATCGGTTCCACCATCGCCCACCGGCTCGACATCGTCGACGGCCTCGATCTCCCCGACCTCGACGTCTGATCCGGGGCAGAAGGGCAACCTCGGCTCGAGCTGGCCGAGTTGAGGATCAGCCCTCGGCGAGAGCGGCAAAGTCGCGCTTGGTGTTCTTGTACCACTTCATCCCTGAGATGGGACGCTTCCAGCGTCCCTGCATGTCCTTCAGGGCGGCCTGGTGCGTGTCGTCGCCGCCGGCCACCGCGTCCTTCAGGTGCGCGTCCTGGGCCTTGATCACCTCGTCGGCGGTCTCACCTCGGAGCGTGAGGCCACACGGGCCACCCACCTGCTGACATGTCATCGTCTTCATGCGCGTTCCCTTCGTCCTTCGCGAGCTGTCACCCGAGGACGATACGAAGACGGCCATCGGCCCGCTTCTTCGATCCTGATCGAATCGAGCAATGCCACGGGCTCTCAGCCGGAGGGGGGCTCGATGAACCGGGCCAGCGGGCCTCAGGTGGCGGCGAGTTGGCGGAGGACGTAGTGGAGGATGCCGCCGTGGTGGAAGTAGGCGTCCTCCATCGGGGTGTCGATGCGCACCTTCACGCGGAACTGGATGTCGTCGGCCCGCACCTCGAGCCCGTCGGGGACCGGCTGACCGGCGGTGAGCCCGGCGAGGCCGATGATGTCGAACACCTCGTGGCCGGTGAGGCCCAGCGACTCGGGGCTCTCGCCGTCGCTGAACTCGAGGGGCAGCACCCCCATGCCGATGAGGTTGGACCGGTGGATGCGCTCGAAGCTGTGGGCGATCACGGCCCGGACCCCGAGCAGGCTGGTGCCCTTGGCCGCCCAGTCGCGCGACGAGCCCGAGCCGTACTCCTTGCCGGCCAGCACCACCAACGGCACGCCGTCGGCCTGGTACTGCATCGCGGCGTCGTAGATGGTGGTCTGCTCGCCGTCGGGGAGGTGCAGCGTGTAGCCGCCCTCGGTGCCGGGGGCCAGCCGGTTGCGCAGTCGCACGTTGCCGAACGTGCCGCGGATCATCACCTCGTGGTTGCCGCGACGTGAGCCATAGGAGTTGAACGCCGAGCGCTCGACGCCGCGATCGAGCAGCCACCGCCCGGCGGGCGAGTCGAGCTGGATCGAACCGGCAGGGGAGATGTGGTCGGTGGTGACGCTGTCGCCGAGCATGGCGAGCACCCTCGCGCCGGCGATGTCGGTGAGCGGCGCAGGCTCGGCCGGCATCCCCTCGAAGAACGGCGGCTTGTGCACGTAGGTGGACCCGGCGTTGTCCCACGCGAACCGCTCGCCGGTGGCGATCTCGAGCGATGCCCAGCGCTCGTCGCCGTCGAAGATCGTGTCGTAGGTGTCGGTGAACATCTCCGACTTCACCGAGCGCTCGACGACCTCGTTGACCTCGGCGGCCGTCGGCCAGATGTCGCGCAGGTACACCGGTTCGCCGTCGGTGCCGGTGCCGAGTGGCTCGTTCATGAGGTCGGTGTCCATGGTGCCCGCCAGGGCGTAGGCCACGACAAGCGGTGGTGAGGTGAGGTAGTTCATGCGAACGTCGGGGTTGATGCGGCCCTCGAAGTTGCGGTTGCCGGACAGGACCGAGACGACGGCGAGCCCGTGCTCGTCGACCGCGGCGGAGATCTCGGGCGCCAGCGGTCCGGAGTTGCCGATGCAGGTGGTGCAGCCGAAGCCGACCAGGTGGTAGCCGAGCTGCTCGAGGTAGGGCGTGAGGCCGGCGGCATCGTAGTAGTCGACGACGACCTTCGACCCGGGGGCGAGCGACGTCTTCACCCACGGCTTGCGACTGAGGCCCTTCTCGACCGCCTTCTTGGCGAGGAGCCCCGCCGCCATCATCACCGACGGGTTCGAGGTGTTGGTGCAGCTGGTGATGGCGGCGATGACGACGTGACCGTGGTCGAGCACGACCTCGGTGCCGTCGGGGAGCCGCACCGGGGCGCTGGCGTGGATGCGTCCCTGGGCGGGAGGGTCGGTGACATCGCACGACGGCTGACCGTCGGGCTGCCCGTCACCGGTGACACCGGCGCTGGCCGACGGCGGGTCGCTGGCGGGGAACGACTCGTCGGAGGCCTCTTCGGCGCTGCCCGGGGCGAGGTCGGGGAGCGAGGAGACCAGCGCATCGGCGAAGCACGCCTTGGCCCGGTCGAGTCGGACGCGGTCCTGGGGCCGGGAGGGCCCGGCCAGGCTCGGCACCACCGTCGACAGGTCGAGCTCGACGGTGCGGGTGAACCGCGGGTTGGCCGACGGGTCGAACCAGAGCCCCTGCTCCTTGGCGTAGGCCTCGACCAGGGCTACCTGCTCGGGTGGGCGTCCGGTGAAGCGCAGGTAGCGCAGCGTCTCGTCGTCGATCGGGAACATCGTGACCGTGGACCCGTACTCGGGCGACATGTTGCCGATGGTGGCCCGGTTCTCGAGCGGGATGGTCGACACGCCCGGCCCGTACAGCTCGACGAACTTGCCGACCGCGCCCTCGTGGCGCAGCAGCTCGGTGACGGTGAGGACGAGGTCGGTGGCGGTGGTGCCCTCGGGCAGCGAGCCGGTGAGCTTGAGGCCGACCACATCGGGGATGAGCATCGAGATGGGCTGGCCCAGCAGTGCGGCCTCGGCCTCGATGCCGCCGACGCCCCAACCCATGACGCCGAGCCCGTTCACCATGGGGGTGTGGCTGTCGGTGCCGACCAGGGTGTCGGGGTAGGCGCGGCCCGTGGACTCGTCGACGAAGACGACACGCGACAGGTACTCGAGGTTCACCTGGTGGCAGATCCCGGTGTCGGGCGGTACCACGCTGAAGTTGTCGAATGCCTGCTGGCCCCACCGGAGGAACTGGTAGCGCTCGGCGTTGCGCTCGAACTCGACCTCGGCGTTGATGCGGAACGAGTCGCTCGAGTTGAAGCTCTCGACGGTGACCGAGTGGTCGATGACGAGCTCGGTGGGGATGAGCGGCCGCACGTTGGCCGGGTCGCCACCCAATGCCTCGACGCCGTCGCGCATGGCGGCCAGGTCGACCACGGCGGGGACGCCGGTGAAGTCCTGCATCAGCACCCGGGCCGGGGAGAACGAGATCTCGCGATCCGACGTCTCGTGGGCCGTCCAGTGGGCGAGCGCCTCGATGTCGTCACGGGTGACGCTGACGCCGTCTTCGTGCCGCAGCAGGTTCTCGAGCAGCACCTTCATGCTGAACGGGAGACCAGCGACATCGTCGCCGAGGGCATCGAGGCGGAAGATCTCCACCGTGGCGTCGCCACTGGTGAGACTGGCCAACGAGCCGAAGCTGTTCTGGGACATGAGGTACCTCCGTCGACGACCCTAGGCCCATACCCCAGAAGCCCGCGGCGCCACCCTGGCCCGGCGGGATCGACAGGTCGGCCAACACGGTTCGCAAAGATCGGAGCACGCCCCAGAGCGCGGCGTTAGGGTGACGCCACGGGTCGCCGGGGGCTTCCCGAACCGACACGCCGGTCGCAACACCGGGGGGATCTGATGCATCGTCACCACGACATGCCAGAGATCCACGCCGTCGCTACGCGGGGCGAGCACCGCCCCGCTGACAGCGTCGGCGGTCGGAGCCACGCGCCACGAGGGACCGGGCACGCGGCCGTCATGCAGTTCCATCCATCAAGAGACGACCGGCGGGCTGAAGGATTGTGACCTCTGGCACCACGGGCGAATAATTGTTATTATCGCCAGATGCCGGCCGCGGACGCAGCGTTGCGCGCGCGGATCGAGCAGGGGTGATCGATCAGCAGGCGTGACGCTTGCACGACGAGGGGGACCGGTTTGAGACGTTCAGGGATCCACAGGTGGCTCGCGGCGCTCTTCGCGCTCGCGTTGCTGGCAGGAGCGTGTGGCGGAGACGACGGCGGCACCGACGAGGTCGGCGCGGGTGACACCGAGACCGATGGCGACACGGGTGATGCGCCGGTCCCCGAGGAGGGAGAAGGCGAACCGCAACCGGGTGGCACGCTCATCGTCGCGGCCACGTCCGATGGCGACACACTCGACCCGCACGCGTCCGCCTCGTTCAACGTGCACAACCGGGTCGGGCTGGCCTCGAGCCGGCTGCTGAAGCCCGACCTGTCGGCCGAGTACGAGTACGGGGAGGCGCCGCTCACCGGTGATCTGGCCGAGGAGTGGGAGGTCTCCGACGACCTGCTCACCTACACGTTCCACCTGCGCGACGACGTCGTGTGGCACGACATGGCACCGGTGAACGGGCGGCCCTTCGTGGCCGACGACGTGGTGGCCACGTTCGAGCGCATCCTCGACGAGGGCTTCCAAGCCTACATGCTCGAGAACGTGACCTCGATCGAGGCTCCCGACGAACACACCGTCGTGATCACCTTGTCGCAGCCGTTCGCACCGCTGCTCAACTACATGGGCAACCACCACATGTGGATCATGCCGAGGGAAGGCGTCGAGGGCGAGTACGACGTCAGCACCCAGGTCATCGGCACCGGCCCGTTCATGCTCACCGAGTGGGACCGCGGCGTCACCACCGTCTACGAGAAGAACCCGGACTACTTCGAGGAGGGCGTGCCCTACCTCGATGGCGTCGAGATGCCGGTGGTGCCCGACCAGGGGGCGCGCACCGCCGCCTTCCGCGCCGGTGAGACCCACATCATCACCGCAGTCAACCCGGAGGAGACGGCATCGCTACTGGCGGCGGTTCCCGATGCCCGCCACCTGCAGTACATCGGCACGGCGCCGCTCATCATGTACGTCAACATGGAGCAGGAGCCGTTCAACGACCTGCGGGTGCGCCGTGCCATGAGCATGGCCGTCGACCGCGAGGGTCTCGGCGACGCTCTCTACGGGTCGGGTCACTACACCGGTCCGGTCAACGCCCACGTGAAGGCCTTCGCCCTCCCCGAGGACGAGCTGGCCGAGCTGATGCCCTACGACGTCGAGGCCGCCAAGCAACTGCTCGCGGACGCCGGGTACCCCGACGGCTTCTCCACCACGCTGATGACCACGGCCGGCTACGGCCCACGCATCGTCAACGGTGCCGAGTGGGTTGTCGAGGACCTGGCCGCCATCGGCATCGACGCCGAGATCGAGGTGGTCGACTACGCCACCTACATCGGCCAGCGATGGGCCAACGTCGAGTACGAGATGGCCGTCGGCCTGCAGACCCCGTTCCAGGAGGCCGACGAGTGGCTGCGGGCCCAGCACCACAGCGACGGCAGCCGCAACTGGTGGAACATCAACGACCCCGAGCTCGACACGATGCTCGACGAGCAGGCGGCCACCGTCGACGAGGACGAGCGCATCAGCCTCATCCAGGACATCCAGCGCTACATCGTCGAAGAGGTCTCGAACCCGATGCAGCTCTGGATCGGGGACACCGAGATCATCCTCGGTCCCACCGTCCGCAACTACCTCTCCCAGCCCCAGTACGGGACGAACCACTACGCCTACGTCTGGCTCGAGGAGTGATCGTCCCCACCACCTGATCCAGCTTTCCCCGGCGCCGGCCACGAGGCCCGGCGTCGGGGGAGCCACTCGCAAGGGAGACCCATGAAGAGCTTGGTCCGGTCGCGCAGGGCGGAGAGCGCCAGCGACGCAGCTGCACCGGTGCTCGAGGTGGAGCACCTGGCGGTGTCGTTCGACACTCGCTACGGCATGGCGGAGGTGGTGAGCGACGTGTCGTTCTCGCTGGCCGCGGGGGAGACGGTCGCGCTCGTCGGCGAGTCCGGATCGGGCAAGAGCGTCACCGCCCTGTCGATCATGCGCCTCCTCGACACCGGTGGCCGCATCACCGGAGGGCGGGTACGCCTCGAAGGCCGCGACCTCACCGAGCTGACCGAGCGCGAGTACCGCGCCATCCGGGGTCAACAGATCGGCATGATCTTCCAGGACCCCACCACCTGCCTCGACCCCGTCTACTCGGTGGGGCACCAGATCGTCGAGGCGTTGCAGATCCACACCGATCTGTCGAAGCGTGAGGCCAAGGCCCGGGCGGTCGAGCTGCTCGACATGGTCGGCATCCCCGACCCCGGTCGGCGCGTGAGGTCCTACCAGCACGAGCTGTCGGGTGGGCAGCGCCAGCGGGTCATGATCGCGATGGCGCTGGCGTGCTCGCCTCGGCTGCTCATCGCCGACGAGCCGACCACGGCCCTCGACGTCACGGTGCAGGCCCAGATCCTCGCTTTGCTCCAGCGCTTGCAGGCCGATACCGGCACCGCCCAGCTCCTCATCACCCACGACTTGGCGGTGGTGGCCGAGATGGCCGAGCGGGTGGTGGTGATGTACGCCGGCAACGTGGTCGAGCAGGGCCCGGCCCGCCAGGTGCTGCACGACCCGCAACACCCCTACACCCGGGCGCTGCTGAAGAGCATGCCCGGAGCGGCCACCGACCGCACCGAGCGTCTGGCCGCCATCGAGGGCACCGTGCCCGCCCCCAGCAACATGCCACGCGGGTGTCGCTTCGCGGCGCGCTGCGACCACGCCATGCCCCGTTGCGTGGCCGAGGCGCCGGTGCTCGCCGAGTGGAGGCCGAACCACGAGACGCGGTGCTGGTTGCACGATCCCGACGTCGTCGTGCCCCGCAGGAAGAACGTCAACGCGTGAGCGCAACGATCGACGCCGCACCTGAAGCCGACCTCCGCGAACCAAGGCCAGACTGGCTGCTCGAGGTGGCCGATCTCGCGAAGCACTTCCCGATCGGGGGAGGGCTCCTCGGCGGACTCGCCGGGTCGGTGCGGGCCGTCGACGGCGTCAGCTTCCAGATCGCCCGGGGCGAGACGTTGGCGCTGGTGGGTGAGTCGGGCTGCGGCAAGTCGACCACCGGCCGGTTGGTCATGCGCCTGCTCGAGCCCACGGCGGGTTCGGTCCGCTACGACGGCCAGGACATCGCATCGCTGCCGAAGAGCCGCATGAAGGACTACCGCAAGCAGCTGCAGATCATCTTCCAGGACCCCTACAGCTCGCTCGATCCCCGCATGTCGGTGGGTCGCATCGTGGGCGAGGGACTCGCCATCCATCACATCGGTCAGCGGGGGGCCGACCGTCGCGCCCGGGTCGAGCAACTGCTCGAGCAGGTGGGGCTGTCGGCCGACGACGTCGACCGGTTCCCCCACCAGTTCTCGGGGGGCCAGCGGCAGCGCATCAGCATCGCTCGTGCCCTCGCCACCGATCCCGAGCTCATCGTGTGCGACGAGCCGGTGTCGGCCCTCGACGTGTCGGTGCAGGCGCAGATCATCAACCTGCTGAAGGACCTTCAGCGAGAGCGTGGCCTGTCGTACCTGTTCGTGTCCCACGACCTCAACGTGGTGCGCTACATCGCCGACCGGGTGTGCGTCATGTACCTCGGCGAGATCGTCGAGTCGGCGCCCACCGAGGAGCTGTTCGCCGATCCGGTACACCCGTACACCAAGGGTCTCCTCGATGCGATCCCGCAGTTCGACGCGGTGCGCAAGGTGTCGGAGCGCGCCGGGCTGCGCGGGGAGATCGCCGATCCGTCGAACATGCCAACGGGCTGTCGCTTCCATCCGCGCTGCCCCCACGCCACCCCGGAGTGCTCCGTGGTCGAACCGCAGCTCACCGAGATCAGCCCCAGCCACTCGGTCGCCGCCTGCCCCTGCTTCAGCTCGACGCTCGTCGCCGAGCCCACCGCCTGAGGAGTCCCACCCCCGATGCTCCGCCTCTTCGTCCGTCGGATCCTCTACGGGTTCTTGATCCTCAACCTGATGACCGTCCTGCTGTTCGTCTTGGTCCGCCTCGTCCCCGGCGACGCCGTGGCCATCCAGTTGGCCGATGCCGCGGTCTCCGAGGAGCGCATCGCCGAGCTCACCGCCGAGTTCGGGCTCGATGTGCCGATCCACTCCCAGCTCGTCGACTGGTACAGCGGGGCCATCACCGGTGACTTCGGGACCTCGTTCTCCACCGGGCAGTCGGTGGCGTCGATGGTGTTCGGACGGCTGCCGCTCACGCTCATCCTCACCGGGCTCTCGGTGGCGATCGCGATCGTGCTCGGCATCGGAGCCGGGGTGACCTCGGCCATCCGGCGAAACGGCTGGGTCGACAACGTGGTTCGCTTCCTGTCGGTGCTCAGCCTCTCGCTCCCGAACTTCTGGCTCGGTCTGATGCTCCTCACCATCACCTCGGTGGTGTGGAAGTGGGTGCCGCCGCTCGGCTGGGAGGGCTTCGTGGAGAGCCCGTGGACCAGCATCCAGCAGCTCTTCATGCCCGCGCTCGCCCTCGGTGCATCGCTCGGGGCCAGCATCGCCCGGCTCACCCGCTCGTCGTTGCTCGAGGTCCTCGGCTCCGACTTCATCCGCACGGTGCGGGCGAAGGGCGCACCGGAGCGGGTGGTGCTCTACAAGCACGCGTTGCGCAACTCGCTCATCCCGGTGATCACCCTCATCGGCATCCAGATCGGCGCTCTCCTCGGCGGCACGGTCATCCTCGAGTCGATCTTCTCGCTGCCGGGTCTCGGGCGCGAGGTGTTCGGGGCGCTCAACCGGCGTGACTACCCGGTGCTGCAGATGGGAGCAATCCTCTACGGCGCCATCTTCATCGTGGTCAACATCGCCGTCGATCTCAGCTACGGGCTCGTCAACCCGCGGATGCGGGTGCGGGCGAACGGAGGGACGTCGTGACCACCACCGATCCCATCTCGCACGAGAAGACCATCGGCATCGGGGTTGGCCCGCAGCCGGCGGCCGACGGGGAGCACCAGCTCAACGACGACACCGTCATCGTCTCCGAGCGGCGTCTCGACGAGGTGCGCCGCTTCGTGAAGACCCAGCCGCTCGGCGTGGCCGCCCTGGTCATCATCGCCATCTTTCTCCTCGTGGCGTTGTTCGCGCCGTGGATCGCCCCGCACGGGCCGGTCGAGCAGGACCGGGCGGCCCGGCTCGTCGGTCCCGAGTCCGGACACCTGTTCGGCACCGACCTGCTCGGGCGCGACGTCCTCAGCCGTATCATCCACGGCGCGCGGATCTCGCTCTACGTCGGCACGGTCACCACCGTCGCCTCGTTCATCATCGGCGGGACGCTCGGCATCGTCGCCGGCTACGTCGGCCGATGGGTCGACGCCGTCGTGCAGGCCATCGTCGATGCGCTGCTGTGCGTGCCCCCACTGGTGCTCGCCATCTTCATCGGGGCGTTGCTCGGACCCAGCGTGCGCAACGTGGTCATCGCACTGACGATCCTGTCGGTGCCCCGCATGGCCCGGATCGCCCGCGGCGAGATGAAGCGGATCCGCAGCCTCGACTACGTCGAGTCGACCACGGCCCTCGGTGGGAGCCCGCTGCGCATCATGTTGCTGCACGGCCTGCCCAACATGTTGCCGTCGCTGATCGTCGTGGCCAGCCTCGGCTTCGGCAACGCCATCATCGCCGAGGCGGCCCTCAGCTTCCTCGGGGTCGGCACCCCGCCGCCGAACCCTTCATGGGGGCTCATGCTCAGCGACAGCACCACCTACTTCCAGATCGCGCCGTGGCTCGTCATCTTCCCCGGCGTCGCCATCAGCCTCATCGTGCTGGCCTTCAACCTGTTCGGCGACACGCTCCGCGACTTCCTCGACCCAAAGTTGGTGCGCTGATGTACCCCGCAACCCACGCGGCCGCCCATCCCGACCGCCCTGCTGTCGTCATGGCCACATCCGGTGAGGTCATCACCTACCGCGATCTCGACGAGCGTTCCAACCGGCTCGCCCACCTCCTGCGGGCCGCGGGGCTCGAGCGGGGCGACCACATGGCGTTGTCCATGGAGAACCAGCCTCGGTTCATGGAGGTGGTGTGGGCGGCGCTCCGATCCGGCATCTACATCACCGCGGTGAACAGCCACCTCACCGCCCCTGAGCTCGCCTACATCCTCGACGACTGCGGTGCGAAGCTCTTCGTCACCTCGCGCCAGCTCGCCGACACCGCAACGGCCGTCGACTGGACCGAGCTGCCAGCGGTGACCACACGGCTGATGGTCGACGGTGCCACCGAGGGCTTCGAGCCATACGAGGTCGAGGTGGGTCGCCACCCGGCCGAGCCGGTCGGCGACGAGAGCAACGGCGTCACCATGCTCTACTCCTCGGGAACCACTGGCCGTCCGAAGGGCGTGTTGCGAAAGCTGCCCAAGGGGCACCCGGGCGAGGAGGATCCACGGGCGGCGGTGCTCGGACCCGTCTACGGGTTCCGCGATGCCATGGTCTACCTGTCGCCGGCTCCGATGTACCACGCAGCGCCGCTGGGATTCTCGGTGAACGCCCAGCGCCACGGCGGCACCGTCGTCATCATGGAGCGCTTCGATCCCGTGCACGCCCTCGAGCTCATCGAGCGCCACCGCGTCACCCACAGCCAGTGGGTGCCCACGATGTTCGTGCGGCTCCTGCGCGTGAGCGACGACGACAAGGCTCGGTTCGACCTCTCGAGCCACGAGGTGGCCATCCATGCTGCGGCCCCCTGTCCGGTGCCGGTGAAGCAGCAGATGATCGAGTGGTGGGGATCGATCCTGTACGAGTACTACGCCGGCACCGAAGGCAACGGCTCCACCGCCATCACGAGCGAGGAGTGGCTGCTGCGGCCCGGTTCGGTGGGTCGCCCGCGCGCCGGCAAGGTGCACATCCTCGGCCCCGATGGCGTGGAGCTGGGACCGCGAGAGGAGGGGGCCATCTACTTCTCGGGCGGGGGCAAGTTCGAGTACCACAACGCGCCGGAGAAGACGGCCGAGGCGCGCATGCCGGGCGGGCTCAGCACCCTCGGCGACGTGGGCTACCTCGACGAGGACGGCTGGCTCTTCCTCACCGATCGCAAGGCCCACATGATCATCTCGGGCGGCGTCAACATCTATCCGCGCGAGGTCGAGGACGTCCTCATCCAGCACCCTGCCGTGGCCGACGTCGCCGTGTTCGGCATCCCCAACGAGGACTTCGGCGAAGAGGTCAAGGCTGTGGTTCAGCCGCTCGATCCCGATGTCGACACCGAGCAGCTGGCCCGCGAGCTGCAGGCGTTCACGCACGAGCACCTCGCGGGCTACAAGTGCCCACGCTCGATCGACTTCCGCGACGAGCTGCCCCGCCTGCCGACGGGAAAGCTCTACAAGCGGGTCCTCGTCGAGGAGTACAAGCAGATGGCCCAGAGCTCGCCCTGACGTCGGAGGGCGGTGGATCGACGGGACTGGTCAGAACGCCACGGGGGCGCGGTGGGCCCGACCTCGCCGCCGGAGGACGATCCCGAGACCGACCAGCCCGAGGAGGACCGGGATTCCGACGAGGAGAAGGATGCCGTCCCGCGTGGCGTCATCGGTACGGGTGCGAACACCCTGGGCCAGGGACTCCGCCTGCTCGTAGTGGCCGCCTTGGAGCGCACCGTGGGCGGCGTCGAGACCGTCATCGACGTCGCCGAAGATGAGTCCGATGCGAGCGAGCGGGCTCACGCTTCGGCGCGCCTCGTCGGCCCGGCGGAGGGCGTCGGCGGCATCCTCGGCGTCGCGCACCAACTCGGACAACTCGTCGAGGTCGTGGCTGGCCTCGAACTCCTCCTGCAGAATGACCGGGACCGCCACATCGATGGCGTCGAGGTCGGCGGCGATGGCGTCGCGCCGTCCGAACAGCGTATCGACCTCGGGGATGAGAGCGGCGGCGGCGTCGAAGTCCCACGCCTCCATCTCGCGTCGCAGCGCGTCGGGCGGGAGCCAGCCCTCACCGATCTCGAGCAGCTCGTCGTAGTTGGCGCGCGCTGCGGCCCGCTCGTCGAGCAGGGCGACCTCGTCGGGGCGGACGACCAGGTCACGGAAGAGCTGCTCCGCCTCGTCGGAGGCGCCAACTCCCTCGAGGTGGTCGAGGAGCGTCCGCCAGTCGGCCGTGCCCCCCAGGCGTGACAGGGCGGTGGGGCCCGGGTACGGCGAGCGGTCGTCGTCGACCGCCCGGACCACGGCGGACAGCTGCTCGGTGCCAATCTCCTCACCGAGCTGGTGGGCGATCCACCAGGAGGTGTTGTAGCCGTAGGCCTCCTGCTCGCCGATGTCCGGCTCCAGCAGGTCCGGGAGCACCCACTCGTTGAGCGGGATGGCGGCGGGGTCGTCCGGTGTCACCGGCTCCGGCGTGGGTCTCTCCTCGCCGAGGTCCTCCATCGCCAGGGCGGCGAACTCGTCGGCGAAGGCCTCGGTGATCCAGCGTTCGGTGAAGAGGTCGACGTGGAACCAGGCGTGGGCCAGCTCGTGGAGGGTGACGAAGTGGTCGAGGTCGTCGCCCACCTCGATGACCGCGACACGGCCGTCGCGGTGCTCGTAGGATCCGGCGTATCCGTAGACGTAGGGCGTCACGGACTCCACGATGTCGATCTGGCGTGGCTCGTCCCAACCGAAGCCGACCACCTCCTCGAGGGCGGGCAGCCCGTCCTCGACCAAGCGTCCGGTGACCTCGAGCCACTCTGGATCGTCGGGCCACCCCTGGAGCCGGATCTCGTGCTCACCGAACATCACGACGTGTTCGGCGAGGCCGGCGTCGTCGCGAACGAGGATGGTCGCGTACCAGTCGAGGGGATCGGCGATGGCCTCGGCCTGGAGGAGGTTCTGCCCGTCCCGCTCCGATGTGGACATCTCCGCGCCGACCACATCGATGTCGAGGCCGGCGGGGGTGAGAACCTCCACGCTCGTGAGGCCGGGGTCGCCGAACACCAATACCGGGAACGTGGCGAAGGCACGGTTAATGTGGATGAGGCCATCCGATCGCGGCACCCGGCTGGGTAGGTCGTAGGTGACGCGGACCGTCTGGCTGTCCCCGTGGTAGATGTCCGGCGAGAGGTCGACGTCGGCGAAGGCGATCACGCCGGTCTCGGTGTCGGAGCGCACCACCGAGAGGGGGCGTCCGTCGCCGCGCGTGGCGCCGAGGTTGATGGCCTCCGACAGCACTGGCACGGAGAAGCCGTGGAAGTAGAACTGCTCGACCGAGCTCCCCGCGACGCGGTCGGGTGTCTGGTTGGTCAGGCTCGCCTCGACGTGGACCCGCACGACCGCCGCGGACATGTCGACGGTGTACGTCGTCCGCGTCTCCACCCGGAGCCCGCTCGTCACATCCTCCTGGCGGGGCGCGAGGGGGCGGGAGCGGACATCGGCGCTGGTCGGAGGGGTGTCGCTGAGGGCGAGAAGGAGCAGCCCGAGGATGGTGAGGGCGCGAGGCCACGCGCTGAGTGAGCTCTGGGTTCCCGCGCCCTGCTGCCGCATCCGTGCATAATGTCACAAATCTCACCCTCCGTGGTCACCGTACAGCGTCGCGAACTCACGGCCGGCGCTCAACAATCGCTGGTGCGCGGCCGATGAGCAAACGGTCACGGATGGGCGAGACGACAGGGAGACCTATGCTGAGCACCAGCTGACCCGTCTGTTCGTTGCCTTCGCCGATCCCGCGATGGAAGCGGGCTTCGGCGTCCACCGACTCGGGGACCGGGCGATCGCTCGCGACGGCGGGGCTCGCCGCGGCGGTGGCGTGGCTGGCGTTCATCCCGGTCGACTGGGTGGTTGCCGAGACCACCGCGGCGCGCCTGGCGGCAGCGACGGCGCGCGGGGTCAGTGGCCTGGCCCTCCTCGCCATGGTCGGCGCCCTGCGACGCCGAGCAGCGTGGCTTCCCCGTCCGGTCGGCCGGTGGGCGATCAGGTTCGTCGCGGCGCTCGCCGCCTCGGCGTTCCTCGTCATCGCCGCCGTTCGCCCCGCGAACTTCGGCAACCTCCAGCTCTCGTCGGTGATGCTCGGGGCGGCGGTGCTGCTCTTCACGCCGATACCCCTCGTCGACCGCGGCGCGATCATGGCCGCGTTCTACGCGGGCTTCGTCGTGGTGGCGGCGACTCGGGCCGAGCTGGGCGTGGTCGACCCCGCCCTGTTGGCGTTGAACCTCACCGTGACGATGGTGTGCGGCGTCATCTGTGGGCGTCACCTCGAGCGATCGTCGCGAGGTGCGTACACGCTGCTGTGCCGTTCCGAGGACCTCAACGACCGGTTGGCCGCTGAGGTCGAGTCGAGCGAGGCGCTGCGGGCCACCTTGGCTCGCCAGGCGAGCGAGGACGGCCTCACCGGGCTCCTGAACCGGCGAGCGTTCTTCGACACCGCCGAACTGGTCGCCTCGTCGCGCCGCGCGTCCGGGGCCGAGTCGGCGACCATGGTCATCGACGTCGATCGGTTCAAGCGCATCAACGACACGTACGGACATGCGGTTGGCGATCACGTCCTGAGGGAGCTGGCCCACCAGCTCGCGGGCGCGCTGCGCACGGGCGACCTGGTCGGCCGGCTGGGGGGCGAGGAGTTCTGCGTCCTGCTCCCCGACACCGAGGTCGCGATGGCGGTGGAGATGGGGGACCGGCTGCGGCGATCGGTGGCGGCCAGGGGCTATGGCACCATCGACGAGCCGATCACGGTCACCGTCAGCGTCGGGGTGTCGCGCCTCCACGCGGACGAGACCGTCGACGACTCGTTGCACCGAGCCGATGCCGCGATGTACGAGGCCAAGCGCGCCGGTGGAGACCAGGTGGCATGCGAGCTGAGGGGCGCGCGTTCGACCGTTCGGTGACCGGCCCAGCAGGCACACTGGGCCGATGCGATGGATCCGAACGTCCACGGTCGACCACATCCCCATCGATCCGGTGGCCGACGCCATGGCCGACTCGCTCTCCGATCTGCTCTCCTCGGCCACGATCGAGCTCGCCTACAGCCCGAGCGGAACTCCGCCGACCCCGCTTCCCGAAGGGCCCGGTGTCGCGGCCGAGAGCGGTGCGGGGCCCGACGGCTGGGACCTCAGGGTCAGCGTCCAGCTCAGCGAGCGAATGGCGCCGCTCCTCGAGTCTGGCGCGGAGCCCCTCCGCGAGATGCTCGAGGCCCTTCCGGTGGTGGGTCTTGCGGCCGCCACGATACTGCGGCCGCTGCGGACGCGCGAGGACGGCCGCCCGCTCACGGCGCCGATCCGGCGCGCCATGCGCGACGCCATCGCCGCTGGCATCCTCAGCCGCTACGTGGCCTCCCGTCTCGATGCGCCGGCAGCCGAAGGTCTCATCGCCGAGACCATCGAGTTCCTCATCGAACTGAGCAGCAGCCGGGTCGAGTCGCACGATCTCACCCACGGCGTGGTCATCACCGACGCGCTCGCCGACGAACCGCGGCTGTCGTTCTCGTACCCCGAGGACGTCCGGGCCGCGAAGCGGGCGCCCCTCCTGTTCGACGGCCAGCACTCGGTGCTCCTCGTCGACGCGAGGGGGCGGGCGCGCACCGAGCTCCAGCGCCACCGCCTCGACCGGTTCGCCGGTGGCGGACGGCCGCGGGGCAAGGCCGTCGAGATGGTCGAGAGCGGATCGCTCGTGGCGCACGCCACCGCCGCCCTCGGAGGGCTGGGGTTCTACCTGCGGTCCGACCGCAGCATCTGGACCTTCGTCGACGGCCAGCCGCTCCTGGTGCGGCGCGGTGAGCGGTGGCGGGCTTTCCCATTCGAGCTCGCGGCATCGATCGACCGCATGATCGGGGCATCGCCGGCGGCCGATGTGGTCGTCCAGGCCGCGTTCCTCATCTCGGCTCAGCCACGGGGAGCCATCCTGGCCATCGTCGAGGACGCCTCGGCGCTTGACGGGATCGTCTCGACCAAGGACCGATACGACCTGCGTGACGACATCGATCCACTGGCGATGCGGGCCGAGACCCGCCTGCACCACCTCATCGACGCCGATGAGATCGACGAGCGGACCATCGCCCGGCTCGCCGGACTCGACGGCGCCACCATCCTCGACCGACAGGGTGAGCTCATCGCATACGGCGCCATCGTGTCGAGCTCGGAGAGCCAGTACGAGGGCGCGCGAACCGCGGCGGCGCGCACGCTGTCGGAGTCGGCCCTGGTGGTCTTGAAGGTGTCGGTCGACGGCGACATCACCGTGTTCCGCGGGGGTCGGCCGATCACCACGCTGCTCGCCGGGCTGTCGGGCACCGGGCGCTGATGGGCCAACATCTAGGTGTGAGGATCGAGCCGGTCGGAGCCGCTACCGCATGATCGCCTGCCTCGCGGCGTTTGCGATCGTCGGTGTCGCGCTGGTCGCGGCAGGGGGCCGCCCCGGCCCACGGGTGTTCCTCGTCGGGGCGGTGCCGATGGCGCTGTCGTTCGCGTGGGTGGTGTCGCAGCTCGATGGAGTGCTCTCCGGAGGGTCCCCCGAGCAGTCCTACATCTGGATCGGCCAGCTCGGCCTGACGCTCGACCTCCGGCTCGACGGTTTCGGGGCGACGATGTCGCTCATCGTCACCGGCATCGGCGTGCTCGTGATGGTCTACGCCCATCGGTACTTCGGTGCGACCACCCCCGACATGGGACGGCTGGCGGGGCTCCTCGTCCTCTTCAGCGGAGCGATGGTGGGGCTCGTCCAGGCCGACCACCTCCTGCTCGTGTACGTGTGTTGGGAGATCACCTCGATCACGTCGTACCTGCTCATCGGCCACAACCACACCGATCCGGGGGCTCGGGCCGCGGCGCTCCACGCCCTCCTGGTCACCGGCGCCGGCGGACTCGCCATGCTCGGCGGCTTCGTCGTGCTCGGCCAGGCGGCCGGCACGTACCGCATCAGCGAGATCCTCGCCGGGCCCCGCCCCACCGGCACCGCTGTCACGGTCGCGCTGGCGCTCATCCTCGTCGGCGCCTTCACCAAGTCAGCCCAATACCCCTTCCACTCCTGGCTGCCCGGTGCCATGGCCGCCCCCACACCGGTGAGCGCCTACCTCCACTCGGCCACGATGGTGAAGGCCGGCGTCTACCTCATCGCACGGCTCGCCCCGATGTTCGCCGCCACCGTCATCTGGCAGCCGGCGGTCATCGTCATCGGGCTCCTCACGATGATCGCGGGCGGCCTGCGCGCCCTCCGCCAGAACGACCTGAAGCTGCTGCTCGCCTTCGGCACCGTCAGCCAGCTGGGGTTCATGGTCGTGCTGTTCGGTCTCGGGACTCCCGAGGCCGACCTCGCCGGTTGGCTCCTCCTCGTCAGCCACGCTCTGTTCAAGGCCGCGCTGTTCATGGTCGTCGGTGTCATCGACCACGACACCGGCACGCGCGACATCCGTGAGCTCCCGGTGTTCGGTGCACGGTGGCGGTGGCTCGAGGTCGCCACCGCCCTCAGCCTGGCGTCGATGGCCGGTGTGCCGTTCCTGTCGGGGTTCATCGCCAAGGAGGCTGCCTACGGGGCCCTCGAGGTCGGCATCGAGGGCTCGAGGTGGCTCGTCCTCGCGGGCCTCGTCGCCGGGTCGATGCTCACCGTGGCCTACGGCTACCGCTTCTATCGCGGCGCGTTCCTCGACGCCCGTCGGTGCGCTGCAGCCGGCGCCGGCCGATCCGAGATCGAGGCCCCGGCCTTCGGGTTCGGCTGGCCGGTGGCCCTTCTGGCCGCCGTCTCGCTCGCCGTGGGCGTCCTACCGGCGTTCCTCGACGACATCGCCTCGGTGGCGGTGGGCTCGCTGATCGGCGCCGACGAGGCGGTCCACCTCTCCCTGTGGCACGGGCTCAACCTGCCGCTGGCGCTCTCAGCGGTGACCTTGGTCGGGGGAGTCGTGCTGTGCGTCGCCGACCGCAGGGTGCAGCCGCTGCTCGCCACCGGCCGTGGCATCCCCACCGGCGAGGCCGCCTACCTCGTGTTGCTCCGCGGCATGACCGCCACCGCCCGGCGGGTCACGGGTGTGGTGCAGAACGGCTCCCTGCCGGTGTACGCGGGCATCATCCTCCTCACAGTCGCGGTGACGCCGGCGGTGCCGCTCCTCGCCGACTGGGACTGGCCGGGCTGGCCCGAGCTCACCCGCACCGCCGAGGTGCCCGTGGCCGCGATGCTGCTGCTGTCGGCCCTCGGCGCCGCGGTGGTGCGTCGACGCTTCTCGGCCGCCATCTTCCTCGGTGCAGCGGGCTATTCCATGGCGGCGTTGTTCGTCGTCTACGGAGCACCCGACCTGGCTCTCACACAGGCAGCCATCGAGACCCTGGCCACGGTGGTCTTCGTGCTCGTGCTGCGCCGCCTGCCCGAGCGCTTCGAGCGCAGATCCAGCACCCGACGTCGCGTCGTGCGCATGCTCATCGCCTCGACGGTAGGGGTCGTCGTCTTCGTCTTCGCGCTGATGGCCGCCGGGGTCGGCACCGTGCCACCGGTGTCCGACGAGATGATCGTCCGGTCGCTGCCCGACGGGCACGGTCGCAACGTGGTCAACGTGATCCTCGTCGACTTCCGGGGGCTCGACACCATGGCCGAGATCTCCGTCCTCGCCGTGGCCTCGATCGGTGCAGTGGCGCTGGCGCGCGCGGGGCGC
>JAENWR010000072.1 GCA_016649895.1 Acidimicrobiia bacterium | reverse complement strand
TTCGGGATGTTTGCCCATCGAGGGTCGCCGTGGCGTCGGCCGGCGGCCTTCTGACCAGGGGAAACACTTCCACGGTCGGGGTTCCGCCAGTCGGCGTCTAACGACTTGTCTAACGGCGGCACCCGCCGACTGCCCGAGCACAGCATGGACGCCAACGACTGACGGCACGGAACGTGGTCACCCGCCGGTTGGGGCTCCCTGCCCGCGGCGCCCGGCATCGCCGAACGACCGATTGCTTCGCGTGCCTGGGCCGGGTTCACCGCGGACTCGGGCTGACCTTCGAGCGGGCTGAGACGGAGCAACGGCCAGCGTGGGTGGCCTACACATAGTTGGTGACGAATCTGTCCCGGGGTCCCCGCGTGCGTTCATGCCTCGCCGCCTCAGCCGCGTCTGTCTGCCGGTCGCCTGAGCGCGGGCGCCGTGCTCCGCGTCGTCTGCCGCGAGGGGCCTACTGCCACGAGGCAGAGCCTCCGAAGGCAAACACGACGGCATCCGGGCCATTGGGCGGGGCCTGGTACATGGCAGGGTCAGCTGCCGCGACGAGTGACACCGCCGCGGTGGCCGTGCCGCGATCGATCAGGACACCGATGGAGGCCGTCAGCGCGATTGCCGTGCCTGGCCGCCACCGACAGCTTGGTTCAACGGGCCTCGAGATGAGCGCGTCGGCGATGGCGGACGGGGTGCGGTGCACGACGTGGTGGTCGGCCTCGACGACATCCACGGGTGGCGGTGAAGGCCCGGCCGGGTTCACGCATCTGCGCCGCCGTCATTGGTGGGCGTCTGCGGTAGGTGGGCGCAGCAGCAGGCCGGGAAGCGCTGGCAGGGCTGCGTGATGTGGCCGCGCTCGACGAGGCAGCCGCACTCGGCGCAGGCGATCTCCATGGCTCCATTGTGGACCAGCACCGTCAGACGCCGGCTGCGGGGGAAGGTGAGCGGTCAGGTCATGTTGATCATGATCCGCATGCCGCCGGCATAGTGCCCCTCCTCGTGGCATCCGAGGAGGAGATTGTCGTCCTCGGAGAAGGTGTGGGTGATCTCACCGGTCTCGCCTGGCATGACGGTGATTCCGCCGTCGTCGTCCATGGCGTCCTGGGCGCCGTCACTGTCACCCATCCCGCCCATCTCGCGCATCTCCATCTCGTGGTCGTCCTGCGCGGCCTCGTCGCCGATGAAGGCGTCGTGGGCTACGGCGCCCTTGTTGTGGAAGACGAACCGGATGGTCTCGCTCGCCTGGACGTCGACCTCGTCGGGAGAGAACGCGATGTCGCGCATCTCGATCTCCACGGTGCGGGGTGCTGATGCTGTCCCAGCGGTCGTGTCGTCGTCGCCACACGCGGCCAACGTGAGAGTCGCCACAACGAGTGCGGCGAAGGCAAGTCGGGTGGTGGTACGGGTCATGAGGAGGCTCCTACCGAACGGGACCTGTGGCGATTGCCGACCAGGCTGACGCTAGCTGCGTAACAACGACAGTATGTAGTTGATCGAGGCCCGGCGAGTGCGCTCCACATCGGTCATGTCAGTCAGCTGTGGTGGGGTGAGGCGAGGTGGTGGAACTGGGCGGCGGCGACCGAGGTGACCCCGGCAAGCCACGCGACTGCGAGGGCAAGTGCGCCGTACTCGTCGAAGGTGGGTGTGAAGGCGCCGTCGAGCAGGACCCGGATGGCACCGTGGGCGGGCATGAACGCGGCCCACGCGGGCGGTGCGGCGTCGAACATGGCGTTCTGGGCGATGCCGATGTCGATGAAGGGCAGGGCGAGCATCACGTAGAGGCCGCCGAGCAGGCCGAGCCGGGGGCCGACGAGGACGCCGATCATCCCGTAGGTGACCGCGGCGAGGACGTTGGCGACGGCGAAGACGATCCAGTTCTGCGGGGTGAAGCTGGCGCCGGTGACGGCGAGTGCGACGCCGGTGGTGAGCAGGGCCGCGAACAGGATGACACCGAGCCGGGCGGCGAGGACCTCAAGGGGCCGGTAGCCGGCGAGCACGAGGCGGCGGTCACCTTCGGCCGAACCGAGGGCGACGAAGAGCCCGGCAAGCCCGGCGAGGAACCCGACGGTGATGGGGACCATGATCGCCCCGTGGAGGTCGCTCATCGACAGGATCTGCAGACTCCGTTGGCCGTGCTCGACGAGCTCGACGGGGGCGGGGTCATCGGGGGTGACGGCGATGCTGAGCGTGATGAACACGACGGGTAGGCCGACGAGCAGGACCCACAGCACGAGGTTGCGCCGGTAGTCACGGAACCCGTAGCGCAGCGCCACCGCGATCCGGTGCGGCCGGCCGTGGAGCCGCGGCGCAGTGAGCGGGGCGGGACGGGTGGTGGCGACGAGGGCGAGGGTGCCCACCGCCAGTGCACCGGCGGCCCACAGGGCAGAGATCCCGAGGTCGCCGAGGGGGCCGGCGTGGCCGGAGGCGACGTCGGTCACGACCAGCGTGGGGAAGTGGAGGGGAAAGACCCGGATGATGCCGGCGCTGCCGCCCATGGCCGGTCCGAAGAACACGTCGAACATCCAGGCGAAGACCACGACGAGAGAGCCGTTGATCTCGGAGCGGACGAGGGCACCGACGGTGGCGCCGATGCCGAGGTAGATGAGCGCCATCAAGAAGGTGACACCGATCACCCGTGGT
Organism: Acidimicrobiia bacterium; assembly: GCA_016649895.1. Taxonomy (GTDB): domain Bacteria; phylum Actinomycetota; class Acidimicrobiia; order Acidimicrobiales; family SKKL01; genus Actinomarinicola. Next base: position 15,340 of record JAENWR010000072.1, on the reverse strand, counting down.
GTGTCGGCGATCCCGGTGCGCAGCGCCAGGGCGGCGAGGGCGCCGGCGCCGGCGACCAGCGCGAGCCCGAGCGCGGAGGTGAGGCGGGCCACCACGACCCGCAACGTGCCGGCTCCGACGGCGGCCAGGCGCCGGTCGGCCTCGCGCGACCCGGTGACGTGGAAGAACCCGGCGATGCCGGCCAGCAGCGATGCGGCCCACCCGGCCGTGGCGGCCTCGATGGTGCCGAGGTCGGTGAGACCGCCGAGTGCGTCGGCGAAGTCGGCGATCGCCCCGGCCGACAGGGTGACGAACACGACCGGGACCACTGCCAACAGCACCAGGTTGACTAGACGGCGGGCGTACTCGGACAGGTACCGCCAGGTCAGGAGGGGCAACAGCCGTGCCGTGCCGGTGGCGGTGGTGGTGGTGGTCGCGTTCATCGTGGCACCGTCTGGCCGTCGCGCAGGTCGTAGATGCGGTCGAAGCGCTCCTCGTCGGTGATGAAGTGGCTGATGATGAGCAGTGACCGGCCCTGGTCGCGACGAGCGGCGGTGATCTCCCAGAACCGCAGGTAGGTGTCCCAGTCGAAGCCGGCATAGGGCTCGTCGAGGAGGAGGATCTGCGGGTCGGGGAGCAGGGCCAGGCCGAGGTTCAGCTTGGCGCGGGTGCCTCCCGAGAGCTCCTCCACCCGGGCGCTGGCCCACCGGCCAAAGCCGAGCACGTCGTAGACCTCGTCACGAGCGCGGTCGATCTCGAGCGCACCGAGCCCGTAGGCCTCACCGAACAGCTCGAAGTGCTCGTCGCAGGTCAGCCGCTCGTAGAGGATCGGCTCCTGCGGGCAGTATCCGAGCGAACCGCTTCTCTCGATGGTCCCGCCGTCGCGAGACAGGCTGCCGACCAGGATCTTCATCACGGTGCTCTTGCCCGACCCGTTCTCGCCCACCAGCCCGACGATCTCGCCGCGCCCCAGATCGACATCGGCGCCGCGCAGCACCCACAGGCTGCGCCGGCGGGGCCAGATGCCCGTCGTGTACACCTTGATGAGCCCGCGGGCGACCAGAACCGTCTCGCCGCCGGCCAGCATCCGCTGGGCGTCAGCCTCGCGACGCGTCGACGCATCGGTCGACCCGTCGGCCTCGGTGGTGGTCGGGGTAGCGGTCATGATCAGATCCTTCGGGTCGTGCCTGAATCGCTGCTGCTCACCATCATCGAGCGACGACGCTGCCCAATGCATCCGCGCCGGCTACCGATCGGCTGTCCGTGGCCAGCCGCAGATCGGCGCGCTCGGCCGGTCAGGTGCATCTGCACTGCGGGGTATGGCAGCGGCCGCATCCCAGCGCCCGGCTCAGCGACCACGCAGTCAGCGCGAACGCCAGCACGGTGATGCCAGCAATGGTGCCCTCAACAAGGAGTGTGTCGGCCAGCCAGGGTCCGGCAAACATGGCCGAAAGCAGCCACACGGCCGCGGCGACGCTGATCGCGACGAGCGTTACAAGAACGCCGTTGGCCAGCCGGGCGTCCTTGATGGTGCACACGTGGCCCGGGATCGACACGGTGTCGCTCGTTGTCTGCATCACGGTTCTCCCCTGGACTTGACGATGTCGTACCGCTCTGGATCGCAACCGTCGAGGTCGACACGCTGGTACTCGCTGCCTCTGCGAGGTCACGTGTGTGCATGGTCGAGCACCCTCGGTTCGCTGGGATCCGCGTCTGCCCCGGTGGCCGCTGTGACGAACCCAGCGCGCGTGGCGGGCATGCGGCTGCGCCCGTCCGGTGCGGTATTGGTCGCCAGCACCTGGTGGACATTGAGGCGGTTCGCTTCGAACCCGAGGGCGCTCCCGGCCATGTACAGCAACCAGATTCGGGCCCGCGGCGCGCCGACGAGCGCGACGGCCTCGTCCCAGTTCGCTTCGAGGTTCGCGACCCACTGACGCAGGGTGCGTGCGTAGTGCTCCCGCAGGGACTCGACGTCGCGGCATTCCAGTCCCTCGTCCTGCAAGGCGCTGACCACGCGACCGGCCTCGTGGAGCTGCCCGTCGGGGAACACGTAGCGGGCCACGAACGAGTCGCGGTCGAAGCCACCAACGCCCCTGGGTCGTGAAATGGCATGATTGACCAGCCGGCCACCGGACTGCAGCAGACGCCGGAGTTGACCGAGATAGGCCGTGAGCTGTTCGAGACCGACGTGCTCGAACATCCCGATGCTCGAGATGGCATCGAACGGCCCGTCGTCGATGTCGCGGTAGTCCTGGAGTCGGATCTCGACCCGGCCACCGAGCCCGGCCTCGCTGACCCGCTGCCGGGCTAGGTCGGCCTGCTGCGCGGAGATGGTGATCCCAACCGCCTCGACACCATGCTGCTGGGCGGCGTGGAGCACCATGCCTCCCCAGCCGCAGCCGACATCCAGCAGGCGCATGCCCCGCTCGAGGCCCAGCTTGCGGCAGATGAGCTCGTACTTGAGCTCCTGGGCCTGGTCGAGCGTGGTGCCGGGCTCGGGGAAGTAGGCGCACGAGTAGGTCATGGTCGGGCCGAGCACGAGCCGGTAGAAGTCGTTGCCGACGTCGTAGTGGTGGCGGATGGCGGCGGCGTCACGAGCCTTCGAGTGCCGGCGACCCCGCAGCCGTGCCTCCTGCGGTGGCGGTGTGGGACGCGGGCCGATGGCTCCCAGCCGCCGAACCGAACCCAGAAACGACCACCAGTCCCGAAGCCCGAGGCGTAGGGCGACGTCGTCGTCCCGCCCGCCAACCTGGTCGCGCAACCCCAGCAGGTCGAAGATCGATCCGTGCAGCTCGATCTCGCCGGCCACATACGCGCGTCCGAGACCGAGCTCGCCGGGGTTCCACAGCAGTCGCCGTGGTGCTGTCGGCGACGTGACGGTGATGCCGACCGTCGCGCCGGGGTCCCCGAACGAAGACCCGTCCCAGCACGTGACCCGTAGCGGTGCCCGCTCGCCGAGAAAGGACTCGACGATGGTCCGGATATCGTCGGCCGCGGTGCGCTTCACGTCGAATGCTCCGCCATCCGCGGCACTTCGAACTCTGGCGACAACTCAGGACCGGAGCCCGAATCGTCTTGCGAAGCCCCGGGCGGGGCGATCGTCCACTCGGTCGGGAAGTCAGATGGCGCGGGGTGGTCGGCCTTGAACGGTCGGCAGGCGTCCGCTGCGGGCATGGGCTCGCGGTGCGTCACGGTCATGTCGTCCCCGTCGGTTCACGCCGGCGAGCGCGTCGCCGGAGTCGGGGCCGCAGGTCGACGTCCTCGCCGCGCTGCCAGGGTGTGCCCAAGGCGGGGAGCCACTCCCAGCCCAGCCAGAGCCGGGCTATGAGCCAGATCCACGCCGGCTGTGAGGACCCGAGCAGCCAGCGGGCGATCCGGGGCTCTTCGAAGGTGACGACCTGCCTATGTGCGGGCATCTCTCCTCCCGGCGGTCAATCGGCATCGGGCTGTCCTCATCATGCGCGAAGGCGTCGCCTGCGGCATCGGGGCCTACTACGGGTTCGGCATCCGTGCTCACCACGGAGTCGGAACCCGCGGGCGCGGCCGATGCGCGCTACTACGCCGCGCGGCGCTGCCGTCCGTGAGGGTCGCTCCGGTGGCGGATCACGGTCCTACTATCCGTAGTGGCCCCGGATGGCGTCGCTCACAGGTCCCGCCAGTATGGGTGCTATGCCTCACCGACGCGGCACGAGGAGTTCGGCACCGGCCCCGGCGGATGGCTGCCCGCTTCAGATGACGTTGCCGGTCGTGCTGGACGCGATCCGGCACCCGGTGATGCGCCGCTGGAGCCGTGAGTTCCTGGCGGCCGAACCAGGCTGCTGGACGGTCGCCCAGCCCGAAGCGGGCGAGATGCTGGTCGACGCCATCGCCCGCACCGAGCCCGACGTGGTCGTGGTGGACACGGTCGACTTCCCTGCCTGCTGCCTGGCCGCGCTCGACGCACTCCCGCCGGGCCACGTGGTCGTGATCGGCCCCGAACCCGACCCCGCATACCGGAGCGCGGCGCTGGCCCAGGGAGCGGCCGCCTGGGTCAGCCGAGACCACGTGGGCGACGAGCTCGGCGCTGCGGTCCGCACCGCCCTGGGATGCCCGTGCGAAGTCTGCCCGGAGGAGATGGCGTTGCCCACACGGGGGAAGGCGATGTCAGCTTCATCTGCAATGCACACTGGAGGTCCGTCACGATGAGTGTCGCCGATGTCGTGGTGGTGGTAGCGGCCGTGCTCTTGACCGCCGGGTTGTGGCGGTTCTTCTTCGGGGCGAAGGAGGCGAGCCGGGCCGAGCTGCGTGACGGGGTGCAAGAGGTCACCGTGACCGTGAAGGGCGGGTACTCGCCCGACCGGGTCGAGGTCCGCCAGGGTGTGCCGGTCCGGTTGGTCTTCGACCGCCAGGAGACCGGTGACTGCACGTCGCGGGTGGTGTTCTCCGACTTCGGGATCAACAAGTCACTGCCCGCGTACGCCTCGACGACCGTCGAGCTTCTCCCCGACCGGGTCGGCGAGTTCGGCTTCGCGTGCGGGATGAACATGGTCCACGGCACCCTGGTCGTCGTCGATGATGGCCACGACAGCGGTGTCGACGGCGACGCGAGTCCGGTCGCACTACTCGACGAGCCGGCCAGCACCGGCAGCCATGCCCACGGTGACGGGCACGCGAGCGGCGCGGCCAGAGAAACCGAGGGTGAGGATGCCGAAGCCGAAGCCCGCCGGGTCGAGATCGCCGACCTGACCCGGAGGGTGCTGCTCGGTGCGGTGTTGACCGCCCCGATCGCGTTCACGGTGATGGCCGCCGAGCTGTTCAAGGTCGACTGGGTGCCGGAGTTCATGATGAACCGGTGGCTGCAGCTCGCCCTGATCACGCCGGTGATGGCGTACACGGGCTGGCCGATCCACCGGACGGGTTGGCTCACGCTGCGGCACCGCACCGCGGACATGAACACCCTGATCATGCTGGGCACCGTCGCGGCGTTCACCTACAGCCTGGTCGCCACCGTCGCCCCGACGCTGCTGCCCGACGACGTTCGGGAGGTGTACTACGAGGCGGTTGGCGTGATCATCACGCTGATCCTGGTCGGCCGGCTCCTGGAGGCTAGGGCCAAGGCAGGCACCGGCGAGGCGATCCGCCAGCTGATCGGCATGCAGGCCCGCACCGCCCGCGTGGTCCGCGACGGAACCGAGGCCGAGGTCCCCATCGACGAGGTCGTGCCCGGCGATGTCATCATCGTCCGCCCAGGCGAGAAGATCCCCGTCGACGGCGAGGTCACCGACGGCACCTCGGCGGTCGACGAGTCGATGATCACCGGCGAGCCGATCCCGGTCACCAAGGCGGCCGGCGACACGGTGATCGGGGCCACCATCAACCAGACCGGTTCGTTCCGGTACCAGGCCACCAAGGTCGGCGCCGACACGATGCTGGCCCAGATCATCAAGATGGTCGAGGCCGCTCAGGCCTCGAAGGCGCCGATCCAGCGTCTCGCTGACCTCGTGTCGAGCTACTTCGTGCCGACGGTGGTGTTCATCGCCATCTGGACCTTCGTCGCCTGGTTCCTGGTCGGCCCGGCCCCGGCGTTCACGTTCGCGCTCGTCGCCGCGGTGGCCGTGCTGATCATCGCCTGCCCCTGCGCCCTCGGTCTGGCCACGCCCCTGTCGATCATGGTCGGCACCGGCAAGGGCGCCACCTCCGGCATCCTGATCCGCTCCGCGGAAGCGCTCGAGACCGCCCACAAGCTCGACACGGTCATGCTCGACAAGACCGGCACCATCACCAAAGGCGCCCCCGCACTCACCGACGTCGTCGTCACCGGGTCGCTGACGGATGACGACCTGCTCGCTCTGGTGGCGTCGGCGGAGCGGTCCTCCGAGCACCCCCTGGGCGCGGCGATCGTCGCCGGGGCCGAGGAGCGGGGCCTGCAGCTAGCGGAGCCGACCGAGTTCGACTCTGTCACCGGCCAAGGCTTGCGGGCCGTGGTCGACGGAAAGCAGGTGCTGGTCGGCAACCGGCGCCTCCTCGACGGCGCGGGGATCGACCCGTCCTCGCTGGAGTCACACGCCGATCGGCTCTCCGCCGACGGGAAGACCCCGATGCTCGTCGCCGTCGACGGCGCCGCAGCGGGCGTGATCGCGGTGGCAGATACCATCAAGGACGACTCGGTCGCCGCGGTCGCCGCCCTGCAGGACCTCGGTGTCGAGGTCGTGATGATCACCGGCGACAACCGCCGCACCGCCGCCGCCATCGCCCGCACGGTCGGCATCGACCGGGTGCTTGCTGAGGTGCTGCCTGAGCACAAGGCCAACGAGGTCCGACGCCTCCAGGGCGAGGGCCGGGTGGTGGGCATGGTCGGCGACGGCATCAACGACGCCCCCGCCCTGGCCCAGGCCGACGTCGGCTCGGCCATCGGCACCGGCACCGACGTCGCCATCGAGTCCTCCGACATCACCCTCGTCTCGGGGGCCCTGTCGGGGCTGGTGACCGCCATCCGGCTGTCGCGGGCCACGATGCGCAACATCCGCCAGAACCTGGTGCTTGCCTTCGTCTACAACGCCGTTGGCATCCCCATCGCCGCTGGGGCGCTCTACCCGTTCTTCGGGATCCGGCTCAGCCCGATCATCGCCGCTGCCGCTATGGCGCTGTCGTCGCTGTCGGTGGTCACCAACGCCAACCGGCTCCGGCGCTTCCACGCCCCACCCCTGGCCACCGGCGTGACCGCTCGGGTGGTCGAGCCCACCGTCGAGGTGGGCGCCGACCCCGAACCCGAACCGGAGGTCACCGACCCGGTGTGCGGCATGACCGTCGAGCGCGCCACCGCGCTGTCGGTCACCCACGCAGGCGAGGAGCACTACTTCTGCTCACCGGGATGCCGGGACACCTTTACCGCCAACCCCGACCGCTACGTCAACGAATCGGCAAGGAGCTGAACGCCATGGGCACCACCGCGATCTTCGCCCAGCGGCTCGCCGACAACGATGGTTGGGGCCACATGGACGGGTGGGGCGGCGGCTGGATGTGGCTGTGGGGCACCCTCATGATGTTCTCCTGGGTCGCCATCATCGCCGCCGCGATCTGGCTCGTCACCCGGGCCCGCGATCGCACCGTCTCCCCAGGCAGTGCCCGGGCCCGGGAGATCCTCGACGAACGATACGCCCGGGGCGAGCTGACCACCGACGAGTACCGCGAGCGGCTCGACCACCTCGGCTGAGCCGCTCGCACACACCAAGGAGCGACCTTCCGATGGCTGATACCCACTACGACCACCAGGACCAGATCCCCACCCTGCCAGAGCGGTCGACCCCACCCGGCGGGCACATAGACAGCCGGATGATGTGGGTGATGATGATCGGCTGCTGCCTGGCCATCCCCCTGGCCCTCGTCATCGGCGGCGTCGGCCTCGGCAGTGCTGCCGGGCTCAGCCCGTGGCTGCTCGGCATTGCCGCGGTGCTCGCGGTCGCCCTCGTCGTCACCCGCCGCGTCACCAGCGGCCCCCGCTGTGACCCCCCGCCAGAGCACCATGAATGACCCCGCCGTAGCCGCCTCGGCCGCCGTCGCACGCCGCTACGACCGCATCGCCAGCTTCTACGACGCGTTCGAGTCGCCCATGGACCTCCTGGGCGGCCGCCGCCGCCGGGCCCGCACCGTCGAGGCCGCGACGGGCCGCACCCTCGAGGTCGGGATCGGCACGGGACGCAACCTCGACCTCTACCGCCCTGGTGTCGACGTCACCGGCATCGACATCTCCCAGGCGATGCTGGCCCGCGCCCGGCGCCGCGCCGAGCGTCAGGGCCGGTCGGTGCGATTGGAGGTGGCCGATGTCGAACGCCTCCCGTATCCCGACGCCAGCTTCGACACCGTGTGCGCGACGTGCGTCTTCTGCTCGGTCGCCGACCCCGTCGCCGGGTTCGCCGAGGTCGCCCGAGTCGTCGACCCCGGTGGGCAGGTCCGGCTCCTCGAGCACGTCCGGCCCCGCAACCCGTTGCTCGGCTGGGTGGCCGACCGACTCAGCCCCTTGGTCCAGCGGACGATCGGCCCCGCCATCAACCGCCGCACCGAGGACAACGCTCGGGCCGCCGGCCTCGACCTTGTCGAGGTCCAGAGGAGAGGAGTGTGGCGCGAGATCGTCGCGCGGCCGGCCACCCGCCCCCAGCACACGCCCTCGGGCCGCCGCGAGACGACGCGATGAAGGTGCTCGACACCCGGCCTTCCGACGACGACGAGCTCGCCGACCCCGCCGAGGTCCACCAGCGCCTGGCCGCCACCCTCGACGAGGCCCTCGACGCCATCGGCGACATCCAGACCTCAGCCCGGGCCGGCCAGCGCCGGTAGCGATGACCGAGCCCGACGCAGTGAGGATCGACCCCACCCGGATCGACGCAGTGATCTTCGACATGGACGGTGTGCTCACCGACACCGCCCGGATCCACGAAACGGCCTGGGCCCAGCTCTTCGACGAATACCTGGGCGCCAACGCGCCCGCCGGAGCCGACACCCGCCACTTCACCAGCGCCGACTACCGGGACCACGTCGACGGGCGAGCCCGCATCGACGGCGTCGAAGCGTTCCTCGCCTCCCGGGGTGTGACCCTGCCCCGCGGCACACCCCAAGATCCCCCCGAGGCGGCCACGGCATGGGGACTGGCCAACCGCAAGAACCGCTACTTCCTCGCCGCCCTCGAACAGCACCCACCCCAGCCCTTCGCGTCGTCGGCCACCCTCGTCGACGAGCTCCGGGCAGCCGGTGTCGTCGTCGCCGTGGTCACCGCCAGCGCCAACCGGGCCGAGGTCCTGGCCGCCGCCGGGCTGGCCGGGAAGTTCTCGGTGCACGTCGACGGCAACGACGCCGCTGCACTCGGGCTGGAAGGCAAACCCGACCCCGCCCTGTTCCTCGAGGCCGCCCGGCGCCTCGGCGCCGACCCGAACCGCACCGCTGTCATCGAGGACGCCACCACCGGGGTCGCGGCGGGCCGGCACGGCCACTTCGCGCTCGTCATCGGCGTCGACCGCACCGGCCACGCCGCGGACCTCCGGGATGCCGGCGCCGACGTCGTCGTGACCGACCTCGCCTGCGTCACGGTCACCCCCGCAACCGAACCAGCCGCCCTCGCGGCAGACACGGGCGGGTGGCTGCTCCGCTATGCGGGCTACGCGCCGGCCGACGAGGGCCGCCGCGAGGCCCTCTGCACCCTGGCCAACGGCGTGTTCGCCACCAGGGGAGCGGCCCCCGAAGCAACGGCCGGCGCCGTGCACTACCCGGGCACGTACGCGGCCGGGTTCTACAACCGGCTGACATCGCAGGTCGAGGGTCGCACCGCCGAGCACGAGAGCCTGGTCAACCTGCCGAGCTGGCTGCCGTTGTCGTTCCGGCCCGGAGGCGGCGACTGGCTCGACCTCGACGTCATGCAGGTCGCTCACTACCAGCAGACGCTCGACCTGCGTGCCGGGATCCTCCACCGCAACTTCGAGGTCACCGACGCCGCCGGTCGCACGACCCGGGTCGCCGAACGCCGCCTCGTCCACATGAACCGAACTCGCATCGCCGCCCTGGAATGGGCGCTCACGCCGACGAACTGGTCCGGTCACCTCGAGATCCGCTCCGGGCTCGACGGCACCGTCGAGAACCGCAACGTCGCCGCCGAGCGCGCCCTCGCCGGCCGCCACCTCACCGAGGTGGCGACCGGAGCACACGGCACCGAAGTCCTCTGGCTGACCTCACGCACCACCGAGTCCGAACGCAACGTCGCCCTGGCCTGCCGCACCCGCGTCGAACCGAGCGGTTCCGAACACACCCGACACACCGCGCTCGAACGCGACCGAGCAGAGCAGCTCCTCGACCTCGACGCGCGCGAGGGCGAGACCATCCGCGTCGAGAAGGTGGCGGCACTGTGCACGTCGCTTGACCACGCCATCGCCGACACGGCCACAGCCGCCCTCGTCGACCTGGACGACGCCGGCACGATCGACGAGCTGGCCTCCAGCCACGAGCGGGCGTGGAACCGGCTCTGGCGGCGCGCCCACCTCGAGCTGCACGGCGCCGACCCCGCGGTGGCCGGCGCCCTGAACCTGCACACCTTCCACGTGCTCGCCACGCTGTCGCCGAACATCGTCGACCGAGACGTCGGGGTCGGCGCCCGGGGTCTGCACGGCGAGGGCTACCGGGGCCACGTGTTCTGGGACGAGCTGTTCGTGTTCCCCTACCTGAACCTCCGCTTCCCGTCCCTTACCCGAGAGCTGCTCCACTACCGCTACCGGCGGCTCCCGGCCGCCCGCCGGATGGCCGCCGCCATGGGCTGCCGCGGTGCCCGGTTCCCGTGGCAGAGCGGATCAGACGGCCGCGAGGAGACCCCGACCGAGTTCTTCAACCCCGCTCGGGGCGGTGGATGGCCGACAGCTCGCGCCGCCAACACCACGTCAGCCTCGCTGTCGCCTACGAGGTCTGGCAGTACCACCAAGTGACCGCCGACATCGACTTCCTCACCGACCACGGCGCCGAGCTGCTGGTGGAGATCGCCCGCTTCTGGGCCGACCTCGCCCAGCTCGACCCCGCCACCGGCCGCTACTCGATCCGGGGCGTCATGGGACCCGACGAGTTCCACGACGGCTACCCCGACCACCCCGGTGAAGGCATCGACGACAACGCCTACACCAACGTCATGGTCTCCTGGCTGCTCCGCCGAGCCCTCGACGCCCACCAGCTCCTCGGCGACCGCGGCCGCGACCTGTGGGAACGTCTCGAACTCGGCCCCGACGAGCGCGACACCTGGGAGACCCTCAGCCGCCGCCTGCACGTCCCCTTCCGCGGCGACGGGATGATCAGCCAATTCGCCGGCTACGACGACCTCGCCGAGCTCGACTGGGACCGCTACGGCAACATCGGCCGCCTCGACCTCATCCTCGAAGCCGAAGGCGACTCCACCAACCGCTACAAGGCCGCCAAGCAGGCCGACGTGCTCATGCTCCTGTACCTGTTCTCCGGCGAGGAGCTCACGGAACTGCTCGCCCACCTCGGCTACAGCTTCGATCCCGCCGGCATCCCCGCCACCATCGACTACTACACCGCCCGCATGACGCACGGCTCCACCCTGTGCCGGGTCGCCATGGCCTGGGTGCTGGCCCGCGCCGACCGTGCCCGGTCCTGGACGATCTTCCGTGACGCCCTCACCAGCGACATCGCCGACATCCAGGGCGGCACCACCAGCGAGGGCATCCACCTCGGCGCCATGGCCGGCACCATCGACCTGGTGCAGCGCTGCTACACGGGCCTCGAGGTCCACCACGACGTCCTGTCGTTCAACCCCCGCCTCCCCGACGAGCTCACCGAACTGCGCTTCGGGTTCCGCTACCGCGACCAGTACCTCCGCGTCGCCATCACCCACGACAACATCGAGCTCCACGCACAACCCGGACCGCGCACCACTCCGATCACGGTCTCCGTCGCCGGCCAGGCCGTCGAGCTGCACCCCCACGAGACCATCGCCATCGATCTCCGACGAGCGAGCTGAGACCTATGGATCACGCATCGACCGGGACCGACCACCAAGCCCCTGAGGACGTCCCCGGCAGCCTGACCCTCTCCGGAGCCGTGTCGCTGGGAACGGGGGTCATGATCGGCGCCGGGATCTTCGCGCTCACCGGCCAGACCGCCCGCTTGGCCGGCGACCTGTTCCCGGTTGCGTTCGTCGTCGCCGCCGTTGTCGTCGCGTTCAGCGCCTACTCGTACGTGAAGCTGTCCAACGCCTACCCCTCCTCGGGAGGCGTCGCCATGTTCCTCCGCGAGGAGTACGGCCCCGGCACCGCCACTGGTGTGTTCGCCATCTTCATGTACGTGTCGATGGTCATCAACGAGAGCCTCGTCGCCCGCACCTTCGGGTCCTACATGCTGCAGATCGTCGACCTCGAACCCGCCTCGTTCTGGGTGCCCGCCCTCGGTGTCGCACTCCTCGCGGCAGCCTTCGCGGTGAACGTCGCCGGCAACCAGGCCATCCAGACCGCGGAGCGGGCAATGGCGGCGGTCAAGATCGCCGGTCTCGGGATTGTTGCGGTCGCCGGCCTGTGGTTCGCCGAGGCCGCCAACCTCACCAACGGCACCGCGGCGGCGGGCGTCGACGCCTCACCCGAGGGCTTCCTGGCCGCGGTGGCCCTCGCCATCCTCGCCTACAAGGGCTTCACCACCATCACCAACAGCGGCGGGGAGATCGTCGAGCCTCATCGCAACACCGGGCGGGCCATCGTGATCGCCCTCACCATCTGCACCGTCGTCTACCTGGCGATCGCCGCGGCAGTTGCCGGCAACCTCACCCTCCCCGAGATCATCGCGGCCGAGGACTTCTCCCTCGCCGAGGCAGCCCGCCCAGCCTTCGGCGATGGCGGCGTCTGGTTCACCGTCGTGCTCGCCGTCGTCGCCACCGCGTCGGGAGTCATGGCCAGCGTGTTCGCCGCGTCGCGCATGCTGGCCATGCTCACCCACATGAAGCAAGTGCCTCACCGCCACTTCGGCATGCCCGGCACGGTTCGCACCCACACCACCGTCTACACCGTGGTGTTCGCCATGGCCCTCGCCGCCGCCTTCGACCTGCGCCGCATCGCCGCCCTCGGCGCGATCTACTACCTGATCATGGACGTCGCCATCCACTGGGGCCTGCTCCGCCGGCTCCGGTCCCGGGTCGAGTTCAAGGCCGCCATCGTCATCGGCGCGATCGTTCTCGACATCGTCGTGCTCGGCGCCTTCCTGTGGGTCAAGGCCTCCGAAGACGCCCTCAGCCTCTACGTCTCCGCGGCCGGCATCGTGCTCGTCGTCGCCGGCGAGCGGTTGTTCATGCGCTCGCACACCCGCCCCGACGGCACCATGGACATGTAACACGCACGCCCACCGATCGGCCCCACGCCTTCCGTCTGGTGAGCGCCTTGCTCCTGAAGCGGACTCCACCTTCCAGCTGGCGGAGCCACGGCCCGAACCCAGGTGGCAGGCGAGGCGCCAACCGCGCATCGCTGACCTCCTGTGCCCGGGAGCGGGCAAGCGCTCGGCGGATCAGGCAGGGTGGCAGCGGAGCCCGCCGGATCCGGCGGGACGCAGAACGAAGGACGGTCCCGATGAACCTGCCGGACGTCCCCTCTGGCCTGACGGTCACGGAGGCGATCGCCGAGCTGCGCGCCGACGGGTATGCGGAGGACGTTTCCGTGCAAGACGACGGGTTGCGATGCTCACGGTGCCGGCACGTCCATCGGGTCGACGAGGTGGTGATCGGTGCCGCCCTGCGAGTCGAGGGTGCCACCGATCCAGGCGACGAGGCCATCGTCCTCGGGTTGGTCTGCTCGTCCTGCCGCGCCCGCGCGGTGCTGGTCGCCGGCTACGGCCCAACCGCCGACCCGGTCGAAGCTGGGGTGGTCGCCCGGCTCGCTGATCGCAGGACATGACAGCGCTGCTCAGACGTACACGGTGCCTCCATTGCGCAGGCCCTCGACAGACACTCAGCCTGGCTCGACCCACGCAGACTACGACACTGTCTCGTAGCCTCCCCCCCCGGCGACCTCGCCGAGTGCGTGATCAGTCGAAGCAGATGGAGACGAGGCCGAGCAGGTGATGCGGGGCAGCCTCCAGTGCAGCGATCCGGTGCAGGATGGTCGCTGCGGATGTGAACGCGGGAACAGCCCCTATCACCAGCGAGGTGGCCGTCTTGACCAGGGCATCGCGCACGTGTGCTCGATCCTCGGTCGTGGTGATGGCATCCTCGTCGGCGACCCGTTCGACCGCCAGCCGCAGCAGCGCCGCCGACCGCCGCATCTGCGGCCAGCGAGAGAAGACGGTCTCGACCTCACAGGCGAGCGTGAGCTCCCGGTGGTGGCCACGGCGGAGGTGGCTGGTCTCGTGGCGCAGCACCGCCGCGAGCTCGTCGGGGGTGAGCGAGGTGCGCAGCCGATCCGAGACCACGATCTGTGGTGAGGGGCCGGGCACGGCGTAGGCGAGGGGCCGGTCGGAAGGGATGGTGACGTGGTCCACGCCGTCGGTGAGCTGGTGGGTGCCGAGCCACGGCTCGATGGTGGTGACCTCGGTCGTGTGGCGGACGTGGCGGCGGGCTCGCCAGCGGGCGTGCACGACGTAGCCGAGGGCGCCGGCACCGAGCCAGCCCGTGACGGCGCCGCCTGGTGCTGCCGGGCCGAAAATGCGGTGGCAGGCGTCGGCGGCGTCGTGGATGCCGACGGCTCGCAGCAGCGTGGGAGCGGCACCAAAGAGCAGACCGAGCTGGAGCACTGCCAACCCGGCGCGGATGCTCGTGGCTGTCGCGCGGCACCATTCCTGTGGGGCGAGCTGCTCGAGGCGGCGATGCTGGACCGTCGGGAGGGTGACGAGGCCGAGGCCGACGAGGACGAAGACGGCGGTCACCGGCGGCTCCGGTTGTCGCTGAGCGACGCCTGCAGTGCCGCCTGGGCGTCGGCGGGAAGCGACGTCACGAAGGCGTTGAGCGCGACAAGCCTGTCGTCGGCGGCGTCGAGGACCTCCTGCAGGCGCTGGGCGACCCGCTCGTCGCGGCCGAGGACCGGTTGGTACGAGAACGAGCGTCCTTGCTTCTCGCGGGTGAGCTCCTTCTTCTCCCACAGCCGGGTGAGGATGGTCATCACTGTCGTATAGGCCAGGTCACGCTTGGCGCTGATCACCGCGTGCACCTCGCGGGGTGTCATGGGCCGGTCGGCCGCCCACAGGACACTCAGGACCCGGTTCTCCAGCTCTCCGCTGCGCAACTTGCGTCTCGCCATGATCGGCCACGGTAGTGGTCGGTGACGGTCCGGGCGCCTAGAAAACGACAGCCTGTAGGAGTTACGTTCCGGGGTGACCAGCAAGCGCCGCCGCCTCCTGCTGCGCGCCGCCCAGGTGGTCCGGCCCCCTGCAACGATGGTTCGCTGAGACCGGCTGGCCACCCATCTGACCAACCCAACCCACCACCCGCACCACCCGGAGCCCTGTGATCGCCGCCATCTCCTACGACCCCATCATCTCGATCCACCTCGGCCCGCTGTCGATCAGCCCGCACGGCATCTTCACCGCCCTCGGCGTCCTCGCCGGCGCGGTGCTGCTGATGCGGCAGGTGCGAACAGCCGGCCTCGACGAGGAGGCGATCACCGCGGTGCTCACCCGGTCGATCGTCGCCGCCCTCCTCGGCGCCCGCCTGGCCTACGTCCTCAACCACCTCTCCCACTTCGACTCGCCGCTCGAGGTCCTCCGGGTGTGGGAGGGCGGCGCCAGCCTGCTCGGTGGCATCACCGCCGCCCTCCTGGTCGCCGTCGTCGAGCTTCGGCGGCGCCGCATCCCCGTGCTGGGACTCCTCGACCTGGCCGCCCCCTGGTTCACGCTCGGGATCGCTATCGGTCGCGTCGGCGACCTG
>JAENWR010000060.1 GCA_016649895.1 Acidimicrobiia bacterium | reverse complement strand
CGACCGGGCTCGGTGAGCGTGTCGACGAAGAAGCGGTAGCCCTTGTCGGTGGGGATGCGGCCGGCGCTGGTGTGCGGTTGCACGAGGTAGCCCTCGGTCTCGAGCACCGCCATCTCGTTGCGAACGGTGGCGGGCGACACGGCCACGCCGGGATCGCGCGCCACATGGCCCGAGCCGACGGGCTGCGCGGTCTGGATGTACTCCTCCACCACCGCTCGGAGGATGGACGCCTTACGTTCGTCGAGCATCGCTGGGGGACTCCTCCTCCGTTCATCCACTCGTCGGCCGGTGTTCGCACTCGATGATACCGAGTGCCAACGCGGAGGCCGTGGGAGGATCGGATCCGAGGGCCCCGCAGAGCTGCTTCTGGCGGCGCCGGTCGACCCCGGCCGCCGGTTGCAAGCACCCTCAGTCCGGCAGGCCTCCAGCGCCCGTGGCGAGCGCGGCGATGTCGAAGGTGACGCCCGACTCACGCTCGGACACCTCCCAAAGTGCCTGCCCATGCGTACGGTCGAGCGACCATCCGAGCACCGGCCGACGCACCGGCGATCCGGCGTTGACGAAGCGCGGGGCGTAGAGCTGGCCCGATCGTGCGGTGGGGTCGGTGGCGGCGCGGATCTGCGACTGGGCTCCCCTGGCGGCGGTCATGCCGATGATGCGCGAGGCCCGGTGCGACGTGCGCTGGTAGAGCCCACCGCCGGACGACGCCACGCTCGTGGCCTGCAGGTCGGTGTTGCTGAGACCAGGATGCGCGACGAGGCTCGCCACCGGCGCGCCGACAGCCAGCAATCGGCGGTGCAACTCGACCGCGAAGTGCAGGTTGGCGAGCTTCGACCGGCCGTACATCCGCCATGCGTCGTAGGCGCCGCTGTCGATCGGTTCGCCAGGAACAAACGGCCGCCCCATGAACCGGGCGACCGATGACACCGACACCACCCGTGCGGCCCGTGCGGTCAGCAGGGCCGGCATGAGGTGCGCGGTGAGGGCGAAGTGGCCGACGTGGTTCGTGCCGAACTGCAGCTCGATGCCCTGAGCCGTGCGCCCCTCGGGCGGCGCCATGATGCCGGCGTTGTTCACGAGGATGTCGATGGCTGCGTGGTGGTCGCGGATCATCGCCGCGGCGGATGCCACCGAGTCGAGGTCGGACAGGTCGAGCGGAACGACCTCGAGCGATGCACCGGGATGGGCGGTGTCGATGGCCCGCCGTGCGTCGTCGGCCTTGGCAGCGTTGCGGGCCGCCATGACCACGTGGGCGCCGGCCCCGGCCAATGCTGCGGCCGTCTCGAGGCCGAGCCCGCCGTTGGCCCCGGTGACCACGGCGACGCGTCCTCGCAGGTCACAGATGTCGTCGGTGGTCCACAGGTCGAACATCGGCCCATCCTGCCAGCGCCGCTCATGCACGCGGCCTACCGTCGAGAGCGTGAGTGACCTGATCCAGCTCGACACCGAGCAACTCGACGACTTCGCGGCGTGGGCCCACCTCGCGAACGCCACACCGGGGGTCACGATCCTCGACCGACCCGAGCCGGACCTGAACCCGCCGCACGGTGCCAATCCTCCTCCCCCGCCAACGTCGCCCGGAGCACGCCGCACCCGCGACCTCCGCCAGCTGTGGGCGCCGCACTGCGACTTCGCGATGGCCAGGGTCGTCCTCCACGGCGGCGGCAAGGTCACGGTGCGCACCACGATCATCGACGCCGTCCGTGCTCTCGACGCCTGCCTCGTCGCCCACGACTACCCCACCCGGCTGGCCGACACCGGCGCCTACAACTGCCGGGCGATCACCGGCGGCACCGAACACTCGCTGCACGCCTTCGGCATCGCTCTCGACCTCAACTGGAACGACAACCCCTACGGCGACGAGCTGGTCACCGACATGCCGGGAGCGATGGTGGCGGCCATCACGGCCATCCGCACCCGGTCAGGGGCGACGGTGTGGCGGTGGGGCGGCGACTACTCGGGCAACAAGGACGCGATGCACTACGAGATCATCGCCTCGCCCCCCGAGATCGCATCTGGGATCGCCGGCCACGACCTCGACCTCGACGAGCTGGACCCGTTCACCAGGGTGCAACGCCTCATCGACTCCAAGCCCTTCATCCGCCTCGGTGCCCGCGGTCCGGCGGTGGTCGAGCTGTGGGACCTGCTCGACGGCTGCGCCATCGACGAGGACGGCATGCGCAGCGCCCAGCCGGTGTTCGGGCCCGCCACCGACCGGGCTGTGCGCAGCTTCCAGACGAGCCGCCGTCTCGAGGTCGACGGCAAGGTCGGCCGCGGCACATGGGGGGGCCTCATCTGGGAGGCCATCGGACGCCTCAGCGGCTCAGGCGGCGAACAGACTCAGTCGTCGAGCTTCAGCGCCGAGATGAACGCCTCTTGGGGGATCTCGACCCGGCCGATGCTCTTCATCCGCTTCTTGCCCGCCTTCTGCTTCTGCAGCAGCTTGTTCTTGCGGGTGATGTCACCGCCGTAGAGCTTCTCGGTGACGTCCTTTCGAAACGCCTTCACCGTCTGTCGGGCGATGATCTTGCCGCCGATGGCGGCCTGGATCGGCACGTCGAACTGCTGGCGCGGGATGAGCTCCTTCAGCTTCTCGCACATCTTGCGCCCGTACTCGTAGGCGACGTCCTTGTGGACGATCATGCTGAACGCGTCGACCGGCTCGCCGTGCAACAAGATGTCGACCTTCGACAGGTTCGACCGGCGGTAGCCGATGGGGTCGTAGTCGAGGCTGGCGTAACCCTGGGTGCGGCTCTTCAGCTGGTCGAAGAAGTCCATGACCACCTCGGCGAGCGGGATCTCGTACACCAGCTCGACGCGCTCGGGCGACAGGTACTCCATGTTCTGCAACGTTCCCCGCTTGCCCTGGCACAGCTCCATGATGGTGCCGGTGTAGCTCGACGGGGTGAGGATCGTGATCTTCAGGTAGGGCTCGTCGATGCCCTCCATCTCGCCCGGGCTCGGCATGTCGCTCGGGTTGTCGATCTCGATGATCTGCCCGCCGACCTTCTCGACCTGGTACTCCACCGACGGAGCGGTGGCGATGAGACTGAGGTCGAACTCGCGCTCGAGCCGCTCACGCACGATCTCCATGTGGAGCAGGCCGAGGAACCCGCACCGGAAGCCGAAGCCAAGGGCCCCCGAGGTCTCAGGCGTGTAGGTGAAGCTGGCGTCGTTGAGCCGGAGCTTCTCGAGGGCGTCGCGCAGGTCGGAGAAGTCGTCGCCCTCGACGGGGTAGAGGCCACAGAACACCATGGGCTTCGGTTCGAGGTACCCGGCGAGCGCGGCCGGAGCCGGTTTGGCCGCCGACGTGACCGTCTCGCCCGAGCGGGCCTCGCCCACGTCCTTGATGCCGGCGATGATGTAGCCGACCTCGCCCGGCCCGAGGCTCTTCACGGGGGTGATGAGCGGGCGGCGGACACCGACCTCGCCGGCCTCGTGCACGGTGCCGGCCTGCATGAAGCGCATCTTGGTGTCGGTGACGAGCTCGCCGTTCATCACCCGGATCGACGACACCACGCCGCGGTACTGGTCGAAGTGCGAGTCGAAGATGAGGGCCTGGAGCGGCTCGTCGATCGAGCCCTGGGGCGGCGGGATGCGCTGCACCACTGCGTCGAGCAGCTCGGGCACACCCTCGCCCGTCTTGGCACTGATGCGCAGGATCTCGTCGGCCGGGATGCCGAGCACCCGCTCGATCTCTTCGGCGTAGAGGTCGGGTTCCGCCGCCGGCAGGTCGATCTTGTTGAGGGCGGCGACGATCTCGAGGTCGCTCTCGAGGGCAAGGAAGCAGTTGGCCAACGTCTGCGCCTCGATGCCCTGGGAGGCGTCGACGACGAGGATGACACCCTCGCACGCGGCGAGCGACCGCGACACCTCGTAGCCGAAGTCGACGTGGCCGGGGGTGTCGATGAGGTTGATGACGTGGCCCGAGTAGTCGAGGCGCACGCTTTGGAGCTTGATGGTGATGCCCCGCTCGCGCTCGAGGTCCATCGAGTCGAGGTACTGCTCGCGCATGTCGCGGGCGTCGACGGCGCCGGTGATCTCGAGGATCCGATCGGCGAGGGTCGACTTGCCGTGGTCGATGTGGGCGATGATCGAGACGTTGCGGATGCGCGACAGGTCCATGGGAACCGCTGACGATATCGAGGGGCGGGGACGGCTCCGACCACGAGGCCGGACATGGCCCGGCAGGCGTTGCCCTCCGGGCTCCGAGGAGCCCAGGTGTGACATACCCGCCGGACATCGCTATCATCGCACGGTTCCACCGAGGTGCGAGCTGCTGCTCGCGCCCGCCCCCGCCGACACAGGACACTTCGTGGCGAACATCAAGAGTCAGAAGAAGCGCAACCTCCAGAACGAGAAGCGCCGGGTGCGCAACAAGGGCGTGCGCGCCGAGCTGAAGACCCGCGTCAGGAAGGCCGAGACGGCCGCTGCCGCCGGTGCCGAGGAGACCCCTGAGCTCCTCAGCCTGGCCATCAAGCGCATCGACCAGGCTGCGGCCAAGGGCGTCCTGCACAAGAACGCCGCCAACCGCAAGAAGTCGCGCCTCACCAAGCGCCTCGCCCGGCTGAGCTCCGCCACCGCCGAGTAGTCGCCGCCGGCCGAGCGCCGGCGCCCAGGATCGCTGATCACGGCCCCGCCACTGCGGGGCCGTGTCGCGTCTCGACGGCCACCAGCGGATCGGCGTTCCCATTGGTCGCACCGGGCCCCGTCGGGCAGAGTGCGGCGATGGATGCGGCGGATCAGGTGCACCACGACGAGCGCGGTGGCGCGGCAGCGCTCGAGCGCTGCCGCGCCCTCCTGCTCCTCGGTGGGTCGCCGTCGCCGTCTTCGGTGCCTCGGCCGGTCTCCGGGACGACCCTGTCAACGCCGACGCGGCCCTCAGCGGGCCGAGCTGGAGCTGGCGAGGCGAGCCACCAGCACCTCGAGCACGAGGTGGTCGGGCCACTCGTTGGCGCCGCGCAGGTCGAGGTCGGCGTCGGCTACCAGCAGGACCTGGTGTCGGATCCGCCCGGACCCCAGGTTGCGGGCGAGCTTCATGAGCTTCTCGGCGGGGAACGGCGCCATGCCGAGCAGCTTGGCGGCTTCGTCACGGGAGCGAACCCCTGCCCCATCGAGCCTCATGAGACCACCCACGTGGCGGTGGAGCGTGGCCATGATCTGAAGAGCATGTCGGTCGCCGCCGCTCAGCATGCGTTGGAGTCGATCCAGCGCGATGCCGATCTTGCCCTCGGAGATGGCGTCGGTGAGCTCCCACGGTGGCACGCCGCCTGCTTCGCCGAGGAAGGGCTCGAGCTGCTCGACGGTGATCTTCGACCCCGGTCCGTACGTGCTCTCGAGCACGCCGAGGATGGCGCCGACCCGGTTCAGGTCCTCGCCCAGTCGCTCGGCCAACACCTTCTGGGCCCGGGTGTCGAGCTGCACCGCGGATGCGTTGACGTGGTCCTTCAGCCACGCATCCTTGCCCTTCGCGTTGGCGGGGACGCCAGTGGCGATGGTGACGCCTCCTGCGCGCTTCAGCGCATCGGTGAGGCTCTTCGGCACCGCCGATCGGCCGGTGTACTTCGGCCCCTTGTCCCAGACCAGCACCAGCGACGTGCTGGAGAGGGGATCGTCGAGGTACGCCACGAGCGGGGCGACCGACTCCGCCGTGGTGAAGCGAGCCAGGTGGCGGCCGACGACGACGCGACGGTCGGTGAGGAACGGCGGGGTCTGCGCGGCGTCGACCAGTGGGCTGATGTGGGCCCCGTCGCCCACCAGGTAGCGGTCGTCGTCGACCTCGTCGACGAGGAGCGAGCGATCGCCGTCGCCGACGAGCGCGTCGACGACGCGGCGCACCTCGTCACCCACGAGGACGGCGTCGTCACCCTTGATGAGGTGCACCGGTGCGCTCATCGTCGACTCATGCCGCGAGCAGCGCTGCGGCCACGTCGGCCGCCCGTCGAGTGCCACGAACGTCGTGGGCCCGCAGCACCCGGCATCCGAGCATCACGCCGAGCACGTGGGCGGCGAGGGTGCCGTTGCCGACCTGGCTCACCTCGGTGTCGAGCAGGTGGGCCAGGAACCGCTTGTTCGATGCGGAGAGGAACACCGGGTGACCAAGCTCCGCCAGCGCATCGGACCGCCGCAGTAGCTCGAGCGACTGCGCCTCGGTCTTGCCGAGGTCGAGGCCGGCGTCGACCATCACCCGCTCGGGCGGGATGCCGGCGTCGACCGCTCGCTCCGCAAGCTCGGCGAGGAACGCGCACACGTCGCCGACCAGGTCGTCGTAGATGGGGTTCGGGTCGGCCACTCGAGGCGCGAGCCGGATGTGGGTGGCCACAACCGACGCCCCTCCCGCCGCGCACACCGGCAGGTAGTCGGGATCGGCGAAGCCGGAGATGTCGTTGCCGACCACCGCACCGGCAGCGATCGCCTCGCGGATGACGCCGGCCCGCCACGTGTCGACCGACAGGGGCAGGTCGAAGCGGGCATGGAGGGCCTCGACCGCAGGGATGACACGGTCGAGCTCCTCCTGTTCGCCCACCTCGTCGCCGGGTCCGGCCTTCACACCGCCGACGTCGAGGAAGTCGGCCCCGTCGCACACGAGGGTGTCGGCCTTGGCGAGGAAGTCGTCAAACGCCCAGTAGCTGCCCTTGTCGTAGAACGAGTCGGGGGTGCGGTTGAGGATGCCCATGACCACGGCCCGGTGTGGGTGATGTCGAAGCGGTGTTCGCCGAGCCAGAGCTCCATGCCGGCGAAGCTACACCGGCGCCGGGCGACCACCGGCGGCCCCCGCCGTCCCCAGGTGCCGGGTGCCGGGTGCCCCGAGGCAACGGGGCGCGCAGTAAGTTGTGCGGTTCGGCCGACCTTCCGGGGGGACACGTTGGCGACCCAGACCGCAGCGTTCAATCCCACGCCATCGGACCCACCGATCCGGGTGCCGCGCGTCTACTACGGCTACTGGCTCGTTCTCGCCGCGCTGGTGGCCCAGTTCGTGGCGATGGGTGCCGGCAGCTACATCCTCGGGCCGTTCCTCGAGCCCATGACCGTCGACCTCGGGTGGTCCCGATCGGAGTTCACGCTGGCCCGGACGATCGGCCAGGTGGTGCTCGCCACCTGCGGTTTCTTCGTCGGCACGTACGTCGACCGCAACGGCGGCCGGCGCCTCATGCTGCTCGGGGTCAGCATCCTGACCGCCTCGATGCTGGGGCTCAGCGTCATCGACGAGCTCTGGCAGTGGACCATCGTCTACGGCATCGCGGTGTCGGCGGGTGCGGCGATGATCGGCAACCTCGTCGTCAACGTCACCCTGTCGAAGTGGTTCGTCGACAAGAGGGGTCGCGCCGTCGGCTGGGCGGCGATGGGCGTCTCGCTCGCGGGGGTGTTGCTCACGCCATTCACCACCGCGGTGGTCGACTCGTGGGGCTGGCGAGTGGGATGGCGAGTGCTCGCCGTCGGCGCGTTGCTCCTCGTCGTCCCGTCGGCACTGGCGATGCGCCGCTCTCCCGAGGACCACGGTCTCTTCCCCGACGGCAAGACAGCGGAGGAGGCGGCCGGCACCGGTGGCGATCGGGCCCGGGCCGACTTCGCCGAGTCGCTCACCCGGGCCGAAGCCCTGCGGTCGAGCGCCTTCTACCTCCTCGTGTTGGCCTTCGGGATGTTCGCCGTCACCATCGGCGTGATGCTGTTGCAGACGGTGCCGTTCATGACCGACGCCGGCTACGGCCGCGCCGAAGCGTCGCTCATGATCACCCTCGCATCTGTGCCGGCCCTGCTGTCCAAGCCGGTCTGGGGGTTCCTCATGGACCGGGTTGCCCCCAACAAGCTGGCATCGGGCGGAGCGGCGGTCACGGGCCTCGCCATGATCGTCATCACCTTCAGCGTGCGTGGTGGGGTCGATCCCGCCGTGTACGCAGGGTTCTTCCTGCTCGGGCTCGGCTGGGGCGGCCTCATCCCGCTGCAAGAGGTGATCTGGGCCACGTTCTTCGGGCGCCGCTACCTCGGCTCGGTGCGCAGCGCCGGCATGCCGTTCTCGCTGGTGATCGGGGCGGGTGCACCCCTACTCGCGTCGCTCTACTTCGACAGGGTGGGCAACTACGACGGGGCGTTCCTCACGGTGGCGGTGATGAACCTCACCTCGGCCGTGCTCTTGTTGTTCGTGCGCCGCCCGACGCGCAAGCTGCCGGTGCCCGGCGACGAGCTGCCCGCCAGCTGAGCTGATCGTCATGGGGGCATCGACACCCGCGCGGTCAGCCGGGGGTCCACCCCCTCGACGGCGATGGCGAACCCGCCGACCCGCACCGTCTGGCCCGGCACTGGCACCGAGCCGCCCGGCACACGATGACCAGAGGGCGCGAGGACCAACCGGGGCGGAGCACGTTCGGCGAGGAGAGCCACCACCTCGGCCACGTCTCGGCCTCCGTGGTGCGCGACCACCACGTCGACGCGGCGCACGCCGGCACGTCGGAGCCCCTCGATCACGGTGGCGGGACGGACACCCACGTCGAGCTCGACCACCACCGCGTCGTCGTGCCGATGGAGCTGCGCTGCGGGTCCGAGATCGGCCATGGTCGGCGGACCCACGCGCATCGCCGCTGCGGGGTGCAACACTGCGGCCACCACGACGAGCGCTCCGACCCGGCGCCACCATTGCGCCTGTCGACCGAACCAGATTGCAGCGACACCCAGCCAGGCGACGAGGAGGTGACCGAGCCCCAGCTCGCCGAGCGGCCACGTCGCGCCGTGCGCAGCGACCGCCCCGATCCAGCTGACGAACAGCTCGGTCGGGAGGTGCAACAACCCGTCGGCTGGTGCGCCCACCACGCCGGCCACCAGACCCGCCGGCAGACCCCACACCACCACCGGCCCAGCCGCCGGCCCGGCGAGCAGGTTGGCAGGGAGCGAGGCCACCGGGAGGCCACCGAAGAGCGGGATGAGGAGCGGCGCAACGGCGGCCTGCGCCGCGATGGTGACCGCCAGCGGCTCGACGACGAGACGGGGCCCGCGGATCGCCGACGCCAGCGACCGACTCCACACGAGGATGCCGGCCGACGCCGCGACCGAGAGCTGGAAGCCCGCCGAACGAGCCAGGAGCGGATCGACCAGCAGCAGCACGATGACCGCCCCCGCCAGGAGCCGGCGGCTCTCCGACTCCCAGCCGAACGTGACCGCTACCGCGCCGAGGCCCGCCATCGTGGTGGCTCGCAGCACCGACGGCTCGAACCGGGTGACCAACGCGAAGAACGCCAGTACCGCGAGGCCTGCGACAAGCCGGCGACCCAGCCGCATCCGCATGAGTAGCGGCCCGAGCAGCGACATCACGAATGCGACGTTCGAGCCCGATACCGCCAACAGGTGGGTGAGCCCCGAGCCGGCGAAATCGTCGGCGACGAGCGGGTCCTCGTCGCTGCGATCGCCGAGGAGGAGACCCAGGTAGAGGGAACGACGGTCGGGGTCCATCGTGCCCGCCCCATCGATCAACGTGCGTCGCAGCCCATTGGCCGCCCGACTCGGCAGGTCGCCGCGGCGCCACTCGCCGACCTCGGTGACGCTCAGGCGGCCGACGACGTGCCGGGTGACGAGCCACGGCGCATCGTCGGGAGGCGGGCCGAGGCGACCCGAGAGCTCGATGCGCTCGCCGGCCATGCGCGGCGACAGGGCAGCGGCAGCCGCCCCGCGCGCCCACGCCTCGACCCGTCGACCGCCGTCGATGCGGACATCGACGCGCAGCGACGGGCCGAACCATCGTGGGTCGCCCACCAAGGTCACCTCGCCGTCGTGGGGGCTGCGCTCCACCGGCGTGAGACCGTCGATGGAACGTGCACCGAGTGCCGAGCCCACGAGGAGCAGCCCGCACGCCAGCGCCAGCAGCCGGCCGCGGGTCCGGACACCGGCGAGAGCCACCAGCGGGCCACACCACAGGGGTACCGGCGCCGCCCACCGCGCGCCGAGCCAGGTGGCGGCCGCCATCGACACCGCTGCCCACAGGCGTGGATCGCCACGGTTCACACGGTGGCCAGGTCGCGCAGTGCCGCCAGCTTGGCCTCGCCGATGCCGCGGACGTCGAGCAGATCGTCGACCACCACGAACGGACCGTTCGCTTCGCGGTGCGCCACGATCGCCGCGGCGGTGGCCGGCCCGACTCCGGGAAGGTCCTCGAGGCGGGCGGCGTCAGCCGTGTTGATGTCGACGGGTCCGTCAGCGCCTCCGGAGCCACTCCCGCCCGACTCCGACACGTCGGGCCCGAGCACCGCCGGCGCCGCCTCCTCCCCCACCCGCGGCACGTAGACCCGGCTGCCGTCGGCCACGGGCGCGGCCAGGTTCAGCCGATCGAGGTCGGCACCGTCGGCCGGCCCTCCGGCAGCGGTGAGCACGTCGCCGACCCGAGCATCGGTGGCCAGGGAGTACACGCCGGGGCGCGCCACTGCTCCGGCGACGTGCACGACGAGCGGCACCGTCGCCTCGGTGGTGACGGCTGATGCCGTCGTGGCGGCCGGAGCGGCATAGGGGATGGAGATCTCAGGCGGCGGGGGCGACTCGCGGGTCCATGCCAGGATCCCCAACACCACGGCGACCACCAGCGCGACCGTGCCACCGACCAGCACCGGCACCGATGTGCCCAGCCGGTCGGCCAGTTCGCCGACCTGATCCACGACCGACCGCTGACCCGCCCCCGGAGAGGGCGGCAGGGGTGCAGACACGTTCCCTCCGCGATGCAGCAGACATCGGATGGGGGGAAGGAGCCGCGGGGACGGCCAGCGTTGAGGCTACCGCCTCAGTAGAGGCGGGCGGTGAGCTTCTTGCGGTAGTCCGCGGTGCGCGGATCGTCGGAGCCGAGCACCTCGAGGAGGTCGACGAACTTCTGGCGGGCGTCGTCGTCGCCCTTCACCTGGTCGAGCAGCTCGGTGAGCTGTCGATCGATGTCGTCAGGTTCGACCGCGCCACCGGTGCGGGCCAAGGCGGCCACCCGACGGGTCTCGGGCGTCTCGGGGATCCGCTCGAGCAGGCCCAGTGCCTCGTCGGTCTCCCCGGCGCCGATGAGCAGCTCGGCCAGCGCCACGATGGCCACCTCGTGACCGGGCTCGATGTCGAGGGCAGCTCGCAGCGACTGCTCGTCGCCAGCGGCGACCAGCCGGGCCAGCTCGACCTCGGTCTCGGTGGGGAGCAGACCGTTCACGAACTGAGCCACCGCCGCCTCGCCCTGGGCGCCGACGAAGCCGCCGACACGATTGCGGTCCTTGATGGCGTGCACGGCCGGGATGCTCTGGGCCTGGAAGGCGGCCGAGATCTTCGGGTTCTCGTCGACGTTCACCTTGGCGAGCACCACCTGGCCACCGGTTGCGTCGACCACCTTTTCGAGGATCGGTCCGAGCGTCACGCACGGGCCGCACCATGGCGCCCACAGGTCGACGACGACCGGCGTGGTGGCCGAGCGTTCGAGGATCTCGGCCTCGAAGGTGGCGTCGGTGACATCGATCGACATGCGTGACTCCGTGAGGATGGCGTGGGGTTGACGACCAGGATACGTCCGAGTTTCCGCACCCCGGTCACCAACCGGTCGGTTGCAGCGCGCTCCCCGCCCTATCCTCACCGCACGGGGCCCTGTGACCCGAACATGCCACAGGAGGGCAGCGTTGAGCGATCTGTACGAGTTCCACGAGAGCCCCGAGCTCGACGCACCCCTTCTCATCGTCGCGCTCGAGGGATGGATCGACGCCGGCGGTGCCGCGGCCCGGGCCGCCGCCACGCTGCTCGACGAAGCAGAGACCAGCCCCATCGCCACCTTCGACACCGACACGCTGCTCGACCACCGTGCCCGCCGGCCCATCATGCGCATCGAGGCGGGCCTCAACGCCGGGCTCACCTGGCCCAAGATCGAGCTGCTCGCCATGTCGGATCCCAACGGCAACGACGTGTTGATGCTCGTCGGCGCCGAGCCCGACCACCAGTGGCGCGCCGTCGCCACCGCTGTCGTCGACCTCGCCCTCGAGCTGGGCACACGCATGGTGGTCGGCCTGGGTGCCTACCCGGCGGCCGCACCGCACACCCGCCCCTCACAGCTCACCAGCACGGCAACCGATCCCCTGCTGGCCAACCACGTGGGCGGCATCCGCACCACCGTCGACGTCCCCGCCGGCATCCAGGCGGCCATCGAGTCGAAGTGCGCCGAGGTCGGACTTCCCGCGGTGGGACTCTGGGCCCAGGTGCCGCACTATGCATCGGGGATGACGTACCCGGCGGCGTCGCTCGCCCTCATCGAGAAGCTGAACGAGCTGGGCGATCTCTCGTTCCCCACCGGCACCCTCACCCAAGAGGCCGCCGCCGTGCGGGCCCGGCTCGACGAGCTCGTTGCCGACAGCGCCGAGCACATCACGTTGCTCCACCAGCTCGAGACCCAGACCGACGAGCGCATCAGCCACGTCGACGACCTTGCCGACGAGGTCGACCTCCCTTCGGGCGAGGAGCTGGCCGGCGAGATCGAGCGGTTCCTCCGGGGCCAGAGCGGCTGATCCCCGCAGCCGACTACCGTCGACACCATGAAGGTCGACGGAGGCATCGGGGAACTGTCCAACGCCGTCAGCGGCGCCGAGCGGGCTGAGGCCGCCGGCTACGACGCGGTCTGGTCGGCCGAGACCAGCCACGACCCGTTCATGCCGCTCCTGCTCGCGGCCGAGCACACCGAGCGCATCGAGCTGGGCACCGGCATCGCCGTGGCGTTCGCCCGCAACCCGATGACGCTGGCCCAGACGGCCTACGACCTGCAGAAGTTCTCCGAGGGGCGGTTCCTCCTCGGCCTCGGTTCGCAGATCAAGCCGCACATCACCAAGCGGTTCTCGATGGAGTGGTCGCACCCCGCCCCCCGCATGCGAGAGATGGTGCTGGCGATCCGTGCCATCTGGGACTGCTGGAACAACGACACCAAGCTCGACTTCAGGGGCGACTTCTACACCCACACCCTGATGACCCCGTTCTTCAACCCCGGGCCCAACCCGCACGGCGACGCCAAGATCTTCATCGCCGGTGTGGGTCCCCTGATGACCCAGGTGGCGGGTGAGGTGTGCGACGGGTTCCTCGTGCACGGGTTCACCACCGAGTCGTACCTCCGTGAGGTCACGCTGCCCGCGCTCGAGGCGGGCATGGCGAAGAGCGGGCGCCGCCGCGACGACTTCCAGATCTCGTTCCCCGCGTTCGTGGTCACCGGGTCGAACGAGGACGAGATGACGAAGGCCGCCGATGCCACCCGGCGCCAGATCGCCTTCTACGGCTCCACCCCTGCCTACCGAGGTGTGCTGGAGCACCACGGGTGGGGCGAGCTCGGCACCGAGCTCAACACGCTGTCGAAGCAGGGCAAGTGGGTCGAGATGGGCACCCTCGTCGACGACGAGATCCTCGACACGTTCGCGGTGGTCGCCGAACCATCGAGGGTCGCCGCCGGGTTGAAGAGCCGCTTCGGCGACGTCGTCGACCGGCTCAGCTTCTACGCCGCATACGCGGTCGATCCTGACACCTGGGTGCCGGTCATCGAAGAGCTGCGCGCCGACTGACCGGAGGGGGTCACCGGGCCGCGCTCAGACCCGTTCGAGCCGAACGCCGAGGTAGCGCTCGCGACAGAGCGAGCGCTGCAGCTTCCCCGACGACGTCTTGGGCAACGAACCCGCCGTGACGAGGACGATGTCCTTGGCCGGCATGCCCACGGCCTGGCGCACCCGCTCGTTGATGACGCCGTGCATCTGGCTGGTGTCGGTGAGCTTGGTCTCGGCCACCACGACGATGGCTTCCTTGCCGCTGCGCCCGTCGACGCCGAACGCGATGACGTTGCCCGGCCGCACGCCCTCGACATCGCTCACGGCACGCTCGATGTCCTCGGGGAAGACGTTGCGTCCACCCACGATGATGACGTCCTTGATGCGCCCGCACATCACCAGCTCGCCGTCGACCGAGTAGGCGAGGTCGCCGGTGCGGAGCCAGCCGTCGTGGAACAGCTCGGCCGTGGCCGCGGGGTCGTTGTAGTAGCCGGAGCACACCGACGTGCCACGGATCTCGAGCTCGCCCACCTCGCGCTCGGCGAGCTGCTGGCCGCCGACAGGGTCGACGATGCGCATCTCGAGTCCCGGCACGGGACGGCCCAAGCGGGTGAGCCGCCGAGCGTGCGGACCGTCATCCTCACTCGGCGCGGCGTAGCGCTCGGATTCGAGGACCTTCAGGTCGACGGTGTCGGTACGCAGGCCCGACATCGGAGTGGGGAACGTGCCGGCGATGGCCACCTCGGCCATGCCGAACGCCGGGAAGATCGCACCCGGTCGCATGCCGTGCTCGCCGGCGGCGGCCACGAACGCCTCGACCGTGTCGGGGTCGACCGGCTCGGCGCCGTTGAGGGCGATGCGCAGGCGCGAGAGGTCGAGGTTCGAGGCACGCCGCAGCGAACGGGTGGCCAGCACCCATGCGAAGTTTGGCCCCGCTGTGGCGGTGCCGCCGTAGGTGGACAGCCACTCCATCCACCGCAGCGGTGCCGCCATGAAGTCCTGGGGGGCGCCGAGCACCAGATCGGTGCCGGTGGTCATCGACAGGGTGAGGAGCCCCACCAGACCCATGTCGTGGTAGAGCGGGAGCCACGAGACGAGCACGTCGTCGTCGGGGTCGAGCTGCGCGGTGGTGGCGATGGCGTCGAGGTTGGAGCCGACGGCCCGGTGCGGGAGGGCCACGCCCTTCGGGTCGGCGGTGGAGCCGCTGGTGAACTGCAGGATCGCCAGCCGATCGAGATCGTCGGTGGGACGGACCAGCTCATCACCTCGAGCGGAGGCGGCAAGCTCGTCGAGCCCGACGATGGGCGGGTCGCCGGGGGCTGGCTCGATGAACGGAGCCAGGTCGGGGTCGATGACGAAGAGGGCCACGTCGGCGCGCCGGAGTCGTCGGCGGGTGGCGGCGATGAAGTCGTCGATGGCGCCCATCCGCATGGGGATCGGCATCACCACGATGGTGGCGCCGGCCAGCCACACCGCCTCGATGGCGGTGACGAGGAGCCGGCTCGTGGGGCCGAGGATCGCCACGTGGTCGCCGGCTTCGACACCGCGCGACTGCATGTTCGCAGCCATGGCCCGAGCGTCGTCGTGGAGCTGAGCCCAGGGAACCCGGACCGGCTCGTCAGATCCGACGAAGGTGACGACCCCACCCCGCCGGGCGGAGGCCTCGATGCGTGCAGGCAGGCTCAGCATGGGTGGTGAGACCGGCTCGACCTGCACGTCGTTACGTCCATCAGACGACGATGTTGACCAGCTTCGGGGGCCGAGCGATCACCTTGCGGGGTTCGGCGCCATCGAGCTGGCCTGCCACCTTCTCCGATGCCAGCGCCAGGCGGGTGGCTTCGGCCTCGTCGATGCCGGCGTCGACCTCGATGCGGTCGCGGACCTTGCCGTTCACCTGCACCACCATCGTGGCCGTGGCCACCACCAGCTTGGCGGGGTCGGCCACCGGCCAGGTCTGGGTGTGCACCGAGTCGCCGTGCCGGGCCTCCCACAGCTCGGCGGTGATGTGGGGCACCATCGGCGCCATCACCTGGAGCAGGGTGTCGATCGCCTCGTCGATGGTGGCGGTCCGGGCACCCTCGTCGGACTGTGCGTAGCGATAGAGATCGTTCACGAACTCCATGCATCCGGCCACCGCGGTGTTGTAGTGCCAGCGCTCGTACTCGTCGGTGATGCGGGCGATGAGGTGGTGCGTCGCCTGCTCGATGGCGGTGTCTGCCGGCATCGGTTCGCGATCGGTGGACGTGCCGATCTCGCCACGAGCCAGGCGCCAGACGCGGGCGAGGAACCGACTCGACCCCTCGATGGTGACCGCTTCCCAGTCGATGTCGTCGTTGGGCGGGCTCACGAACAGGTGGGCGAGACGCAGAGCGTCGGCCCCTTCGCGGTCGAGGATCACTTCGGGCGCCACCAGGTTGCCCTTGGACTTCGACATGCGGCTGCCGCCGAGGCGCACCGTGCCCTGGGTGAAGAGCTGCTGGAACGGCTCGCGCAGCTCCTTCGGCGCATGGCCGAGGTCGGCCAGCGCCTTGGTGAAGAAGCGGGCGTACATGAGGTGCAAGATGGCGTGCTCGACCCCACCGATGTACTGGTCGACCGGCAGCCAACGGGCCACTGCGTCGAGGCCGAAGGGCGCCTCGTCGTTCCAGGGGTCGGTGAAGCGGAGGAAGTACCACGACGAGTCGACGAAGGTGTCCATCGTGTCGGTCTCGCGGGTGGCGGGGCCGTGGCACGTGGGGCACTCGGCGCGGAGGAAGCCTTCGTGGAACTTGAGTGGCGACTCGCCGGTGGGCAGGAACTCGACGTCGTCGGGGGCCAACACGGGCAGGTCCTCGTCGGGCACGGCAACGATGCCACACCCGTCGCAGTAGACCACCGGGATCGGGCAGCCCCAGAACCGCTGGCGCGAGAGCAGCCAGTCGCGCAGGCGGAAGTTGACCTTGCCGGCGCCGATGCCCTGCGCTTCGAGCCAGGCGATGGCGGCGGCGATGGCCTCGGCCTTCTCCTTGCCGTCGAGCCACTCGCTGTTGATGGCCCGCCCGTCGCCCGTGTAGGCCTCGCCGTCGAAGTCGTCGGGGGGCTGCACCGTGCGGATGATCGACAGGTCGTAGGAGGTGGCGAAGTCCCAGTCGCGCTGGTCCTGGCCGGGCACGGCCATGATGGCGCCGGTGCCGTAGGTGGTGAGCACGTAGTCGGCCAGGTAGATCGGCACTGGCTTCTGCGTGAAGGGGTTGAGCGCGTAGGCGCCGGTGAAGATGCCGCGCTTGTGGGCTGGGCCCTCGGTGGAGAGGCGGTCGAACTCAGCTTCCTTGCGCACCCGGTCGACGAACGCGTCGACGTCGGCGCGGCGTTCGGGGCTGGTGATCTGGGCGACGAGGGCATGCTCGGGAGCCAGCACGGCGAAGGTCATGCCGAAGCTGGTGTCGGGACGGGTCGTGTAGACACCGAAGGCATGGCCCTCGGGATGGGGGTTGCCGTCGGCGTCGACCACGGCCATCTCGAACTCGGCGCCCTCGGACCGGCCGATCCAGTTGCGCTGGATGGTCTTGACCCGCTCGGGCCAGTCGACGGTGTCGATGTCGTCGAGCAGCTGGTCGGCGTAGTCGGTGATCTTGAAGAACCACTGCTCGAGGTCGCGCTTGTCGACCAGATCGCCCGAGCGCTCGCACGTGCCGTCGGCCAGGACCTGCTCGTTGGCCAGCACCGTCTGGCACCCCGGGCACCAGTTCACCGGCGCCATCGCCCGGTAGGCCAGGCCGGCTTCGAGGAAACGCTTGAAGATCCACTGCGACCAGCGGATGTAGGAGGGGTCGTGGCTCGTGATCTGGCGACGCCAGTCGTAGACGGCACCGATGCGCTGCAGCGACGACGAGAGCTGCTCGATGCGGGCGTCGGTGTAGGTGCGGGGGTGCTCGCCCGTGCGGATGGCCGCGTTCTCGGCGGGCAGGCCGAACGAGTCGAATCCGATCGGCGAGAGGACCGCGTAGCCGTTCATCGTGCGGTAGCGGACGATGAGGTCGCCGAAGGTGTAGTTGCGCACGTGGCCCATGTGGGCCTGGCCACTCGGGTAGGGGTACATCGACAGCACGTAGTACGGCGGGCGCGGGTCGTCGTTGTCGACGTCGTACGCGCCCGTGTCGCGCCACCGCTGCTGCCACTTGGCCTCGATGGCCTGCACGTCGTACCCGTCAACCATGGGCCGCATCGTACCGATGCCCCGTCATCCGGCCGAACCGAGATCTCTAGAGCGCCGGCCGGATCTCGTAGTCGGCCGCCCACCGCACCCCCTGCACCTGGTTGTTCCTCGGCGGCACGAGGCGGAGCGTGCACAGCCGCGTGGGCACGTCACCGATGGGCACGAGGTAGGACATGCCGAGACTCGGGCAGTACACGCCGAAGACGTCGACCTCGCCCACGTACTCCTTGGGGATGTTCGCCGTGTAGCTGCAACAGGTGAAGGTGACGGCCTGGCGCACCAGGCGAGCCGACTTCACTTGGACCCGGAGCAGCCGGCCCGCGACGTCGGCCACGAGGTCGACGCGAGAGTGTGGAGCGAACATAGGCACGTAGACCGACCACCCTGCCTTCACCAACGCGCACGCGACCTCGCGCTCGGCGGTCGCACCGACATCCGAAGGGGTCTCCGACATGTCCAGAGTCTGCTCGGGGGGTGTGACGCTCACCCGAGGAGCGCGGCCACCTCGCCGCTTGCTGAGGACCCCTGCCGGCGCGATAGAGTGATCCCTCGCTTGGGGCTATAGCTCAGTTGGTAGAGCGCCTCGATGGCATCGAGGAGGCCAGGAGTTCGAATCTCCTTAGCTCCACTTGCACCCCACACGGAGGCCCGGGTCGATGACCTGGGCCTCTTCGGGTTCTGGCGTCAGGCCTCGGCGACGGCGGGCTCGTCGGCCCAGGCGACGCGGGGCACGTCGGACCACAGGCGCTCGAGCTCGTAGAAGCCGCGCTGCTCCTCGGCGAACACGTGGACCACGAAGTCGCCGTAGTCGATGAGGACCCACTCGAGCTTGTCGAGGCCCTCCATGCGCCGCGGCTTAGGGCCGCCAGCCTCCACGATCTTGGCTTCGATCTCGTTGACGAGGGCCTTCACGAGGCGGCTGTTGGCGGCGCTGGTGATGACGAACGCTCCGGTGATGGCGAGGACCTCGCCGACGTCGAGCACGACCGAGTTGGTGCCGCCCTTGGCGTCGGCAGCTCGAGCGGCGACCAGTGCCCACTCGATGGGATCGGTCGTGGATGCTGTGGTGGTGGCGATGGCGGTGCCTCTCGTGTGCGGGTCAGAGGTCGGCGTCGGCGCCGAGCACGACGATGACCTGAGCGCTGTCGTCGATCTCGTCGACCTGCATCACGGTACCGAATCCGAGCGCCTCGACCACAGACTCGGCGTAGGAGCGCAGCGCCGGCTCCGCGAAGCGCACCTCGGTCTCAGGGTGGTCGAAGTGCTCGGCGTTGCCGATCATCACCACCTGCCCTCCCGTCGCGACCGCCCGACGCACCGCAGGCTGGATCAACGACCGGTCGGCGACACCGGCGAGGACCTTCACGAGCGGACGATCGCCGGGCATCGCGCCGGTGGGGAACGGGATGAGGCGGGGCACCAGCTCGGCCAGGGCTTCCTCGTCGACCGTGAAGCCGACGGTGCTGCCGGGCTCGTTCGCCTCGGCGTCGGCCACCACGGGCAACGACTCGACGCGATGGGTGCCGGCCACGATCGCGGTGAGGAACCGGGCGATGCCACGTTCCTGTTCACCCGGGAACACCAGACCCTCCGGAGCATCGGCGAGATCACCGAGCCACGCGCTCCAGACCAGCTCCTGGCGCAGCACGCGGTTGAGCCGGCTCTCGTCGGGCGACACGAAGCCGGCGAAGAGCGCCACGTCGTCGGGTGCGAGCTCCAATCTGCCGGCGGGGAACACGACCGACCCGTCGGCGCCTCGCAGGACGTCGGGGTTCGTGACGGTGACCGGACCCGTGAGCTCGACCATGTCGGCCCACTCGGCTGCGGTGATCACCACCACCTCGTCGATCCCGACGTGCATGGCACGCTCGGCGGTGGAGCGGGCCGAGTCGGCGCCGTTGAAGTCGTAGGAGGCCTCGATCGGGAGCCGCCCGATCTCGGGGATGTCGGCCAACGTGCCGGGCGGCATCAGCAGGACGCCACCGCCGACGGCATCGCCGCTCGGCAACGAGAGCAGGACGGTGCCGACCAGACTGCCTGCTGCGTCGGTCTGGAGGACCAGCAGCGTTGGTGACGGTGGCACGAGTGCCTGGTAGCGAGGTTCGTTGGGGTCGAGCACCGGATCGATGACCTCGCCGTCGCTGCTGTCGAGCACCGCCCGCACCCCCACGTAGCCGAGCACCGGGATGCACGCGCCGAGCACGGTGAGCGCCACCGCGTAGGCCGCCATCGCCCAACGGGGTGTCCGACGCTCCGGGACGGCCCTCCGGGCACGACGCTCACAGCGCGTGAGGGACACGTCGGCGTCGAGACCGGATTGCACCGACGCCGCGTCCTGGGGTGCGTGAAGCGTCACAAGTCGGGGCCGGCCCCGTACAGGCCGCGTTCGTGGATGCACGCGATGACCGACCTCGGGAGGAGGTAGTCGAGGGGCTGACCGTCGACGACACGGGCCCGCACGTCGGTGCTCGACACCTCGAGCAGCGGCACGTCGACGACCTCGTAGCGATAGCCCTGCGGGGGACGGGCGCCCTCGGTGCCGGGTCGTTCGACCACGATGATGTGGGCGGTCTCGCGCAACCTGTCGGTGTGCTCCCAGGTGGACAACCCGGCGACCGCGTCGCTGCCGAGGATCAAGAACAGCACCCCGGAGGCCTCCTCGGCGAGCTGCTCGAGCGTGTCGGCCGTATAGGAGCGGCCACCCCGAACGATCTCGATGTCGCTGGCCTCGAGCCCGTCGACCCCGGCAACCGCCGCCTCGACCATGGCGAAGCGATCGGCAGCCGGGCTGAGGTCGCGCACTCCCACCTTCTGCCAGGGCTCGTTGGCCACGACGAGCAGCACGCGGTCGAGGTCGGCGCCGTGGCGGGCGTTGATGGCGGCCACGAGGTGGCCGACGTGGGGGGGATCGAAGGTGCCGCCGAACACCCCGAGTCGCTCACCACTTCGTCGGCCCACGTTGTCGAGCTTAGGGCTCGGTGATGTTGCCGACGCGCGCGGCCCTGGTAGGGTGGGGAACCCCCTGCGACGCCTTTTGGCACCTCCCCCTCGTTCGGCAGTTCCCCCCCTCGGGCGTGCCGAACCAACCCCCTCGGGCGTGCGACGAGCGTCACAGGCATTCTTCCCTCAGCTGCTGCGCAATACCGCCGATCTCTACAGAGAGCAACCTGAGCGGATGCAGCGTGACCAAATTCACGGGTCTGGGCGGAACGCCACATGGGTACCCGACGTTGCACCTAGTG
>JAENWR010000111.1 GCA_016649895.1 Acidimicrobiia bacterium | reverse complement strand
GTCGGGAACCACGCCATCAACTCGCCAGTCGCCCTGGGGTAGTGGGCGCCGGCCCGGAGAACGGGAGCCACGTCCAGAGACTACCCGCCCGAAGGCCGGTTAAGTGGATACCCCCATCCCAGGTAACTCCCTGGGCCCGGTCCCGTCCTACCTCGTCATGATGCTGCTCGCGGTGCCAGCGTTCCTGGCCGCGATGGCATCGCGCCGCCTCTACCAGGCGCGGTTCATCGCCCGCCGCTCCGACGAGTTCCGCCGACTGGCCGATGCCCTGGCCCTCACCGTGGTCAGCATGGCGACGGTCGGCTTCCTCCTGAAGGCCGATGTCAGCCGTACCTGGATCCTTCTCACCCTCGCGTTCGCGCTGCCCCTCGTGTACGCCGAGCGCGAGGTGCTGCGCCGCTTCTTCCGCCGCCGTCGCACGGCCGGGCGCAGCACGCGGCGGGTCATCGTGGTCGGTCAGAACGGCGAGGCGAGTGCGGTCGTCGGGATGCTCGAGAGCGACCGCAGCCTCGGCTACGAGGTCCTCGGTGTGGTGCCGGCGCTTCCCAGCACCGACGAGGCCCACCAGACCCTCGACCTCGTCGCCCGGGTCATCGATGCGGTCCGCTCCACCGGTGCGGCCGGTGTCGTCATCACCGCCACGTCGCTCGACCTCAACTCGTCCAACCGCCTCATCCGCGTCCTCACCCATGCCGGGTTGCACGTCGAGCTCACCTCGGCGCTGTCCGATGTCGAGACGAGTCGCATCAGCATCCGCCCGCTCGGCCGCTACCCCGTCCTCTACATCGAGCCCGTGCACCGATACGGTTGGCGCCCCTTCGCCAAGCGTTCCTTCGACGTGGTCGTCGCGTCGACGGCTCTCCTCCTCTTGGCCATCCCCATGGCGGTGGTCGCCCTCGTCATCGCGCGCACATCGCCCGGCGGCGTCCTCTTCCGCCAGCGCCGCCTCGGGCGCGGTGGCGAGACGTTCGAGGTGCTCAAGTTCCGCTCGATGGTCCCCGATGCCGCGGGCCTGCTCGTCGACCTCCGGGCCAGGAACGAGCTCGATGGGCCGATGTTCAAGATGAAGGACGACCCGCGCGTCACGCGGGTCGGACGGTTCATCCGCCGGATGTCCATCGACGAGCTGCCACAGCTCTGGAACGTCGTGCGCGGCGAGATGAGCCTCGTGGGGCCACGGCCGGCCCTGCCCTCCGAGGCGGGTAGTTGGGTCGCCGGTGCTGTTCAACCGGCTGCGTGTTCGCCCGGGGATCACCGGCATGTGGCAGGTCAGCGGTCGGAGCGACGCCAACTTCGACGAGTACACCCGGCTCGACCTCTACTACGTCGACAACTGGTCGCTCGTCGTCGACATCGCCATACTGCTGCGCACCGTTCCGAGCGTCATCGCAGCCCGCGGTGCCAGCTGAGAGCTAGCTGCTCGACCCGGTGCCGAAGGGGCCGGTGGCGAGGCCGGTCGGCGGCGTCGGATCCTCGGGCGACACCCCGAGGCACGCCAAGCCGTCGACGGCTGGCGGGGCCGCTTCGGCACTCGGGGCGCTGCCGAAGTCGTACAGCGTGGCGAAGGCGTCGTGGCGGTCGAACGACGCGACGCGCTGGGCCTGCGCATCGAGGTGGCGGCGGAGCAACTCGGCCTCGTCGTCGGGTCGGGTGCTGAGCGTGTAGGCGAACACGACCCACACCCGGCCGCCCTCGGCCGCAGTGTGTAGCGACGACGGTGCTGCCGTGGCGCACGTCTCCTCGTCGAGCCACCTCGTGCGGGCGTCGGCCGACACGCCGACGATGGGGGCGTAGTACCGGTAGGTCTCGACGGTCACGTCGTGGATCCACACCTGGTCGCCGGGCTCCATGTGGGCAGCCACGTGCTCGAACACCGCGCGGCTCTCGGCCCGCCGCGGCGGGTCGACCACGCCGACGACCACGTCGCGGGCGCCGCCGCCAGCGAGCACGACGATGAGGAGGCTGGCGGCGACGGTCCACCGGCCGCTCCTGTCCAGCTCGACGAGCGCCGCCAGCGCGAGCAGCAACAGCGGGACCAGGAACAGCGCCATGCGCCCCATGAGGGGAAAGCCGCCGAGGCTGGCCGCGATCACCGCTGCGACCCCGGGCGCCACGAGCTGTGCACCGTGCAGCGGGCGCCGCCGTGCCACCGCCACCAGGCCGCCCACCGCTGCCGCGATGGCGATGACGCCGAACGCGAGGCCGCCAGGGTCCTCGGCGATGTCGACGAGCGCACGGGCGAGCCACGCCACGAACGACCCGGGGCTCAGCGGCTGCGGCGCGAAGCCGTCGTCCCAGTAGTCCCGGAGGAACTGGTTGCCGCCGAGCTCGTCGAACGACACGAACCAGGCGATGGTGGCGCTGATGGTCCACGTGGCGCCCACGGCCATGAGCCCGAGCACACCAGTTCGGTCGCGGCGGTGGACGCGTCCCGCGGCAAGGATCAGTCCGAGCGCGGCAGCGGTGAGCGCCGCTGGATGCGAGGCCCACATGGCGAGAACGCCACCGCCGGCCAGCCGGGCCAGGGTGCGGGCGTCGTGGGGCCGCTCGGCGGCGTGGAGCGCGAGTAGCACGAGCACCAGGGTGAGCGCCGCGTCCGACGAGTACTGCTTCACCTCCCACGAGTAGCGGACGAGGCTGGGCGAGAGCGCCACCAGCACCGCGGCGACCGCACCGACCCAGGGCGACACCAGCCGGCGACCGATCAGGAAGGCGAGGCCGATCGTGGCGATGCCGGCGAGGAGCGGGACGAGGCGCAGCGCGTACTCGTTGTTGCCGGCCACGAGCACGACCGCCCGCTGCACCCACAGGAAGAGAACCGGCGCGCCCTGGTTGCTGGCGAGCGGATCGAGCAGCTCACTGAACCCTCGTTGCACGATGTTGGTGGCGAGCGCCGCCTCGTCGGTCCACAGCGACGGCCGGGCCAACACGTGGAGCACGCGGATGGCGCCGCCGAACGCGAGAGCGGTGAGTGTCACCCACATCGGGGTGGACACCGCCGCCACGCGGCTCGGTAGTGCCTTCCAGGCTCGGATCATCGGCTCGCCCGCCCCGGCCGGTGGCTACCGGGCGACGAAGTACTTGGCGCGCGGGTGGTGGAGGATGATGGCCGACGTGGTCTGCTCGGGCTGGTACTGGAACCCGGTCGCCTCGCTCACCTCGATGCCGATGCGGTCGGCCCCGAGCAGGTGCCCCACCCGCTCGTTGTCCTCGAGCTCGGGGCACGCCGGGTAGCCCCACGAGTAGCGTCCGCCGCGGTACTGCTGGCGGAAGAGGCCCTGGAGGTTGGGGCCGTCCTCGTCGGCGAAGCCCCACTCCTCGCGGACACGGCGGTGCCACATCTCGGCCAGCGCCTCGGCCATCTCGACGCCGATGCCGTGCACCAGCAGGTACTCCTGGTACTCGTTGGCGGCGAAGAGCTCGGCGGTGCGTTCGGAGATGGCTGCGCCCATGGTGACGATGTGGAACGCCACGTGGTCGGCCTCGCCGGAGTCGATCGGGCGGACGAAGTCGGCGATGCACAGCCACGGCTCGACGTTCTGGCGTGGGTAGCTGAAGCGGGTGCGTTCGGTGGTGCGGGTGTCGTCGTCCCAGATGACGATGTCGTTGCCGTCGGCGTTGGCCGG
This sequence comes from Acidimicrobiia bacterium, assembly GCA_016649895.1. Taxonomy (GTDB): domain Bacteria; phylum Actinomycetota; class Acidimicrobiia; order Acidimicrobiales; family SKKL01; genus Actinomarinicola. Next base: position 7,596 of record JAENWR010000111.1, on the reverse strand, counting down.
GAAGTAGCCGTAGACCACCTGGGGGATGAGGATGCCGTCGGCGCGGGCGCTGGCGAGCTGCTCGCGCATGACCGGACGGATGCGCGTCTTGAACTCGTCGTCGTTCTCGCCCCCCTCGGGCCGGAACTGCCACTGGTTGCGGAACAGCGCCGTCTCGTTGACGTACTCGGCGATGTCGTCGATGGCGATGCCCTTCACGACCTTCGAGCCGATGAACGGCGGGGTGAACAACGGGTTGTCGATGGCGGCCTCGGGCGAGCGGGAGGGGATCGTCGAGGGGTCGATGACCGGCTTCTCGCGGCGGGGGATGTTGCGACCACCGAGCACGCGCCCGAAGTCGGGGTCGTCCTCGCCGGAACGGCGGATCTCACCGAGGCGGTCCATGACCCGCAGGCCCTCGAACGCGTCCTTGCCGTAGAACAGGCGGCCGTCGTAGATGTCGCGCAGGTCGCGCTCGACGTAGGTGCGGGTGAGGGCGGCCCCACCGAGGAGCACCGGGATGCTCGCCAGGTTGCGCTCGTTCAGCTCGTTGATGTTGTCGCGCATGATGAGCGTGCTCTTCACCAGCAGGCCACTCATGCCGATGGCGTCGGCTGTGACCTCTTGGGCCTTGGCGATCATGTCGCCGATGGAGACCTTGATGCCGAGGTTGTGTACCTCGTAGCCGTTGTTGGTGAGGATGATGTCGACGAGGTTCTTGCCGATGTCGTGGACGTCGCCGGCCACGGTGCCGAGGACGATCCGGCCCTTGCCGGTGTCACCCTCGACCTTGTCCATGTGCGGTTCGAGGTGGGCGACGGCCATCTTCATCGTCTCGGCCGACTGCAGCACGAACGGCAGCTGCATCTCGCCCGACCCGAACAGCTCGCCGACGACCTTCATGCCCTCGAGCAGCACGTCGTTGACGATGGTGAGCGCGGGGATGCCGGCGGCCAGCGCCTCGTCGAGCTCGGCCACCAGACCGTCGCGCTCGCCGTCGATGATGCGGGCCTTCAACCGCTCGTCGACCGGCCAGTCGGTGCGGTCCTCCTTCACCAGGTCGGCCGAGCTCACGTCGGCGAACAGGTCGAGGAGGGCTTCGAGGGGGTCGTAGGTATCGGTGCGCCGGTCGTAGATGAGGTCGAGGCACACGTCGATCTGCTCCTGGGGGAGCTTGTTGAGCGGTGTGATGCGTGCGGCGTGCACGATGGCGGCGTCGAGACCCGCCTGCTGGCACTCGTGGAGGTACACCGAGTTGAGGGCGTGGCGAGCTGCCGGCTTGAGGCCGAACGAGACGTTCGAGAGGCCGAGGATGGTGTGCACGCCCGGCAGCTCGGACTTGATGAGGCGGATGCCCTCGAGCGTCTCGATGGCGTCGCGGCGGCTCTCCTCCATGCCGGTGCCGAGGGTGAGGGCGAGCGGGTCGAAGATGAGGTCGCTCGGCTCGATTCCGTACTTCTCGGTGGCGAGGTCGTAGATGGACCGGGCGGCGCGCAGCTTCCAGTCGCCGTCGCGGGCCTGGCCCTCCTCGTCGATGCACGTGCACACCACGGCGGCGCCGTAGTCGCGGGCCAGGGTGAGGAACTTGTCGAGGCGGGTGCCCGGCGCCGCGCCGTCCTCGAGGTTCACCGAGTTGAGGATGGCCTTGCCGCCGATCCACTTGAGGGCGGTCTCGACCACCTCGGCCTCGGTGGAGTCGATCATGAGCGGGACCGTCGACTGGGTGGCGAAGCGGCTGGCGATCTCCTCCATGTCGGCGCTGCCGTCGCGGCCGACGTAGTCGACGCAGACGTCGAGCACGTGCGAGCCCTCGCGCACCTGCTCGCCTGCCATCTTGGTGGCGGTGTCCCAGTCGGCCTCGAGCAGCGCGGCCTTGAAGCGCTTGGAACCGTTGGCGTTGGTGCGCTCGCCCACCACCAGGAACGACGGCGACTGGTCGTATGGCGTGTGGCTGTAGATGGAGGCGACGCCCGGCTCGTGATCGGGGGTGCGGGCGGCGGGGCTCATCCCCCGGACGCGCTCGACCACCGCCGCCATGTGCTCGGGCGTGGTGCCGCAGCAACCACCGATGATGCCCACGCCGAGCTCGCCCACGAAACGCTCGGCGTAGTCGGCCAGCTGCGACGGGGTGAGGTCGTAGTGCATCTTGCCGTCGACCACCGACGGGAGGCCGGCGTTGGGCAGGACGGAGATGGGCATGCGGCTGTGCTGGAACAGGTAGCGGAGGTGCTCGCTCATCTCGCCCGGGCCGGTGGCGCAGTTGAGCCCGATCACGTCGATCTTCATGGCATCGAGCGCGGTGAGGGCGGCGCCGATCTCGGTGCCGACGAGCATGCGGCCCGTCTGTTCGATGGTCACCTGCACCTGGATGGGCACCTCGATGCCGGTGGCGGCCATGGCACGGCGCGCCGCGATGATGGCCGCCTTGGCGCCGAGCAGGTCGTACTGGGTCTCGATGAGCAGCACATCGACGCCACCATCGAGCAACCCCCGGCACTGCACCTCGTAGGCGTCGCGGAGGTCGTCGAAGCGGATGTGGCCGAGCGTGGGCATCTTGGTGCCCGGCCCGATGGAGCCGGCCACGAACCGGGGCTGGTCGGGGGTGGATGCCTCGTCGGCCAGCCGGCGGGCGATGTCGGCCGCCGCCTTGTTGATCTCATAGGCCTTGTCGGCGACGTCGTACTCGGCGAGGGGGGTGGCGAACGCGCCGAAGGTGGCGGTCTCGATGACGTCGACCCCCACGTCGAGGAAGGCGCGGTGCATCTGCTCGACGAGGTCGGGCCGGGTGAGCACCAGCATCTCGTTGCAACCTTCGAGCGCCGCCCCGCCGAAGTCGTCGGCGGTGAGGTCCATGGTCTGCATGTATGTGCCGAACGCCCCGTCGAACACGAGGACGCGATCGTTCACCGCTTCGATGTAGCGCATGGGGCGAGGCTACCGGGGGCGGGGATACCCTCGGCCGGGATGAAGATCTACACCAAGGCTGGCGACGACGGCACCACCGGGCTCCTCTACGGCGGGCGGGTTGCCAAGGACTCCGAACGGCCCGAGGCCAACGGCGCCATCGACGAGGCCCAGGCCGCTCTCGGCGTGGCCCGAGCCCACTGCGAACGCGGCGGTGAGCTCGACGCGATCCTCGTGGGGCTCCAGCGCGATCTCTACGTGCTCATGGCCGAGGTGGCCACCGCGCCCGAGAACCGCCTCAAGCTGACGCCGGGCGCGTCGCTCGTCACCCCAGCGATGGTCGACGCACTCGAGGGGCTCATCGACGCCACGTCGGCCCGCTTCGACATGCCGACTGAGTTCGTCATCCCCGGCGAGACCCCGGAGGCCGCGTGGCTCGATGTGGCCCGCACCGTCGTGCGCCGCGCCGAGCGTTCCACCCTGGCCGTCGCCCGGACCGAGCGGGCCAGCACAGAGCGGGGCAGCACAGAGGCCAGCACAGAGGCCAGCACAGAGGCGGCCGATTCCGACGTGGCCGCCACCGGGTCGTCGGTGCTGCCCTACCTGAACCGGCTCTCCGACCTGCTGTGGGCCTTGGCCAGGTGGCAGGAGGGCGAGTCGCTGGCCAGCCGCCCGTCGCGCCCCGCCGGTTGAGGCCGCCCTCACCCCCGACCCCTCGCCCGATCCAGTTCCCTCCCGATTTGGAGCACATCGTGTCCATCGACTTCCGCCACGCCCGCACCCGTCCCGGAAAGGTCGACTTGGTGGTGCTGGGGGCTACGAAGGAGGCGGTGGCCTCCGACGGTGTCGAGGGGGTCGACGTGAGCCCGCAGTTCATGTCGGGCCGCGGCTTCGAGGGCGGGCTCGGTCAGACGCTCGTGGTTCCCGGTGCCGGCAGGGCCACCGTCGTGGTGGTGGGTCTGGGGCCAGCCGGTGATGTCGACTCCGACGCGGTGCGCCACGCATCTGCAGCGGTGGCTCGGGTGGCCACGCGCCACGTGCGGGCCTCGATCGAGCTCATCGGGGCGATGCCGGAAGGCATCGACGTGGCCGAGGCCGCCGAGGCGATCGTCCACGGCCTCGCCCTGGCGTCGTATCGCTACCGGGCCTACAAGGCAGAACCGCCCCGGGCCGACCTCGAGACGGTCACCATCGTCGCCCCCGGCGGCAAGGCGACAGCAGGGGCTGTGGCCCGAGCAGCAGCGGTGGCCGAGGCCATCTGTTGGGCCCGCGACCTGGTCAACGAGCCGGGCGGCTCGATGACGCCGAACCAGTTGGCGAAGGCCGCCAAGGCGATGGCCCGGCGCCAGAAGCTGAAGGTGACGGTGATGGACGAGGCGGCCATCCGCTCGGCCAAGCTCGGCGGCCTCCTCGGCGTGAACCGGGGATCGGAGCTGCCGCCGCGGTTCGTGCGCCTCTCCTACACGCCCGACGGCGAGCCCACGGGCCGGGTGGCGCTGGTGGGGAAGGGCATCACCTTCGACTCGGGCGGCCTGTCGATCAAGACGGGCGAGGGCATGATGACCATGAAGGGTGACATGGGTGGGGCGGCCGCCGTGTTCGCCGCCATGTCGGCCATCGCTGCGGTGGGGGTGCCCGTGGCGGTCGACGCCTACGTGCCGCTCACCGACAACATGACCGGCGGCGACGCCACCCGCCCCGGCGACGTGCTCACCATCAGGGGCGGCACCACCGTCGAGGTGCTCAACACCGACGCCGAGGGGCGGCTGGTGCTCGCCGATGCGTTGGTGCTGGCGAGCGAGTCGGCCCCCGACGCCATCGTCGACCTCGCCACCCTCACCGGGGCGTGCATGGTGGCGCTCGGCAACCGCATCGCCGGGCTGATGGGTCGCGACGATGCGTTCCTCGCCCAGGTCGAGGCCGCGGCGGTGCGCACGGGCGAGCGGGTGTGGAGGTTGCCGTTGCCCGACGACCTGCGCCCGCAGCTCGACTCGAAGGTGGCCGACCTCAAGAACATCGCCGGCGGGCGCTACGCCGGTGCGTCGATCGCCGGCCTGTTCCTGCGCGAGTTCGTGGGTGACGCCATCCCCTGGGCGCACATCGACATCGCCGGGCCGGCGTGGTCCGACGAGGAGCGCGGCGAGGTCACTCCGGGCGGCACCGGCTTCGGCGTGCGCCTCCTCCTCGATCTGCTCACCAACTTCGAGGCCTCGGCCACCTGAGCGTTCTGGCTCCCGGATCTCTACCCGAGCTGTAGATCACCGGGAGCCAGAGCGGATCCTCACGCGCCGATCAGGCCGCGTCGCGATCACCTGAACCGACCGTGGCGGGCCGGGCCGGGCCGTCCGACGCCGCACCGAGATCGCGCTCACCGACCAGACACGCTGGGACCTATGCCTTGACGACAGTCCCCACCCTTGACCGGAGGTGCGGTGCCGTCGGGGCACCCCTGCCGGTAGGATGTTTTTGTTGCAGGTGGTTGCGCAGCAGGTGTGAGCCCGGACGGTAGACATCGGGAGCAGATCTGGCTAGACTCCCGCATAGAAGTACCAGGGACGTAGGTGCCCGTTCTTACGCAGGGGGCGACCTTCGGGTCGCCCCCGGCGCTGTTTTCGTCCTGAGGTACGACATGGCGAGTTCAAAGGCGTGGGTGGTCGTCGACTGGCGGAACTTGCATGGCCAGTTTGAGGAGGCGGGGTTGACCGCTCGACTTCCCGACGAAGACGCGCTGTGTGAAGTGCTCGCAGGGTACGGGATGTCGCTGGCTGGCGTATCAGTGGGGATCGGATTGGCACCCGCGGCAGGCGGAGTGTTGAAGCAGATGCACGACGAGAATCTGCGCATTGTCCGAGACGTCCGCGCTCGCGGGTGGACGGTGCTCGAAGGACTCCTCCGGCGCGAGGACGGGGAGATCCTCGAGAAGATGACCGATGCTCGGTGTGTGCTCGAGGCCGCGCGGCTCATCTACGAGCGGCCCGAGCACGTAGAGAGCCTCGTGGTTCTGAGTCGGGATGCGGACATGGTTCCTGCTGCCGACCTCGGTCTCAGCAAGGGGTTCCCCGTCTACCTGGCTTCTGCGTCTGACAAGGACCCCAGGAACGCACCTCGACTTCACCTACCTGTCTCAGTGATGCGGATCTTGGCAGGAAAGGATCCGCTCGCTGATGACTGCTACACGGTCACGCAGACAGAGTTCCTCCTGGATCCAGGCCCCCACGAGTGGGTCGTGGAGGCTGCTCAGACGATCCATCGGCTGGAGGGATGGCGTCTGCGGCATGAGAACGGTTCGGCGGGGTTCCTTCACGCGACCGAGGGGTCCGCCTACAACCTGGGGGAGACCCTGGTGCTGGTCACCTCTGACGTTCACTTCGGTGAGAACGACCGCCCGATCGCGTGGTGCTCCTCCAGTGTGGATACACCAGAACGAGCGTGGCTCGTCCAGGCACGTGTGGTTCGTCGTCAGGACGCGGGCAGGGTCATCATCAAAGTCAACGGCATCGAACAGGGAATGCGTTCCGCGGTAGGTGAGGCAGAGCCTTCACAACGGCTCCTCGTCCGTTTGAAGCGCCAGGGTGACCACCTCGGACAGCAAGCCAACGTGCGCCTTGTCGGGCCTCTCGATGTGTTGCCCGCTCGATCTAGGAACGCTGGCCGGCTCCAGGTTGGCCGGCCTCTACCGGTGCAGATCAAATCCTCAGGCCCACGAGGCAGCCTGGCGCAGGGCCTAGACGAAGACGGTGAGTTGTACGACATCGCTACCAGCAACTGGGCGGAGAGCCTGCAGAACGGCCGCTGGTATGCCTGCACACGACGCCCAGTTCGAGCACGTGGCGATAGGAGGGCACCTCAGGTTCTCGACGCCATCTCCGGCGCGCTACCGCTGTAGCCATTCGTGCTGCGGGCCTGGCCGTGACCGTCGTTGGGGTGGTTCTCGCCCTCGCGGGACTCGACCTGCTCACCAACTTCGAGGCGCCCACCCGCTGAGCGTTCTGGCTCCCGGATCTCTACCCGAGCTGTAGATCACCGGGAGCCAGATCGGATCCTCACGCGCTGGTCAGGCCGCGTCGCGGTCGGGCCGGCCCGGGGCGACCTCGACGGCAGGCTGGTGGCGCTCGAGGGCCCAGCGCACCGCGTCGTGGGCCATGGCGGGGTGGAACCTCCACTGGTGCAGCTGGCCCTCCACCGTCTCGATGTCCTCGCCGAGCTCGAACAGGCCGAGGGCGAGCCGTCGAGCCCGGCGAAGGACCTCCTGGGGGGTCGGGGTGGAGTGGGCCGCCTCGGCCCACTGCTGGTGCTCGGCCTGGAGCGAGTCGGGGAGGCGCGCGAGGTGCAGGCGGGTGAGGGGCGGCAGTCTCCGTCGCACGTCGAACTGGTCGAGGTGGCGACGCGCCATGCCGAACTGGCAGCAGCGGTCGAGGGCCCGGAGGAACGGGGAGTGCCGGCCGGCCCTATCGCCGAGGCCCAGTGACCGTGCCGTGTCGGCCAGTTGGAGGGTGAAACCGTCGGGCGAGATGTCGAACCCCGTGGCGATGCGCCGGAGCAGCAGCGTGGTGGACGGACCGAGGATGCCGAGCCAGAAGCGCTCCACGTAGTGCGAGCGGAGGTCGTGGCCGAGCTCGTCGATGATGGGATCGACCCAGGGGCGCACGGTGAGGGTGGCGTCACCGAGCATCGCCGGCGGGGACGGGGGAGCGGGCTGGGGCCGGGGCGGGG
>JAENWR010000142.1 GCA_016649895.1 Acidimicrobiia bacterium | reverse complement strand
TCAAATCCAACCCGTCCATCAGACCCACCACCCCCATCGACCGCCCGGCTACAGCACCGGAATCAGCCCACAGAATGGCTGAAGATCAACTACGCCACCCACACGAAACAGCGAGGAGCCCTCCAGTTCCTTCCTCTCCGCGATCTGTCGATGCAAAATCCTGACAGAGCCCAGCTACTGCGCCGCGAGGAGATCAATCCGCCGGAGGCGCTCTACCTCGGCGAGATCCCAGGCGCCGGTGAGAGTTACGCCCTCCTGAGTGAGATGTTCACCCTTCCGGCGGACTACTTCGTCCCCCTCCCTCCAGCACTTCCCAGGCGATGACCAGACGAGTCTCGTGGCAACAGTGAACGACACTCGGATCGGGATGCTTGAGGAAGAGCGGGTCGAGCTCTTGCACCAGAAGGTCGTCGCGTTCTGGCCTAGGGCGCAGGTCCAAGGGCCCTAGGCCGACACGTTCGAGCATCGTGGGGCACCGATCGCTACGAACCGAATTCCCGTGCCTGCTCGCGACGATGCCAGGCGTCGGCGGTCTGGGGTTCCTTGGCGGCGGCTTCCTCGCGCTTGGCCACGAAGCGGGCAGCGACGCGGCCGGCGCGCTTGATGTAGTTGAGGACCTTGTCGCGGGCCTGCTCGGCCTCGGCGTCGAGCCCCTCGACGTTCTCGATGTCCCAGTGGCGCAGCACCACCGGCACCAGGATCTGCTCGTGGTGGAGGACCAGGTCGTAGATGCCGGCGTTGGCGATGGCCTTGGAGTGCTCGACGAACCCGGGGATCCCGAGGCCGGGCATGGCGAAGCCGCGCACCTCGTCGGCGATGGCCTTCATCATCCCGCTGGGGTCGACCTCGAGGGCGGCCTTGGCCATGTCGCGGTAGAAGAGGAAGTGGTGGTTCTCGTCGGTGGCGACCTTGGCCATCACCTCGTAGCCGGCCCGGTCGGTGAGCAGCTTGCCCGTGTTGCGGTGGGCTATGCGGGTGGCCAGCTCCTGGAGCGACAGGTAGGCGAAGCCGTGCGCGGCCGAGGGAGGCTCGGGCACCTTGCCCGACTGGATCTGGGCCATGCGCCCGTCCTCGAGCCACACCGGGTCGATCGAGCGGGTGACCATCAGGTAGTCGCGGATGACCATGGCGTGACGGCCCTCTTCGGCCGTCCACCGGCGGGTCCACTCGCCCCACGCACCGTCGGCGTAGCCGTACATGCGGTGGATGTCGCGGAAGTAGTAGGGCAGGTTGTCCTCGGTGAGGAGGTTGACGTAGAGCGCCGCTCGCACGGCCTCAGGCACCTCGGCCTCGTTGGGATCCCACTCGTATTCGGGCTCGAAGTCCTCGCCCCGGCTCCACGGAACCATCGTGTGCGGGTACCAGACCTTGGTGGCGTCGAGGTGCCGTTCGAGGTTGCGTTCGGCAACAGGGGCCAGCTCGGTGAGGAGTGCCAGATCGTCCATCCGTCCAGCCTACCGACCAGTAGGTAGGCATCCAAGTGATGGCGGCTGTGACGATGAGGAGCCTCCGCGGGTTGCCACAGCCGTCCAGATCCACGAGGCCATCGTTCGGGCTCTCGACCCCGACGGCGGATGGCCCACGACGGCGGCGGCTCCACCGACGAGCAGCCTCGACGACGGCACCTACGTGATGACATGGGACTCCTACGAGACCGACCCCCTGGGCGTCGAGCTGGGAGCCGAGGAGCACACGGTCAGGTTCGTGCCGGGACTCATGTTCCACAACGACGAGGCCGATGCGGCGGCGCTCGAGGACGGCTACACCTCCGGCCCCGACCAGCTTCCGAACGGCTACTACATCCGCGATCTCGAGATCGGGCCGGTCGTGCTGCCCGTGTCGGCGGGCGTCACGCCGCTCGCGTTCCAGTACCCGGACAGGATCTTCGAGACGACATGGGAGGCGTTCGCGGCGGTGTACGACGGACAGCTCGGGGGCGAGACCCCCACGGTCATGTGGTGGCCCGTCGAGGTGGTCGTGGTCGACGACCGGGTGGTCGGGCTGCGCCAGATCTACCTGCCGTAGCGCAGCCGGCTGGGCCTGTGCCTCTCCCCGACTCAGGGGGCGTGGCGACCTTCGACGGCGTCGTCGCCGTGGAGCATGCGGGCGAGGGGCGACCAGTCGGGCCCGCGCCGAAGGTGCTCACCACCGTCGACCGAGAGCGACACACCGGTGATCCACGACGCCTGGGGCGAGCACAGGTAGCGCACGGCCTCGGCCACGTCGTCGACCGTGCCGGTGCGGCGGATCGGCATCTGGTCGAGGTAGTCGGCGAGCACGGCGTCGGTGGCGAACAGCCCCGCGCAGATCTCGGTATCGACCAGTCCGGGGCACACCGAGTTCACCCGCACGCCGGCCTGGCCCAACTCGTCGGCGGTGTTGCGCACCAGCATGTCGATACCCGCCTTCGACACGGAGTAGGCGGCGCCGTGGGGGTGGGTGCGCACCCCGGCGATCGACGAGATGGCGCAGATCGCCCCGCCACCCGACCGGGCGATGGCCGCGCCGGCGTGCTTGAAGGTGAGGAACGTGCCGGTCAGGTTGGTGTCGATCACCTTCTGCCACTCCGGCAGCGGTGTGGCGATCACCGGTGCGAGGGCGCCGATGCCGGCGGCGGCCACCGCCAGGTGCAGCCCGCCACCGAGCTCGATCGCCGCGGCGACCGAGTCGCGCACCGCGTTCTCCTCGGCGACGTCGACCGACCGGGCCCACACCGATGCGCCGTCGGTGACGTCGGGGGCGAGCGCCTCGGCCGCGGCGTCGAGCTTGTCGACCGAGCGGCCCACGATCATCACCGACGCCCCGTCGCGCAGGAACGAGCGCGCGCAGGCCATGCCGATGCCGCTCCCCCCGCCCGTCACGTACGCGATCTTCCCCGACAACGGCAGCTCGTGGTTCGCCATGGCCGCATCCTTCCAGAGCCCGCCCGATATCGGGTGCGTTCAGGAACGGGCCCCGTTCGCCACCGCGCCCGGAAGCGCTAGGCCACCGAGGGCGTGATCGTGGCGACGGGCAAGTTGGGCGCACCAGCGAGGCAGAGGTCGGAGGTGACGAGAGTTGCGTGGAGGTGGTCAGCCAGAACGACGTAGAGCGCGTCGTACACAGTGATGTGGCCCCGCAGGCGCCACGCTGCTTGGAGGAGAGGCCGGATCTGGACCCGGCGCAGCGGCGCTCGGTCGAGGCCGCCAATGGCGGCGGCGGCCTCCGCGGCCGTGAGCGCGTCGGTGACCTCAGCCCGCCGGATGACAGAAGCGACCTCCACGAAGTAGTGCTCGGGCACCCACCACTCGGCGTCGCGTTCAAGTCGACCGACCGATCACCGCCCCGAAGCGGTGTCCAGCAGAAGGTCGGCTCCGGCGGAGGCGTCCAGGACGTAGGTGGTCACTCGACTGCGGAGCGAGCCTCATCAAGCAACTCGGCGGTGGTCCGCGGCAGGACACGGGGCTCGTCCCCGCGGCACGACACCAGCCACTCGTCCATCGTCAGGTCGAATTCCTCGTCAGGGATCGGGACCACGATGGGGTCCAGCTCTTTGACCTTCGACGAGATGCCCATGTCGATGAGCGTACCGGTCAGGTGCGCTCGACACTGGCGTCGGTCCTGGATGATCACCCCGCGCCATGAGCTGCGCGTCGAAGCTGACGGCCCCGCTCGCTCGCGGAGCGCACCGCAACGGTGCACTGCGCGAGAAAGCCCCGAGACGCGGCGGTGAGCCGATGGACGTTCGCGCGCGGAGCGCACCGTAACGGTGCACTCCGCGAGGGAACCCCGCGACGCGGCGGTGAGCCGATCAGGTCAGGTGGTCGATGAGGAAGGCGAGCACGAAGGCTTCGTCGTGCCAGGCGTCGTAGCGGCCCGAGGGGCCCTGGTGGCCGGCGCCCATCTCGGTCTTGAGCAGCACGGGCTTGTGGCCGGTGCCCACCTCGCGCACCCGGGCCACCCACTTGGCCGGCTCCCAGTAGGACACGCGCGGGTCGTTCAGCCCGGCGGTGACCAACATGGCGGGGAAGTCGACGGCCGCCACGTTCTCGTATGGCGCGTAGCTCTTCATGTAGGCGTACACCTCGGGCGACTCGAGCGGGTTGCCCCACTCCTCCCACTCGGTGACGGTGAGCGGCAGGGTCGGGTCGAGGATCGTGTTGAGCGCGTCGACGAACGGCACCTCGGCCACCACCGCGCCGAACAGGTCGGGCGCCAGGTTCACCACCGCCCCCATGAGCAGCCCACCAGCCGAACCGCCGCGGATCCCGAGCTGCTGCGAAGTGGTCCAGCCGGTGTCGACGAGGTGGCGGGCGCTGGCGACGAAGTCGGTGAAGGTGTTGCGCTTGGCCAGCTCCTTGCCGTCGAGGTACCAGCGTCGCCCCATCTCGCCGCCGCCGCGGATGTGGGCGATGCCGAAGGCGAACCCCCGGTCGAGCAGGCTGAGCCGGGCCGACGAGAACCCGGGGTCCATGCTCGCCTCGTAGGAGCCGTAGCCGTAGAGGAGCATCGGCCCGGCCACATCCCGCGGCCGGTCACGCCGAGCGACCACGGAGATGGGCACCTGGGCGCCGTCGGCCGCGGTGGCCCACACCCGCTCGGTCACGTAGTCGTCGGGGTCGTAGCCGCCGAGCACGGGCTGCTGCTTGCGGAGCACCCGCTCGCCGCTCACGAGGTCGACGTCGAAGATCGACGACGGGGTCACCATCGACGTGTACCCGTAGCGCAACACGGTGGTGTCGTACTCGGCGTTGGCCCCGCCGCCCACGGTGCTGACCTCCTCGGGTTGCTCGAGGCGCATCTCGCTGCCGTCGGACACCCGCAGCACCCGGATCTGGCGCAGGCCCCTGGCCCGCTCGTGCACCACGATGTGGTCGGCGAAGGGGTCGACGCCCGACAGCTTCACCTCGGGGTCGTGCGCGATGAGCTCGGTCCAGTTGGCTCGGCCGGGGTCGGTGTCGGGGGCGGTGACCAGCTTGAAGTTCTCGGCGCCGTCGGCGTTGGTGACGATGAGGAAGCGGTCGGCCTGGTGCTCGACGGAGTACTCGACGCCGTGCTCGCGGGGCGCCACCACCTCGAAGGTGCCGGTGGGGTCGTCGCCGCGCAGCAGCCACACCTCGTCGGTGACCTTCGAGCCGAGGTGGAGCACCACGTAGCGGTCGTCCTTGGTGCGGCCGATCGACAAGAAGAAGTGCTCGTCGGGCTCTTCGTGGACGAGCACGTCGTCGGCCACGGGGGCGCCGAGCGTGTGGCGCCACATCTGGAACGGACGCTGGGCGTCGTCGGGCTTCACGTAGAACAGCACCGAGCCGTCGTCGGACCAGGCGGTGCCGTAGGTGACCTCGGGGATCTCGTCGGCGAGGTCGGTGCCGCTGTCGAGGTCGCGCACCCGCAGCGTGTAGCGCTCGGATCCGTCGTGGTCGGTGGCGTAGGCGAGGAGGCGGTGGTCGGGGCTGGTGTCGAAGGCGCCGAGGGCGAAGTAGTCGCTGGTGCCGGCGAGGACGTTCTCGTCGAGGAGGACCTGCTCGTCGGCGGCGGTGACGCCGGGCTCGATCGTGGGGGGCGCCTCGTCGATGGTGAGGCGCTCGCCGCTGGCTGGTACCCGGCAGTGCACGCCGTACTGGCTGCCCTCGGTGGTGCGGCTGAAGTACCACCACGGCCCCGAGCGCACCGGTACCGACAGGTCGGTCTCCTGCACCCGCCCCTTGATCTCATCGAACAACACGCTCTGCAGCTCGGCGGTGTGGGCG
>JAENWR010000006.1 GCA_016649895.1 Acidimicrobiia bacterium | reverse complement strand
TCCTCGGCGATGCCCCACAAGATGAACACCCGATCGTGCGAGCGCGTCAACGGGCTGGCGGCCATCCTCTCGGGCCACCTCACCATGGTCTCGGCCCTCGCCGGCGACCAGTGGAACGAGGGCGACGTGTCGTGCTCGGTGGTGCGGCGGGTGGCGCTTCCCGACAGCTTCTACGCCATCGACGGACTGTTCGAGACGATCCTCACGGTGCTCGCCGACTTCGGCGCCTATCCGGCGGTCATCGAGGCCGAGCTGGCGCGCAACCTGCCGTTCCTCGCCACCACGCGGGTGCTGATGGCCGCGGTCGACGCCGGCGTGGGTCGCGAGCACGCCCACGAGATCATCAAGGAGCACGCGGTCGGCGCGGCCCTCGACCGGCGCGAGCGGCCCGACATGGCCATCGACCTCGTCGAGCGCCTCGGGGCCGACGATCGCCTGCGTCTCGGTCCCGACCTCGTCGCCAAGCTGGTCGCCGACCCGTTGGAGTTCGTCGGAGCCGCTGGGGCGCAGGTCGATGCCCTGGCGACGCGGGTTGCCGAGGTGGCCGCCCGGCATCTCGAGGCCGCGGCCTACCGCCCCGCGCCGATCCTTTGACCGGGCTCGACGCCGGGGGCGAGCAGCCCACCGTCGACCTTCCCTTGGTCCACCGCGGCAAGGTGCGCGACGTCTACGACGCAGGCGAGGGTCGGCTGCTGCTGGTGGCGTCCGACCGGATGTCGGCGTTCGACGTGGTGATGGCCGAACCGGTGCCCGACAAGGGCCGGATCCTCACGGGCATCTCGAACTTCTGGTTCGACCAGCTTGCCGACATCGCCCCGAACCACCTCATCAGTTCCTCGATCGCCGACTTCCCCGAGGGCGCTCGCCACCCGGGTCTCGAAGGTCGCAGTGTGCTGTGCCACCGCGCCGAGATGCTGCCCATCGAGTGCATCGTCCGGGGCTACCTCAGCGGGTCGGCGTGGAAGGAGTACCGCACCTCCGGCACCGTGCACGGCATGGCCATGCCCGCCGGGTTGCGCGACTCCGAGCGTTTTCCCGAGCCGATCTTCACCCCGTCGATCAAGGCGGCGGTGGGCGACCACGACGAGAACATCTCGTTCGACCAGGCCGTCGACCTCGTCGGCGCCGAGGTGGCCGAGGCAGCGCGCGCCATGTCGCTGGCGCTCTACGCGCGGGGGGCAGAGCTGGCGGCCCAGCGGGGCATCATCATCGCCGACACGAAGTTCGAGCTCGGGTTCGTCGCCGGCCGTCTGTTGGTGGCCGACGAGGTGCTCACCCCTGACTCGTCGCGCTTCTGGCCGGCCGACGAGTGGTCGCCGGGCACCACGCCGCCCGCGTTCGACAAGCAACCGCTGCGCGACTGGCTCGACGGGCTCGACTGGGACAAGGACCCGCCGCCGCCCCCCCTGCCGCCCGAGGTGGTGGCCGCCACCCGCGCCCGCTACGTCGAGGCGTACGAGCGGCTCACCGGGCGCCCCTTCGAGTGAGCACCGCCGGCGAGGACGAGCTGCTCCGCAGCCCACGCAAGGACCAGGTCGATTGGTTCGACCAGGTGGGATGGCGGTGGCGCTTCGGCTGGGGGCCGCACGCCGTGCGGCGGTTGGCGCCGGTGTCCGATGTGGTCGTGGTGGTCGACGTGCTGCGCTTCACCACCGCCGTCGACGTGGCCATGGCGGCCGGAGCCCTCGTGTTCCCCTACCGCTGGAACGACGGCACCGCTGCCGACTACGCCACCGAGCAGGGTGCCGTCCTTGCCTCGAAGACGCTGGGCCCCAGCGACGGATCACCGTGGTCGCTGTCGCCTGCCTCGCTGGCTTCGATCCCGGCCGGCACTCGCCTCGTCCTCCCGTCGCCCAACGGGTCGGCCCTCTGCTTCGGCGCCGCGGAGGCCGGCGCCACCGCGGTGTTCGCTGCGTGCCTGCGCAACGCGTCGGCGGTCGCCGCCGCGGCGGCGCGTGCCGCCGGGACCGACGGCGTGGTGGGGGTGGTGGCCGCGGGCGAGCGATGGAACGGGCCAACCGGACCGCTGCGTCCGGCGCTCGAAGACCTGCTGGGCGCTGGGGCGGTGCTCGCCGCGGCCGACGACGCCTCGAGTCTCAGCCCCGAGGCGCGTTCGGCCCGTGCGGCGTTCGCAGCCGAGGCCGACGATCTGGGGGCCACCATCGCCTCGTGCGGGTCGGGGATCGAGCTCGCCGAACGAGGCGGGGTCGACGATCTGGCGTGGGCGTCGGCCCACGACGTCTCGGCCGTGGCGCCCCGTCTCGACAGCCCCAACTTCGTCGACGCCAGCTGATCCTCGGCGGGTTCGCGATGTGGGACGATGGGCCGATGAGGTTCGATGTGCACGTCGAGGTCCGGCTCCGCGATGGGGTGGCCGATCCCCAGGGGGCGACGATCGAGCGGTCGCTTCCGGCGCTCGGTTTCGATGGGGTCACCGGTGTCCGGGTGGGCAAGAGCATGAGGTTCACCCTCGAGGCCGCCGACGAGGCCGCCGCTCGCTCCGAGGTCTCCGACATGTGTGCCCGGTTCCTCACGAATCCGGTCATCGAGGACGCCGACATCCACATCGGTGCAGTGGCGCCGGCATGAGCACGCGCGTCGGGGTCGTCCTGTTCCCGGGTTCGAACTGCGAGCTCGACGTCATCGAGGCGGTCTGCTCGCTCGGCGCCGAGGGCGAGATCCTGTGGCACGGCGATGCCACCACCAACGGTGTCGATGCGGTGGTGGTGCCCGGGGGCTTCGCCCACGGCGACTACCTCCGCCCCGGTGCCATCGCCCGCTTCTCGCCGGTGATGGAGGCGGTGGCCGAGCACGCCCGTTCGGGTGGACCTGTCGTTGGCATCTGCAACGGCTTCCAGGTGCTCACCGAAGCGGGCATGCTGCCCGGCGCGTTGCAGAAGAACCGCGGACTCAAGTTCGTGTGCTCTACCTCACGCCTGCGGGTCGAGTCGACCGATTCCGTGCTCACGTCGCAGCTGTCGGTGGGCGACGAGCTGGTCGTTCCGATCAACCACTTCGAAGGCAACTTCACGTGCTCGCCCGAGACGCTGGCCGAACTGACGGGCGACGATCGCGTCGTGCTGCGCTACATCGACAACCCCAACGGTTCGGTCGATGACATCGCCGGCATCTGCTCGGAGGACCGCAATGTGGTGGGCCTCATGCCCCACCCCGAGCGCGCCACCTCCGAGCTTCTCGGCTCATCCGACGGCCGGGGGCTGCTGCAATCGATGCTGGTCGCCGCCGGTGCGGCGACAGTCGCCTGACCCCTTGGGGCCCGCCCGGGCCCCAAGAGGTGTGACGTTCGTTACCTCGTGCTGCGGGAGATGCCGGCGACGCTGAGCACGTGAGCGGGCACATCGAGCTCGCGCCACGCCGCGTACGAGATGCGCTTGCGTTCGCTGTAGCCCTTGGCGGCGGCGACGAAATCTGCCTCGAGCGCCGCCATGTCGACGGTGTCGGCCGACGATTCGAGCTCGGCCGAGAGGTTGAGTCGTTCCTGGATGAGCTGTAGGCGATTCACCGGGTTGGCGGTGGCGATCTCGGTCTCGATGGCCTCGAGTCGCTTCTGGATGGAGTCGGGGGTTCGCTTGCGGCCACGCTTGGGCTTGTGGGCATCGAGCGCTTCGAGATAGCGCCGTACGGCTCGGCCCTGGTTGCGCCCTTCGGCGAGAGCGGCCTTGTGCGAATCGGACATGGGCGGGGTCTTGCGTGCTTTGGCATTCATGACGACAAGGTGATCACGGATTGAGGTTGAGATCAAGTAGGGCACCTGGTGCCATTGACCGGCCTCCTCCTCGGCGACTGTCGGCGGCCCATTTCTGACGAGCGTCTTGGGCCATTTGCTCTCATCGCGGCAGTGGTCGGAGGCGTCTGGCATCCCTCGGCAACGGCGGTAGCTTTCGGAGCATGACCGAGCCGCTGCACCGCTCCCTCGGCCTCACCGACGACGAGGCCACCGAGATCCACGACATCCTCGGCCGCGACGCCGTGCCGCTCGAGCTGGCGATGTACGCCGTGATGTGGTCGGAGCACTGCTCCTACAAGTCGTCGCGCATCCACCTGAAGCGCCTGCCGACCGAGGCCGAGTGGGTGCTGGTCGGTCCGGGCGAGAACGCCGGGGTGGTCGACGTGGGCGACGGCATCGCCGCGGCCATCCGCATCGAGAGCCACAACCACCCGTCGGCCATCGAGCCATACCAGGGGGCAGCCACCGGCGTGGGCGGCATCCTGCGCGACATCTTCACCATGGGGGCCCGTCCCATCGCCCTCATGGACCCGCTTCGGTTCGGTCCCCTTGACGACGCCCGGTCGCGCTGGATCGCCGAGGGTGTGGTCAGCGGTGTGTCGGGCTACGGCAACTCGGTGGGCGTACCCACGGTCGGCGGCGAGGCCGTGTTCGATCCCACCTACATCGACAACCCGCTCGTGAACGTGTTGTGCCTCGGCATCTTGCCCACCGACCGGCTCGTGCTGGCCCATGCAACCGGCGTCGGGAACCTCGCTGTGCTCCTGGGTTCCGCTACGGGGCGCGACGGCATCGGGGGCGCCAGCGTCCTCGCATCGGCCGGCTTCTCCGATGACGACGAGAGCAAGCGCCCCAGCGTGCAGGTGGGCGATCCGTTCGAGGAGAAGCGCCTCATCGAGGCCTGCCTCGAGCTGCTCGATGCCAAGCTGGTCGTGGGCATCCAGGACCTGGGTGCGGCGGGTCTCAGCGGCGCCACCTCCGAGACGGCATCGCGCGCCGGCATGGGCATGGACGTCGACGTGTCGGCGGTGCCTCTCCGCGAGGCCGACATGGAGCCGTTCGAGATCATGACCAGCGAGTCCCAGGAGCGGATGCTCGCCATCGTCGAGCCCGCCGACGTCGACCGGGTGTACGAGATCTGCCGACGATGGGAGGTGCAGGCCACCGTCATCGGCAAGGTCACCGAACCCGACACCGACGGCGTGGGTTGGTTGCGCCTGCTCGACGGCTTCGACGGCGAGGAGCTCGGCAGGATCCCCGCCGACTCGCTCCACGAGGACTGCCCGCTCTACGACCGACCTCGCCGACCGCCCGCCGACCTGGGTGCCCGCCGCAGCGACGACCCGTCGCGGCTCGACCCGCCGGCCGATCTGGGCGCCACCGTCGTCGGCATGCTCACCGACACCACCTGGATCTCGTCGCAGTACGACCACCAGCTCTTCCTCAACACGGTCGAGGCGCCCGGCGGCGACGCGGCCGTGCTGCGGCTGAAGCACCCCGGCACCGGTGTCGACACCGGCCGTGGCCTCGCCCTCACCACCGACGGCAACCACCGCTGGTGTGCGGTCGACCCCAGGGCCGGCACCGCCCTCACCGTCGCTGAATCGATCCTCAACCTGGCCGTCGTCGGCGCTCGTCCCCTTGCCGTCGTCAACTGCCTCAACTTCGGCAACCCGGAGCATCCCGAGGTGATGTGGCAGCTGTCGGAGTCGATCGACGGCATGGCCGAGGCGTGCACGGCGTTCGGCGTGCCGGTCATCGGCGGCAACGTCAGCCTCTACAACGAGTCGCGGGGTGCCAACATCGATCCCAGTCCCGTGATCGGTCTGCTCGGCATCATCGACCGACTCGTGCGGCGCCCGCCCGGCGTCAGGTTCGTCGATGGTGGTCGCATCCTCCTCCTCGGTGAGCCGTCCACAGCGCTCGCCGGGTCGCGCTGGGCCTTCGATCAGGGCCACCGTGGCGGCATGCTCGCCGAGCTCGACACCGTCGCCCACACCCAGGTGGCCGACCTGGTGCGCTCGCTCGTCATCGGGGGCCTGCTCCATGGCGCGCACGACGTGTCCACCGGCGGCCTCGGTGTGGCGTTGGCCGAGATGGCGGTGAAGTCGGGCATCGGGTTCAACGTGGCCCGCATCGCCGATCACGCCGAGCTGCTGTCGGAGGCACCGTCGAGGGTGGTCGTGTGCGTCGATGCCGAGACCGTGCCGGCCATCGAGCGGGCCGCCGAGGCGGCAGGGGTGCCGTGCAGCCGGCTCGGTGTGGCCACCGGCGACAGGCTCGTCGTGAAGGACCTCCTCGAGGTGTCGCTCGCCCACGCCGCCGCCGAGTGGCGCGACCGCTTGCCCCGCGCGCTCGGCGAGGGCACCGCCCAGGGCTGAACCTCGACGCGGTTCGCTGCGAACCGGGCCTGCTCCCCTACGATGGACGACGTGGTCGACCCCGACGAGCCCAGTCATCCCGAGCCGTCGGTGGACCCCGACGACGACACCCCCAAGGAGGCGTGCGGCGTCTTCGGTGTCTACGCACCGGGCAAGCCCGTCGCCCACCTGACCTACCTCGGCCTCTTCGCCTTGCAGCACCGGGGCCAGGAGTCGGCCGGCATGGCCGTCAGCGACGGCCAGTCGATCACCGTGGTGCGAGAGATGGGCCTCGTCTCCAACGCCTTCGACGACCGCACCCTCGCTGCCCTGCAGGGCCATCTGGCCATCGGCCACACCCGCTACTCCACCACCGGTTCCAGCGTGTGGAGCAACGCCCAACCGGCCTACCGCGACGTGGGCGGCATCGGCTTCGCCCTAGGGCACAACGGCAACCTGGTGAACACCCGTGAATTGGCTGACGAAGCCGGCATGCTGCCCGGCGCGGTCGCCAGCGACACCGACGTGATGGCCGAGCTGATGGCCGCCGAGCTCGGCCGCGAGGGGGTGCACGCCAGCCTCGAATCGGCGCTGCTCGAGGTGCTGCCCCGCCTCAAGGGAGCGTTCTCGCTCACGCTCAACGATGCCCACCACCTCATCGGCGTGCGCGACCCCAACGGGTTCCGCCCCCTCTGCCTGGGCCGGCTCGACAACGGTTGGGTGCTGGCATCGGAGAGCCCGGCGCTCGACATCATCGACGCGGTGTTCATCCGCGAGCTCGATCCCGGCGAGATGGTCGTCATCGACGAGACCGGGCCCCGCTCGTCCTTCCCGTTCGAGACCGACCGCATCGACCCCAAGCTGTGCCTGTTCGAGTTCGTCTACTTCTCCCGGCCCGACGCGCGGCTCTACGGCCGCAGCGTGCACCAGGCTCGGCTCCACATGGGCGAACAGCTGGCCGAGCAGATGCCCGTCGAGGCCGACATGGTGATGGGCGTCCCCGAGACTGCGCTCCCCGCGGCCGAGGGCTACTCCCGCAAGAGCGGGATCCCCTACGGCCAGGGTCTGGTGAAGAACCGCTACATCGGCCGCACCTTCATCGCCCCCAGCCAGGAGATGCGGGCTCGGGCGGTGCGCATGAAGCTCAACCCGCTGCGCGAGAACATCGCCGGCAAGCGGCTGGTGGTCATCGACGACTCCATCGTCCGCGGCACCACGACGAGGGCGATGGTGAAGATGCTGCGCGAGGCCGGGGCCGCCGAGGTGCACCTGCGCATCTCCTCGCCGCCCTACCGCTGGCCCTGCTTCTACGGCATGGACACCGGAGCGCGGGGCGAGCTGCTGGCCGCCAACCTCACCGTCGACGAGATCCGCGACTACCTCGAGGTCGACACCCTCGCCTACCTGTCGCTCGACCGCCTCGTCACCGCCATCGACGATGCCGGCACCGGTGCGGCCGGGTTCTGCGACGCCTGCCTCACCGGCAACTACCCGATCGAGATCCCGGTGTCGATCGGCAAGTCGGTGCTCGAGGGCGAGCTCGAGATCCCCGTCGACAACCGTGGCAACCTCGGCGGGCCGGGCCACCTCCTGCCGGCCGACGAAGCGAGCTCCAGTTCACGCGCAAGGGGTCGAGGTTGAACATCCAGAACCCCGACGGCGGCGAGACCTACGCCGCAGCCGGCGTCGACATCGCCGCCGGCGAGCTCGCGGTCGAGCGCATCAAGGAAAAGGTCCGCTCCACGTTCCGGCCCGAGGTGGTCGGCGACATCGGCGGCTTCGGCGGACTCTTCGAGTTCGCCCAGCACCGCTACCAGCGGCCGGTCCTCGTGTCGTCCACCGACGGCGTGGGCACCAAGGCGCTCATCGCGCAGAAGGTCGGACGGTTCGACACCATCGGCGTCGACCTCGTTGCCATGTGTGTCGACGACCTCGCCTGCCAGGGCGCCGAGCCGCTCTTCTTCCTCGACTACATCGCGGTCGGCAAGCTCGACCCCGACCACATCGAGCAGCTCGTCGAAGGGGTGGCCGAGGGTTGTCGCACCGCCGGTTGCGCCCTCATCGGTGGCGAGATGGCCGAGCACCCCGGCGCCATGGAGCCGGGCGAGTTCGACCTCGTCGGCTTCGCCACCGGTGTGGTCGAGCGCGACCAGATCATCACCGGCGAGCACGTGGCGGCCGGCGACCGCATCATCGGCCTGCCCTCGCCCAACCTGCGCTCCAACGGCTACTCGCTCGCCCGTCGTGTGCTGCTCGAGCTGGGCGGCCGCTCCCTCGACGAGCCGGCCTGGGAGGGTGCGAAGCACTCCCTCGGCGACGAGCTCCTCCAGCCGTCGGTCATCTACTCACCGGCCATCTCCGAGCTGCTCCGCCAGGTCGACGTGCGCGGCGTGGCCCACATCACCGGCGGCGGCATCGTCGGCAACGTGCCCCGTGCGCTCGGCGGCCACAACGACGCCGTGATCGACCGCTCCACGTGGGAGGTGCCCCCGATCATGGGCGAGATCCAGCGCACCGGCAACGTGTCCGACCCCGAGATGGCCAAGGTGTTCAACATGGGTCTCGGGATGGTCGTCATCGTCCCCGCGCTCGACGCCCACAAGACCCTCGACGTGCTGCGCACCGCCGGCCATCGCGCCGTCGAGATCGGCGACGTCACCAAGGGCGACGGCGCCGTCCGCCTCGTTTGATGGCTGCGTCCCCCTCCGGCGGGTCCGCCGGCGCCACCGACATCGAGGCCACGCGGGCGGCGCTGGTCGCCCACCTGCAGCGCCACTCGGTGCGCACCGGCGACTTCGTTCTCAAGTCGGGCAGGCCCACGACCTGGTTCCTCGACTCGAAGCAGACCGCGTGCCGCCCCGACGGCATCCTGCTCGTGGCCGACCTGGCGCTCGCCCTCCTGCCGGCCGACATCACCGCCATCGGCGGTCTCACCGCGGGGGCCGACCCGGTCGCGTTCGGCATCGCCGCCGTGGCCGCCACGCGGGGCCGCGAGCTCCGCAGCTTCAGCATCCGCAAGGAAGCCAAGGACCACGGAGTCACCGGACGCGTGGCCGGGGCACTGCAGCCGGGTGACCGGGTCGCCATCGTCGAGGACACCGTCACCCGGGGCAGCTCGCCGCTCGAAGCGGCCTCGGTGGTGCGCGAGCTCGGGGCCGAGCCGGTCCTCATCATGCCCATCGTCGACCGTGGCGGCACCTGCGGACCGGCGGCAGCCGAGCAGGGCATCGACTTCCTGGCGCTGGTCACCGCACCCGACCTGGGGTTCGAGTTCGAAGGCTGAGCCGCTTCGATCCGGTTGGGGGGCCGCGAGCGCGACAAGTACCGTTCTGATATGTCCACCCAGAACACCGCCGCCTACTCGCTCAAGATCCGCGTCCGACTCGACAACCGTCCGGGCGCACTTGGGGAGCTGGCGACGGCAGTAGGCGACGCAGGCGCCAACATCGTGGGACTCGAGGGGTTCGAGGCCAAGGGCCGCCACCTCGACGAGGACGCCATCGTCAACTGCCGTGACGAGGCCCACCAGCAGAAGGTCATCGCCGCCATCGAGGCGCTCGAGCACATCGAGTTGCTGTCGTGGGTGGACCGCACGTTCCAGATGCACGACGGCGGCAAGATCGAGGTGCTGCCGCTCGCCCCCGTCATGGACAAAGAAGACCTGTCGATGGCATACACGCCGGGTGTGGCCCGCATCTGCATGGCCATCCACGACGACGTCGCCAAGTCGCACGACCTCACCATCCGGCGCAACACCGTGGCCATCGTCACCGACGGCACCGCAGTGCTCGGGCTCGGCGACATCGGCCCCGAGGCCGCCATGCCGGTCATGGAGGGCAAGGCCCTGCTCTTCAAGGCCTTCGCCGGGGTCGACGCCTTCCCCATCTGCCTCGACGTGAACAGCACCGACGAGCTGGTCGAGACCGTGCAGCGGCTCGCCCCCACCTTCGGCGGCATCAACCTCGAGGACATCTCGGCGCCCCGCTGCTTCGAGGTCGAGGATCGGCTGAAGGAACTGCTCGACATCCCCGTGTTCCACGACGACCAGCACGGCACTGCGGTCGTGGTGCTCGCCGCCCTGCAGAACGCGCTGCGGCTCACCGGACGCAACATCGCCGACCTCAAGGTGGTCATCGCCGGCATCGGGTCCGCCGGTGTGGCCATCGGCAAGATCCTGCTCAACGCCGGTGTGGCCGAGGTGGTCGGCACCGACCGCCAGGGCTCCATCTGGGACGGCCGCGACAACCTCAACTTCGCCAAGCAGTGGTTCGCCGAGAACACCAACCCCGACCGCAAGGCGGGAACGCTGTCCGAGGTGATGGCGGGCGCCGACGTCTTCGTCGGGGTCAGCGGGCCCGGGCTCATCGACGCCTCCGACTTGCGCCGCATGGCGCCCGATCCCATCGTGTTCGCCCTGGCCAACCCTGAGCCGGAGATTCGGCCCGAGGTGGCCGATGGCCTGGCCAGCATCATCGCCACCGGCCGCAGCGACTACCCGAACCAGATCAACAACGTGCTGGCGTTCCCCGGCATCTTCCGAGGGGCCCTCGACGCCAACGCCCACTCGATCACCGAGGGCATGAAGCTGGCGGCGGCCACGGCCATCGCCAACGCGGTGTCCGACGACCAGCTCGCGCCCGATCACATCGTGCCGTCGGTGTTCGATCGAACCGTGGGGATCGAGGTGGCGACGGCGGTAGCCGCCGCTGCTGTGGCTGAAGGCGTCATCCGCAAGTAGCCGTCGCGCTGCTTCGACGGGAGAGCGGGAGTCAGTCTCGCTCTCTCGTTGCAGACCTCGTCGGGTCGTTGCAGGCTGGAGGCATGTCCGCCAGCACCGTCCACTCCCACCCCCAAGGTGGGCCGGCCCCTGGCCACAGGGGGCACGGCCACGGGCCTGGGGGCCGTCTGTCGTCGCCGACGTCGGTCATCTCGATGGCCCTCGTGGCCAACACCATCCTCGCCATCGGGCAGGTGGTCGCCGGCATCGTGTGGGGCTCGATCGCCCTCGTCGCCGACAGCACCCACCAAGTGGTCGACGTCGTCGGGCTGGCCATCGCCCTCCTCGCGGTGCGCATCGCGGCGCGTGGGGTGACGGCACGCAACACGTTCGGCTGGGGGCGAGCCGACGTGCTCGGCGCCATGGCCAGCTCGACGTTGCTGCTCGTGTCGTCGGTGTGGATCGTGTTCGAGGCCGTGCGGCGCCTGTCGGATCCCCACGGCATCGAGGGCGTGCCCGTGCTGGTCGTGGCCGTGATCGGCTTCGTGGTCAACGCCGCGTCGGCAGCAGCGTTGGCGCGCGGCGAGGGCAGCATGGCGACCAGGGCCGCGGTGGTGCACCTCATCGGCGACGCGGCCGGGTCGCTCGGGGTGCTGGTCAGTGCCGTGGCGGTGCTCGCCGCCGACGCCACCTGGATCGACCCGCTCGTCGCCATCGGCATCGCACTGTGGGTGGGGTGGACCGGATGGTCGTTGCTGCGATCGTCGGGCCGGGTGCTGCTCGACGTCGTCCCGGCGGGGCTCTCGACCACCGAGGTGGCGGCCACCATCGGCACCGTCGAGGGCGTCGCCGACGTGCACCACATCCACCTGTGGGAGCCGGCATCGGGCGATCCGTCGGTGTCGGCGCACATCACCGTCGACGGCGACATGGCCGTGCACGAGTCGCAAGCGTTGCTCGACCGGGTGAGGTTGGCGTTGGTCGAGGTGCACGGGGTGCGGCACGCCACGTTCGAGGTGGAGTGCCACCCGTGTGACGACGGTGAGCACGGGGCGGGTAGGGTGGCGCACGTAGAAGGGGAGTAGCCCCCGATCGGTCGATCGACACGCTGGCGAATACGCCCGGTCGACCGAGTTCGGACAGCGTCCGAGCGGGCGAGACCTTCGACACCGACAGCTCATGCTGCCGGGGTCGAGGTCGTACCCCTCCTCCCGGTGGCCACACCGCAGGAGGATCCCACCACATGGACGCAGCGCTACTGGCTTTCGCCGTCGTGTTCGTCGCCGAGCTGGGCGACAAGACCCAGCTCGTCGCGCTCGGCCTGGCCGCCCGCTACCGGTTGTCGGTGGTGCTCACCGGCGTGGGCTTGGCCTACGTGGTCACCCAGGGGCTGGCCGCGCTGCTCGGCGGAGCGTTGGGGGCGGCGCTGCCCACCACCGCCATCGGCATGGGCGCGGCGCTGCTGTTCTTCGCCTTCGCGGCGTGGACGATCTACGACGCGCTCGGCTCGGATGATGGCGAGGCGGGCGACGCCGAGAGCGAAGCGGTCGAGGAGGTCGAGGCGGTGGCGGCCAAGGCCGGTCGCACCGCCGTCGGGATCGTGGCGGGCATCGTCGGGGCGATGGTGCTGGCCGAGCTGGGCGACAAGTCGATGCTGGCCACCGCCACCGTCGCCGCCGACAGGGGCGCGCTCGGCGCGTGGGTGGGCGCCACCCTCGGCATCAGCGCCGCCGGTGGCCTGGCCGTGCTGGTGGGTCGGGTCCTGGGTGCCCGCATCCCCGAGCGCACCACTCGGCTGGTCTCCGCCGCGCTGTTCGTCCTCTTCGGCGCCCTCCTCCTCGCCGACACCGTGGCCTGACCCATCTCCCCTCTTCCCGTGGGGACGATCGTGGCTCCTCCGGAGCGCCCCTTACCCCTGCAAACCGGGGGTCGGGGACGATCCGCGTCGTGGGGCGTGCACGATCGTCCCCAACCCACGGGGCCGCTGTTGGGGTCGGGGACGATCCGCACCGTGGGGTGTGCACGATCGTCCCCAACCCACGGGGCTGCGCTCGGAGGGTCCCTGTGGCGCCCATCGACATGGGCCGATGCGCGTCCTAGCCTCCTATCACCTTCCCCTCGTCGAATGTTCCTACGAGAGGAGGCTCGCCGTGAGCGATGCACGCACCACCTTGCTCCACGACTGGCTGCGCACCCACCACGGAGTGATCACCCGGCGGCGTTTGATCGAGATCGGTTTCACCCGCAGTGCCATCGGCTGGTTGCTCCGTCGCCACCAGCTGCGGCCGATCTGGGACGGGGTCTACCTCGATGGCACGCATGACCTTGGGCGCTTGCAGCTGATGACCGCCATCTGCCAGCGGTACCCCCTGGCGGCCATCGCCTTCACCACCGCCGGGCGTGAGTGGGGCTACCGGGGAATGCTCGACCCCCGGATCCACGTGCTCATGCCGCACGCGACGACCCCGGAGCTTTCCGGCATCGACGGCGTGGTGATCCATCGGTGTCGTCGGATCGATCCGGTGGACCTGGCAGGCCGTCGTCCCGATGGTGTGCGCCTCACCAGCCCGCCTCGCACGCTGTTCGACTGCGCTGCACTTCTCGATGTCGGTGCTGCTGCGAGCGCCGTCGAGCAGGCGCTGGCAGAGAGACGCTGCGCCATGGTGACGCTGTTGGCGACCTTGACGAGGTTGCGACACCCCAACCGGCCGGGTGCCCGTGAGTTCGAGGCCGTGCTCAACTCCAGAAGTGAGCTGAGGGGAGCGGCTCGCTCGACGCTTGAGATCACCGTCCGTGAGGCGATCGCCGCTGCCGGCTTGCCGGCTCCGGTGCTCAACATGAGGTTTCGGCTCACGACTGGTGACCCGATCGAGATCGACCTGGCCTGGCCCGACTATCAGCTCGCAGTAGAGGTCGATCATCCCTTCTGGCACGATCGCGAGGCTGAGGCAGCCAAGGACAAGCGTCGCGACAGGAAGCTGGCGGCGATGGGTTGGCTGTCCGTGCGGCTCAGTCAGATGGATGTGGACCACAGGCTGGTAGAGGCGGTGGGCGACATCGCCGATGTCCTGGTCCAGCGCGGGTGGGATTCGGCGGCGGCATGACGGGTCGGGGACGATCCGCACCGTGGGGTGTGCAGGTTGGTACCCGACCGGGTGTTCGGCGCACCGCGGGGCGAGCGGGAGGGCGGGCGCTAGAGGCCCAGCACGAGCTTGGCGATGATGAAGTAGACGACGAGCGCCGTGGCATCGACGAGCGTGGTCACCAGCGGGGCCGACACCACCGCAGGGTCGACACCCGCCCGACGGGCGAGGAGGGGCAGGCCCGACCCCACCGTCGTGGCCCAGGTGCACACGAGGATGAGGGTGAGCACCACCACGATGGCCAGCTCGCGGTCGAAGATCAGGCCGATGGGGATCGACGCGGCCGCCGAGAGCATCAGGCCCAGTAGCAACCCCACGCGGGCTTCTCGCCAGAGGATGCGCGGGAGGTCGGTGAAGCGGACCTCGCCGACGGCCATGGCGCGGATGACGGCGGTGGAGGCCTGCGAACCCGAGTTGCCGCCGGTGCCGGTGATGAGCGGAATGAAGAGGGCGAGTGTGACGACCTCGTTGAGCGTCGACTCGAAGACCTGCAGCACGTTGACGGTGAGGGCGGCCGCGACGATGAGGAGCAGCAACCACAAGGCCCGGACCTTGGCGAGGTCGAAGGCGCTGGCCGACAGGTAGGGCGTCCGGAGTGGGCTGGCTCCGCCGGCGAGGGTGAAGTCCTCGGTCTCCTCGTCCTCGAGCACTCGGAGGGCGTCGTCCACGGTGATGACGCCCACGAGCCTGCCCTCGGAGTCGACGACGGGCAGGGCGATGGCGCCGACCTCGCGCACGAGTCGGGCCGCCACCTCCTGGTCGGTGTCGGTGGTGACCTGGTGGATGTCGGTGGTCATCAGCTCGCCCACCCGTGCCGACGGCGGCGCGAGGACGAGCGCCCGCAGTCCGGTGATGCCGATGAGGTGGCGCTGGTCGTCGAGCACCGGTAGGGCGTAGACCGTCTCGGCGTCGAGCCCGTCGCGGCGGATCTTGTCGATCGCCTCGGCCGCGGTGAGCGACGCCCGCAGCGAGATGAACTCAGGGCTCATGAGCCGTCCGGCCGAATGCTCGGGGTAGCCGAGGAGCACGGTGGTGAGGGCCCGCTCGTCGGGGCTCAGCTGGCTGAGGAGGCGCGTCACGACCTTCGCCGGCATCTCGTCGAAGAGGCGGGCCCGGTCGTCGGGGTCGAGCCCCTCGATGAGTGACCGCACCCGGTCGTGGCGCAGGCCGTCGAGCACCTGTTGCTGGTCGTGCGGCTCAAGCGCTTCGAACACCTCGAGGGCCCGGTCGCGTGGCAGCAGCCGGAACGCGAACGCGATGCCGTCGGCGTCGAGGCGGGTGAGCTCGTCGACGATGTCGAGGACGCTGGTGGTGCGCAGCCAGTCGCTCAGGGGACTGGTGTCGCCGTCGCGGACCAGCTCTTCGATGCGGATGTCGCTCACAGGCCCTCCCTTGGTCGGCGATCGAGTCGGGGTGCGGGCGGATCCGCAGCCTTCCGTCTATCAGATGACGACGGGTTCCCTACGCCGCCGCTGGGACCTTCGGCCCTATGACTGCCTACCTACCGGTCGGTAGGTTGGCACCCGGCACGATCAACGTCATCCAGGGAGACTGCAGTGACCCTCGTCGAATCGACCCCGGACGCCGATGACCGTGACGCGGAGTCCGGGGCCAAAGGGGGCAGCGCGGGCCGCGAGGGCGCGGGCTCGCTCCTCCCCGTCATCCGGGTCATCCCGGCCGAGGCCTACGACAACCCCACGTGGCGGGGGCTCGCCTACCTGGCACGCGACCTCGCCGTGTATGGAGCGGTCCTCTCGGGACTGGCGCTCACGAACCACCCCCTCCTCCTCGTGCTGCTGTGGGTGGTGGCTGGCCTCGCCATCTCGGGGCTGTTCGTCATCGGCCACGACGCCGCGCACCACGCGCTCTTCTCGAGCAAGCGGCTCAACAACTGGGTCGGGCGTCTGGCGATGCTGCCGTCGTTCCACGTCTACGAGGGCTGGATCCTCGGCCACAACCGGGTGCACCACCAGTACACGGTGCGGCAGGGTTTCGACTTCGTGTGGCACCCGTACACAGCGGCCGAGTTCCGGGCGATGACCCGGTTCCGGCGTCTGCGCCACCGCTTCGAGTGGTCGTGGCTGGGGGCCGGTGCGTACTACACGCGCGAGGTCTGGTGGAACCGCATGATGGTGGGTGAGGTGCCGAAGCGGTTTGCCGCCCCGATCGCCCGCGACCGCCGCATCGTGTGGGCGTGGTTCGCCGCGGTGACCAGCGCCACCGCGGCGCTCGGCCTCCTCACCAGCGGGTCCGTCGCCGCCGCCGTCTGGACGCCGTTCAAGATGGTGGTGATCCCGTTCCTGGCGTTCCAGTTCATCATCGGGTCGGTCGTGCACGTGCACCACATCGCCCCAGACATCCGCTGGTGGCCCCGTCGCGAGTGGACGAAGTTCAAGGGCCAGATGGAGGGCACCACCATCCTGCGGGCGGCGCCGGGCCTCAACCTGTTCTTCCACTGGATCATGGTGCACCTCCCCCACCACGTGGACACCCGCATCCCCATGTACCGCCTGGAGATGGCGGCCGAGGCGATCAAGGCCGCGCATCCCGACACGGTGCGCGACGAGCCGCTGCGGTTCCGCACCTTCATCGCCAACAGCCGGACCTGCAAGCTGTACGACTTCGGAGCGGGGCGCTGGCTGGGCTACGACGAGGCCCTCGCCGAGACCTGACCGCGAGGACACGCTGTCGCCGGCCGGCGACCGAGGTCGACGACGCCGCTGCCCGCGGCCGGGTACCGTCCGGTCCATGCCGATGTTCGGGACCGCCGTCCGCCGCGTCGAGGATCAGCACCTCCTCGTCGGGAAGTCCACA
The DNA here is from genome assembly GCA_016649895.1 of Acidimicrobiia bacterium. GTDB lineage: Bacteria > Actinomycetota > Acidimicrobiia > Acidimicrobiales > SKKL01 > Actinomarinicola. Next base: position 46,010 of record JAENWR010000006.1, on the reverse strand, counting down.
TTCGTCTCCAACGTGGCCCTTCCGGGGGTGCTGCACGTGGGGTACGTCACGTCGCACGTCGCCCACGGGCGGGTGCTGTCGGTCGATGTCGACGAGGCGCGCCGCGCGCCTGGCATCGTCGATGTGGTCACCGCCGCCGACATCGATCTTGGCCCGATCCCGCCCATCAACGAGGCGTATCCCGAGGCGATGGTGCGCACACTGCTGGCCACCGACACCGTCCGGTTCGTGGGCGAGCCGCTCGTCGCCATCGTGGGTGAGTCGGCCGCGGCGGTGGTCGACGCCGCCGAGCTGGTCATCGTCGACATCGAGCCCCTGCCGGCGGTCACCACGGTGGAGGCGGCGCTCGATGGCGAGGTGCTCCTCTTCCCCGCAGCCGGCACCAACGTGGTCATCGAGGGAGCAAAGGGTGCCGACGGCGAGTTGCCGTTCGACGAGTGCGAGGTCGTGGTCGAGGCCACGTTCGTGAACCAGCGCCTGGCCCCGTGCCCCATCGAGACGCGGGTGGCGGCGGTGCAGTGGACGGCCGACGACCGGTTCACGTTCCACGCCTCGTGCCAGGGTGCCCATCCGGTGCGCAACCAGCTGGCAGCGATGTACGGCTTCGACCGCAGCCAGGTGCGCGTGATCACCAGCGACGTGGGCGGCAGCTTCGGCGCCAAGGGCCGGGCCTACGCCGAGGAGCTGCTGCTGCCCTACCTCGCTCGCCGGGTGGGCCGGCCGGTGCGGTTCGTGCCGCCGCGGTCGGCCGACATGGTCGGCTTGGGCCACTCGCGGGCGCAGCGCCAGCACGTGCGCATCGGTGGCGACCGTGACGGCACCATCCGCTGCCTCGACGCCCAACTCGTCGGCGACGCCGGCGCCTACCCGCTGGTGGGTCCGAACCTGCCGAACAACACGGCGTCGCTGCTGCCCGGGCCGTACCGCATCGAGCACGTGCGCGGCCGCTTCTCGAGCGTCGTGACCAACACCACGCCGACCACCGCCTACCGCGGTGCTGGCCGCCCCGAGGCGGCCGCGCTCGTCGATCGGGCCGTCGATCGATTCGCCGCCGAGATCGGTGTCGACCCCGTCGAGGTGCGCCGCCGCAACCTCATCGGTGCCGACGAGTTCCCGTGGGCGAGCCCCACCGGGCTCTCCTACGACAGCGGCGACTACCTGATGGCGCTCGACCGGGCGTTGGCCGAGGCCGATGTGGCCGGCGTGCGTGCCGAGCAGGCCGCGCGCATCGAGCGGGGCGACGACACGCTCGTCGGCGTTGGGGTGTCGGTGTTCATCGACCGAACGGCCGGGGTCGCCGGGTCTGAGTACGGCTCGGTCGAGCTGCAGCCCGACGGCCGCCTACGGGTGCTCACCGGCAGCTCGCCCTACGGGCAGGGGCACTACACGTCGTGGGCGATGCTGGTGGCCGACCGCACGGGGTTGTCCCTCGACCGCATCGAGGTGGTGCACGGCGACACCGACGTGGTGCCCCGCGGCGGCATCACCGGCGGCTCTCGCTCGGCCCAGAAGGCGGGCTCGGCCGTGGCTGAGGCCACCGACGAGCTGGTGGTGCGGGCGCGCCAGTTGGCGGCCGACCTGCTCGAGGCGTCGGCCGACGACGTCGTGCTCGACACCGAGCGCGCCGTGTTCCACGTGGCCGGCGCGCCGTCGGCCTCCGCCGTCGAATGGGTCGACGTGGCGGCACAGGTGGCCTCGACGCCTGACTCTGACCCGCTCAAGTGCGAGTCCGACTTCACCGGCGACGGGCCCACGTTCCCGTTCGGCGCCTACGTGGCGGTCATCGAGGTCGACGTGCCAACAGGGGCCGTGGCGCTGCGTCGCATGGTCACCGTCGACGACGCGGGCACCATCCTCAACCCGATGCTGGCCCTCGGGCAGGTGCACGGAGGGCTCGCCCAGGGGATCGCCCAGGCGCTCTACGAGGAGTTCGTCTACGACGACCACGGCAATCCGCTCACCGCCACGTTCGGCGACTACATGATCCCCACTGCCGCCGACTTCCCGTCGTTCGAGTCGTACCTCACCGAGACGCCGTCTCCCCACAACCCGCTCGGGTTCAAGGGCATCGCCGAGTCGGGCACCATCGGCGGACCGCCGGCCGTGCAGAACGCCGTGGTCGACGCGCTCGGCCACCTCGGGGTGCGCCACATCGACATGCCGCTGACGCCCGAGCGGGTGTGGCGGGCCATCGCTGACGCCCGAGCCTGATCAGCGACCCCCCGGTCTGTGTCACCTCCCATGAGGTGTCGGCACGACGCTCGGCCTTCATCGCGTACATCGCCTGATCGGCGCGCTCGAGGAGGCTGTCGATCGTCGTGTCGTCGGGGACGGAGCTCGCGATGCCGATGCTGGCGCCGACGACGAGCTCGGTCGAGCCGTCGCCGAGTGCAGCATTGGCCGGCGATGGGGCCAGCGATTGGGAGCCGATCGGTAGCGGTGACGCCTGCTGCGACTGGCTGAACACCAAGTGGGTCGACGCCGACGGTGTCCTCATCAGCTGGTCGACCACGCTCGATGCGTACAACGACCCTGACGGACCCCATGTCCGCGCCGGCGTCTGGGTGCCGCCAGGTGCGGCGGATCCCGCCATTGATGCCACCGATCCCGAGGCGCGGGCAACCTGCCCGGTTGCTGCACAAGCGATGAGGATCGGCGGCGGCCGCCTCGTTGCCGGCTTCGACGCGACCGTCGGCGATGTCGAGGGACTGACGGGTGAGCGCCCGGAAGCCGACGACGACCTCGCTGTCGTCTGCTGGTACGAGGAGGCGACCTTCAGTGGCGGAATGGACACGTCTGCCACGACGACGGGCGCCTACACGGTGTACATCGGCGGAGAGCTCGTCCACGCCGCAACCACCGACCGTCCACCACGACGGCCGTGACACGCAGGTTCGTCGGTCGTGGTCTCGCCGGCAGGCACCAGTGCTCGAGATGCGGATCCGGCATTCGACTAGCGAGGTGGTGGCGGGATCCTCGGGGTGGGTATCCGGCTAGCTGCAGCGCTGATGACTCGCTCGACGAGCGCAGCGATGACCTTGAGTTCGCGAGGCGTGGGCTCGACGATGTCGGCTGGGTAGTTGACGTCGTGGCGAAGTTGCCGCAGCTCGTCGAGTTGGGCATGGTCCTTCGAGTTCACGATCGATGTGCCGAGCGCATAGTCGACGGCGCCCTCGTGGGCGCCCGGCGCGTTGCGAAATCGAAGTCCCTTGAATGTCGCGACCGCAGTGACCGCGAGTCGTGCCGCCTCGTGGAAGTTGGACACCGCTGGCAGCGCCAACTCCGATTGGAGACCGACCGTCGCGAGCTTCTGGAACGATCGTGCCTCCTGCAACGTCCGACGAGCGGCCACGAGGTTCTCGCGATGTGAGGACGTGAGCTGGTGCATCTGGTCACGCTCGATCGCAGTGAGCGGTAGAGGTCGGTCGTTCCTCATGATTCGCGTCGCAGGACCGGGACGCAGTTCTCGCGCAGCTCTGCCAATCGCTCGTGACCTGGTTCGAACACGAACTGATCGATCTTCGCTCCAGTCGCCGCTTCAAGCCGGAGGCGTGCCTCGGCGAGATCGAACCGCGACAACGAGTCAGACACGATGGCGATGTCGATGTCGTTCGGAGGAGGTCCGGCGATGCCGTTCGCCCTGTCGGCCCACGAACCGAAGATGAAGATCTCGTCGATCTCTGGCCGGTCCTGGTGCTCGGCGATCAACGCCGGCACGATGCCGCCGACGTAGGCGAGCAACTGACGAAGCGCCGGAACGAAGGGGAGGTCATCCGCCGGCTTCGCCAGCTTGGCGGTGCCGATCTGCTCCAACCGGATCAGACCAGACTCCTCGAGCCGGGCCAGCTCACGTGCGACCGTCGTCTGCGGGATCCCAAGCCGCCGGGCTAGCTCCGCTCCTGCGGCAGGCGTTCCGTGAAAGATCTCGGCGAGTAGACGCATCTGTTGCTCCGATCTGAACAGCGGAACGAGGGCGGGAGCGGCGACGGGCACCTCCGTACCTTATAGCTGCATTATGGGTAGATCAACCCGTTATATCGGTAGTACCTCTGTACAGCGACCATGATCGCGACGGTCGCCGATGAGCAGTGCTCCGGGCTTGGAGGCTAGATCGCTCCTGCGGTGACCAGGGCTGCCAGTTGCTGGTGCGACCCAAGGTGAGCCCGATGGCGATCGGTGCCTGACCGCCTCGCTACAGGCACTCGCGGCGTGACAGATCTGCGGCACCCTGGGTCTCGGTCGTGCCAACCAACCGTTCCGCCTGGGGGCCACGAGCCGATCAAGACCATGTGGACGTGACGTCATCCACGCAGGTCGGGGCCAAACGCAGCCTGAGCTGGTGGTTCGGCGCGGAGTGCACCGGATCGGTGCACTCCGCGCGTGATCGGCGATGGTGGTCGAGAGAACGACGCCAGGTCAGGGTCGGTGCGACTCCGATCCACGTGGCCGTCTGGGTCACGTCGGCGTCGCTGGGCGTCTACGGCTTGCGCGGGGTCTGAGGGCGGATCCGGATCGTGGACAGCGAACATCGCCGTGCCGCGGAGCGTCGCAACCACGATGCAGTGCACGTAGTAGCGCTGGTCGCGATGGACGCGGAGACCTGGCGCCCCGCTGGCGTATCGCTGATAGGTGACCTCGTTCGGAGCGAGCCCCGGGAGATCGCATGTGGTGTGGACCCACTCGGTGAGCATCCTCGGAGCGGTGTCATGCATCGAACCCATCGCGAAGTGCCCGCCGCCGTTCCGCCCTGGCGGAAGGAACTCGTAGCGATCGGCATCGTCGACCAGCGCAGCCACGAGGGGCCCCGGCAGGGCGCCATCGAGGCGAACGTGCCCATCGGCGAGAAGGCTCGCCGTCAGGTCCAACGATCGCTCTCCAGAGGGCGCATGCCGCGGAACCGTAATGCCAGGCGGGCCGCGGATGCCCCAGCACGGTGCAACCCCACGCGGATGTCGCGAGACTCGCACGGTGCTAGAAGAACTGGTGACCAGCCATCACAGGCAACGCTTCGGCAGCCCGGCCGGCGGGGCGCACACGACGCGGAGTACGTCCCGTTCGACGTCTACCCGCTCGGTCAGAAGCGACAGACGCCCGAGCACCACCAAGCCAGGTACGGCCCGCAGTGATGTCTGAAGCCGATGTGCTCGTGCTCATCCGGTACATCTGGCAGGGACGGGTGCGTGGCGCCTACCCGACGGCGCTCGTCGAGCGAGCAAGCGACCGAGTCCTCCCTCGTCATGCCTGAAGGCTCGCCGTACATCCGTCCCGGACCAGCGCCGAGCACCTCGAAGCTCGACGGGTCATGGGACGTGATCGAGCGAGCGGCCGACTGGCACACGTTGATAGCCCACGACCTCGGGGCGTGGTGCTCCACCTGGCTGATGTGGGACAGCTCGGGCGTGTTCGGCGGTTGGTATGTGGACTTCCACCTTCCTTGGCGAGCCTCGGCGCTGGGCTACGACACCACGAGCCTCGCCGTCGACATCGTTGTGGGCGCCGGTGGGGACTGGGCGTGGAAGGACCGCGAGGAGCTCGACGATCTCGTCGAGCGTGGAGTCGTTGCCGACACGGACCGGGCGATGGCGCTACGCGAGGCGGAAGGCGCGATCGACGTCATCGAGAACCGACGAGGGGTCTTTTCGGACGAGTGGACGTGGATACGCGAGACGAGCCTGCGGAGCATGGCCCCTCTCGCGATGCCCGCCGGTTGGAGCGAGGTCTAGTGACCCACAGCGACCTCGCCGCCCGAAAACCGGGCCGCCGAAGCAGACGCCGAGCATCGTCTGCCGCTCGCCACGTTCTGTCCCTGGTTTTCGTGGGTGAGCGAAGGAAACAAGGGACGGTTCGATCGTGTGGAGATAAACGGTGCGGCGCCGGCTCGGGCGTCAGGAGGCGGCGGGGATGCCGAACCGGAAGCTCGACGCGGTGACCGATCCGAAGAAGTCGTTCTGGTGGTAGGTGCGGATGCCGGGTTCGTCCTCGGCGGCCCCGACGACGACCATGAGGGGGATCAGGTGGTCCTCCATGGGGTGGGCGATGCGGGCGCTGGGCGCCTGGTCCCACTCGAGCAGGCGGGCGATTCGTTCGTCGGGCGTGGCGTCGATCACCGTCGACCCGAGCCACTCGTCGAACTCTCGAGATGGTGCCGCGGCCTCGGCTCCCATGCTGCGGAGGTTGTGGTAGCTCAGGCCGCTCCCGAGGATGAGGACGCCCTCGTCACGTAGCGGCGCGAGCGCTCGGCCGACGGCCAGGTGCTCGGCCGGGTCGTAGCGGTGCTGCACCGACAGTTGGACGACGGGCACGTCGGCGTCGGGCCAGGCGGGGGCGAGCGGGGCGTACATGCCGTGGTCGTACCCGCGCTCGGCATCGGAGCGGATAGGGATGCCGGCAGCGGTGAGCAGTTCGGTCACCCGGGCGGCGAGCGCAGGGGAGCCTGGGGCGGGGTACTGGATGCTGTAGGTGTGCTCGGGGAAGCCGCCGTAGTCGTAGATCATCGGGGGGTTCGGGTTGGTTTGGACGGTGAACGTCGGCGCCTCCCAGTGGCCCGAGACCATCAGGATCGCGGTGGGGGTGGCGCCCAGCTCTGCGGGCAGGGCCTGGAGCGACTCCTCGAGTGGGGCCATGGCGTCGCGCATCGGCCCGTCGAGCCACGGCCAGGGGCCGCCACCGTGGCTGAGGAAGTAGGTCGGCATCGTGCGCATCTGGTTCTCCCATCGTCGTGCGGCAGAGGTGCTGCGTGCGTCGCGGTCCGTGAATTAGTTGAACTATCAACTTCACCGGATCATTCCGCATGGTGTCGGCTTCCCTCCGCGTCCAGAGCTCGACCCATGGGGCGAGTTCTCCACCGGGATCGTGGACTCCGCGACCCATGGGTCGACGTCGCTCCCCCTCGGCCTGGCAGTGAAGAAACCGAGCCACTCATGACTTGGTGTTGTGATGGGAGCGATGGACTTCGACGGCTGGTACCGCGAGCAGCACCCCCGTCTGGTGTCGTCGCTCGTCGTCATCGCCGGGCAGGTCGACCTGGCGAGGGAGGTGGTCGACGAGGCCTTCGCCCGTGTCTACGAGCGCTGGGATCGGGTGGGCGCCATGACGGCACCGGGCGGTTGGACCTACCGCACGGCACTCAACGTGCTCCGTCGCCGGCAGCGGAGGGCGGCGATGGAGGAGCGCCTGCACCTCCGGGCACGTCGGGGCGCAGGTGAGATCGAGGTACCCCGGGCGTGGAGCCCCGAGGTGTGGGACGCCGTGGCGCGCCTCCCGAGGCGGGAGCGCACCGCCGTGGCTCTTCGCTACGTCGCCGACCTCTCCACCGACGACATCGCCGACGCCATGGGGATCGCCCCGGGCACCGTCGGTTCGACGCTCCACTCGGCGCGGCAGCACCTGGCCGCCGCACTCCGCGAACCGTCGGATGGCCCTGCGGCTCACGACGACCTCGAGGAGGTCACCGATGCCTGATCTCGATGCCGCGCTCGACGCGGTGCGCCGCTTCGGCGAGACGCCCCCGGTGCAACCGACGCCGATCGCCACGCTCGCGGAACGTGCGGCGCAGCGCCGCCGGCGCCGACGGGTCGGGGCGGGGGCGGTCGCGTGTCTGGTCGTCCTCGTCGTCGCGGTCGCAGCTCGGCCGTCGTTCGGCGGCGACGGAGGCCGGGATGTTCGGACCGCCGACGAGCGAACGGTCACGACGGTTCCGCCGACGGAGCTGGCGCCCACGACCCTGCCGGCACCCGAAGGCCGGGCTCTCGTCGCCGAGCCCAGCACGAACCTCGTCGACGGGCAGGTCGTCGACGTCTCCGGGAACTTCGAACCGAGCACGTTGCTGGGCATCGCCCAGTGCGACGCCGACGGGATGGACCAGCCCGACCCGACAGGTTGGTGCGACATCAACGTCGCCACCGACCGGCTGGCCTCGTCGGTCGAGGTGACCGTGCTGCGTCGGATCCAGACCGGCCACGGCCTCGTCGACTGTGCCGAACGTCCCGGCCGTTGCATCGTCGGCGTCATGGTTCCGGGCGGGACCGGGCTCACGGCTCCGATCTCGTTCCGTGGGGGTCTCCCGCCGCTGCCGATGCCGGAGATCGCCCTCGATCGGCCGACGGTCGGCGACGGTGACGAGGTGATCCTCACCGCCAAGGGGTTCGAGCCGGTCGACGGGGTGCCCGATCGCGACGACGAGGTCCAGATGAATCCAGTGCATCGGCACCGAGGTGGAGTTCGCAGGCGGAGTCGAGGCCGGCTGGGACCGGTGCGACATGGCCAGGTTCTCGACGCTCACCGCCGATGTGAACGGAGAGATCAGCGCGCCCCTCGCCCTGTTCCGGGAGATCCTCACCTACGAGGGGTGGCAGCCGTGCGAGCCGTGCGTCCTCGTCGCCAGTGGGTGGCGACAACCGAACGCCGTTGCGGCTGTCGTCGTGGAGGCCGACGGTACGTCTGCTCGGCCGACGGTTCGCATCGTGCCCGTCGGTCCGTACGAGTCCGGCCAGCGCGTTCGGGTGGAAGGTGAGGGGTTCGGCCCTGGCGTCGGCTCGACCGAGGTCGGGTGGTGTGCGTTCCGGACCGATCAGCCCGAGACCGAGGTCCAGGGCGACCCCAGCTTCGGCCACGCGGCGTGCGCATATCCGACCGAAGGGTTCGGGCTCGTCGCCGATGCCGACGGGCGATTCGTCGTGGACGGATATCCCCTGCCCGACGGTGGGGTCAGGGGGTTCAGCTGCCTCGACCCCGCGATCAGCTGCGGCCTGGCGTGGCACCCCGGCGAGGGAACACCTCCGGCGTTCGTGACCCTCTTCGAGCTGCGGCCGTAGCCGGCCCGGCTCGATGGGTGGCGCGATGCTCCAGCCGGATGGCGAGCGCTTCTTGGTGCAGGTCGATGGAGACCACGTGCTCGGCCGACTGCCGAGGGTCGCTCACCGGGCCGCGTCCCGATCTCTGGCTAGGGGCTCACGACGAGGTCGCCGCCGCCACAAGTCGAGTGGCCGAACGCATCGCTGCCGTGGCGTTCGCGGTTGAGACTCGTGTCGAGCTGTAGCCGGCGCGTGCCTTCATGCGGAGCAGAGTGGACAGGTCGCGCGCGCGCTGAGTCGACTCGGCCGACAAGCTCAACCGCCTCGGTGTGGTTCTGGCCGGTGGCGTGCTCGCCGAGCCGGACGCAGCAGACCACATCAGCTGCGGCGATTCCGGCGTGGACACACAAGGTCACGACTGAATCGAGGAGGTCGTCCTCGTCCGCGAGCGTTTCGACGAGCTCGGCGGCGTCGAGGAACTGGCGCGCTTTCGCCAGTCGACCGCGACGATCTGCATCGGTGCACCGCTTCGTGGGCATCAGCTCCGCCTCGTGGCTCGCTGGAGGTAGCGCTCGTGACCGAACAGCGTGATTCCTTCGTCGCGGATGTCGCGCAGGACACGCTCGGAGTCGGCCCCCAGTGCAGCGGTCACCTCGGTGCTGCTGAACTCGAGGATCTGAGCGTCGTTGCCGGTCCAGCTCGCAACGGCCGAGATGAGTTCGTCCAGGTCGTTCCGCCATTCGTCATCCTCTGGGTCGACTCCATCGGGCCGGACGATGAAGATGTCGATGTCGCTGTCGACCCGCATGGGCCCGACGGCCACCGTTCCGAACAGTGCCGCGTACTCAGGCCCGGTCGTCCACGCCGCGAGCGCATCGTGGATTCCGTCGATGAGCGCGCCGCGCAGCCGCGCCAACGACTCCACGTGCCCCGCAGCCAGATGGGTGCGGTTGAGCTCGTACTCCCAGGCTTGACCGGCACGCGTTGCGGTCACGAGGCCTTGACTCGCCAGCCGCTTGAGGCTCTTGCGCACCCCGGACTCGGAGTGCTCGCCAATGAGCCGATGGACCTGTGGTGCGGTGAACCGCGCATGGGCGCCGGCAAGCACCGTCAGCACGTCGCCGTCGACCGTCGGGGTGATCACCTGAAGTGGGTGGTGCAGATCCATATGTACAATAGTACCGATAAATTGACTATTGTCTCGGCGTCTGGGCGAAGAGGGCTCGTGGACCCCGGTGACGATGCCCTCAGGAGGCACGCACCGTGCGCTCGACGAGAACGAGGGACAGAGGGGCGTCTCGGCCGAGCGAGGTGCTTCCTCGCGGCGTGCACCGAATCGGTGCACTCCGCGCGTATGGCGAGGGTGGCAGAAAGCGACGCCAGGCCAGAGCCGGTGGGGCCCTGACCTGGCGGTCGTGTCTGGTGGTCGAGACCGGCGTCGATCCGGTGACCTTCCGCTTTTCAGTTCGTGTCGGGCGACTCTCTGACCTGGGCAGATTCTCGTCGTCGCAGGTCAAGGGCACTTTTGGGTGACCGTCAGTGACCCCGATCGACCGCAGTTCTCCGTCCGATGTTGCACGTATGTTGCACGACCGGTGACCGGCTGAGGAGGGAGCGCAGGATCGGCAGTAGTGGAGGCGGTGGTGACCCTGTCCAGGACATGGATGGTATTTGCCAAGTTGTGGACAATCGGGCGAGCCCCCGGTCCGTCCGTGGCGGCGCTTCCGCGGGACCTGCGTCGCGCGGGCGATGATGGGGACGTGAAGCGTGTCTATTCGACGTTCGCACTCGCTGGCGTGGTGGTATCCGTGCCGGCGCTCCTCCTTCTGGTCCCGGGCAACTGGTTCGACGAGGACGGAGTCGGTCTGAACCACAACGTCGAACCAGTCGATCTGCCGGACTCCCTCCACGTCGGACTCGGTGTGCTGGCATCGGCCACTCTCGTCGCGGCACTCCTCATCGTGGCCTCGCCCGCCGGGCGTAGAACGATCAGCCGCGACGACATTGCGGCCGCTGTCCCGCTACTGCTGGCTGGGTTGTACGTCGCGTTCACCTACAGGGTGTTCACCGCAGCAGTGAGCGGAGCGAACATCGGCGGGGGCCTACTGGTTCTGCTCGGCGTGGTCGTCGTGCCCGCGTTGGTCGGGCTCGGTCTGTACAAGGCCTGGCGAGCGCATCAGAGTGCCCGACTTGGTGGCTCCCGTCGTTCTGTGGGCGTGCAATCGCACTGACTGGCATGCCTGTCACCGGCGCATCCGCGCTCAGGTGGTCGATCCCGGTTCCAGGCGGCAATTGCGTCCGGTGATCGGACCCCGCGCCGGAACTCATCGGGGTCGGCGAAGCCGTGACCGCTTCGCGCGGCGAGGTCAATCGACTCCGCTCACAGCCGAGGGCAACGCCCAGGGATTCGTCGTGTTCGGGAGGTGACCTACGCGACGTCGAGGTACTTGCGCAGGGCGCGGCGGATGACCTCGCTCGTGGTGAGGTGGTCGATCCTGGCTCGGGCGTCGACGGCGCTCTTCAGTTCAGGATCGAGGCGGACGGGCACGACCTCTGCGGGTGCGGATCCAAGGAGGGGCCGGCCTCGCCGCCGGGTCTTCAGCTCTTCGACGTCGTAGTCGGCGTGTTCGACCTCATTGGAGATGGCGTCGAGGTCGGCGTCGGTGAGAACCCGACCGGCTGGAGTCGTGTAGGTCTGCTCTGGCGTTGTCATCGGTCATGCTCCCCTCTGGGAAGTAGCTCATGGAAGGTGCGGCGTAGCGGCATGGCGTGGATCACGATCGGCTGTCGGTCGGCCAGTTCCAGCCAGATGATCTCGAGGAGGTTGCCAGCGTGGTCGGGGCCGATGGCAAGTACCCGAGGGGGATCGCCACCGGGCTCGAGGTCCACAACAACCACGAGATGCTCGACCGCGTGGACGATGTCGCGATCATCAACACCGTGCTTGCGGGCCGATCGGTGGATGTCCACACCCGATTATCGTATTACGAAGCTCGGGTTGCGACAAGGGTGTCGATGCCACGAAGTCGGCTGAGCACGGTTCATCCACGGCCGCCGTCCCGACTCACCCCATCTGAGGGATCCAGGGAGATTCGGAAGATCTGCGGTGCTCAGGGGCCTAGTTCAGGTGACCACTGTCGTTGGAGGCCACCCATGAACGCTCGACCCGATCCCGCCGATGCTCTCATCGATCTCCCTGCCGTCGCCCAGCGCCTCGGCGTCAACGAGCGCCACATCCGTCGTCTTGTCGCCGAGCGGCGAATCCCGTACTTGAAGTGGGGGCACCTCCTCCGCTTCGACCCGGCCGAGATCGAGTCCTGGCTCGAGACGGCGCGGCGGGGCCGGTGGTCGGCCTGAACCGGCCGACGGCGTCGTAGCCTGAGGTCCGCGTCGTCGGCCCGTGTCACGGCTGGCCATTCATCCGCCGAGTCGGAGGTCTGGTCGTGTCGCGCCGAGGGTTCGGAAGCATCCGCAAGCTGCCGTCGGGAAGGTGGCGGGCCTCGTACGTCGAGGAGTCCACCGGGCGTCGTGTGAACGCGCCGGCAACGTTCACTACCAAGTCCGACGCCGGCCTGTGGCTCTCCGGAGTCGAGACGGATCGTGCTCGTGGACTTCTGCTCGACCGCGAGCTGAGCCAGCGGCCGTTCGGGGACTGGGCCCGGGAATGGCTCGGCAACCTTCACGTGAAGCCGAAGACCGAGGTGAGCTACGAGTCGTGCCTTCGCAACCACGTCTTGCCGGTGTTCGAGGACCGGCCGGTGGGATCGATCACCTACCGGGACTGCAAGGCGTTCGTCGACCGTCTTCGCCGCAAGGGCCTCGCTCCCGGCACCGTCGGCGAGGCACGCAAGGTGCTGCGACTGGTCCTACAAGAGGCGCTGCGCGAAGACGCGATCCACCGGAACCCGGCCGATGGCCTGCGTGTGCCGCGTGGGGTTCGCATCGAGATGGTGTTCCTTGATGTGGAGCAGGTCTTCGCTCTGGCTGACGCCGTGGCGAACCCGCCTCGTCCGGCCAGTCACCCGCAGCAGCATTGGCCTGCCTATGGGCTGCTGGTGCGGTTCGCCGCCTTCAGCGGCCTGCGGGCCGGGGAAGTGGCGGCGCTGCGGGTCGGGCGCGTGGGGACCGATGGGTCGTGGGTGGAGGTGGCCGAGTCGGTGGAGGAGGTCCACGGCCAGCTGATCTACGGGCCGCCGAAGACCTACAGCCGCCGACGGGTCGACCTCCCCTCGACCCTCGCGGCCGAGATGGCTGAGCACCGAGCGAGGCGACCCGCAGATCCGGCTGCCCCGTTCTTCACCGGACCGGCCGGTGGGCCGTTGCGCCACTCCAACTTCTACCGGCGGTTCTTCAAGCCGGCGGTGAGTCGAGCGGGGCTCGAGGAACGCACCCGCTTCCACGACCTGCGCCACACCGCAGCCGCCCTGATGATCGCCCAGGGAGCGCACCTGCTGGTGGTGAAGGAGCGCCTCGGCCACTCGACCATTGCGGTGACCGCCGATCGCTACGGTCACCTGTACCCGTCGCTGTCGGCCAAGCTCACGGGCCAGCTCGACGTGGCCTATGAGCAGGGCGCGAGGGAGTTCAACGGCTGAGACCCCGGTCGATCTCTGGGCCCTGGTGGCTGGCGTCGCGCTGGAGACGGTCGAGCCGAGCCTGCATGGCAGCGATCCGTTCGTCGTTCGACCGTGGCGTCTGGGCTGACAGCGGTGGGCCGCCCCGTGGCTCGACGCGCTTTGCCGGTTCGGGCGCGACCCCGGACGCCACGCGGTCGGGCTCCGGGTACCCGGCTGCTTTGTGGAGCTGCCGGCGGGCGGCGAGGGCGGAGTCGTCGTGGGGTGTGCGATCGATCATGTTGGCGAGGGCGTCGGCGGGGTCGAGGGCGCCGGTGGGGTCGGGGATCCAGGCGCGGTTGGTGTGTCGGCCGCGGGTGAGGGCGACGTAGGCGTGGTTGCGGGTGGTGCCGGGTTCGAGGACGGCGAGGCCGATGTCGACGGTGTCGCCTTGGTTGCCGTAGCCGGTGACGGCCCAGCCGAGCTCAACGTGGCGGTCGACGTAGCTGGCGGGGAGGGTGACCGCGCCGCGGTCAATGTGCGCGACGGTGAGGCCGCCGTCTCGGTGGAGGTGGGCGACGGTCCACGTATGACGGTTCCGGACTTCCTCGCCTCGGTCGGTGACGAGGCTCGGGTGGTTGCGGCGGGTGGCGATCTGGTCGCCGACGCTCAGCTGCGTGCCGTCGGCGAGCCGCCGTGATGGCCGGCGCTCCGCGGGGTCCAGCCTCCGGCGGATCTCGCGGTTGATCGTTCGGGCGGTCTCGGTGGTGTTGGTGGTGATCGCGACGGTCTTCCCGCTGCCGGTCACCCTGCGGTGGGCGTCGGCAACTTCGCGGGCGACGAGGGCGGGGTGGATGGTGTCGAGCCGGTGGTGCTCGGCGTAGGTGGCCGCGGCGGTAGGGTCACCGGCCCTGAGGGTGAGGCTGGCGGCGGCTTCCCATGGCGCCTCGAATCGCCGGGGTGTGTCGAGGCGGTGGTGCGGGAGGGTGTTGCACCAGTGGGCGAACACGCCGCCGCGGCCCACCGCGGGGAGCTGGGCCGGGTCGCCGACGGCGACGATCCGCCAGTGGTGTTGTTCGGCCAAGGCGGCGAGGCGGACGAGGTCGGTGGTGCGGGCCATTCCGGCTTCGTCGACGATCACCGTCGTCCCGGCGGGCCACATCGAAGAGTGGTGCTGGTGGCGGGTGAGGAACCCGGCCAGGGTGTCGGTCCGGCATCCTGCTTCGGCGCGGAGAACATCGGCGGCTTTGCCCGATGGTGCCAGGCCAATGACCGCGCGGCCTTGCGCTGTGAGGTGTTGCACGGCGCGGGCGGTGGTGGTGGTCTTACCGGTCCCGGCCGGTCCGACCACCAGGACCACGCGATCGGCGCCGGCGATCGCCGCGGCCGCCGCCGTCTGCGGGTCGACACTGCTTGGTGCCGGGCGGGTGTGGTGCTCGGCCCACCGCTGCAAGGCGTCTTCTTGGCGGAGCACTGTCTCGGAGGTGAGACGCCGGTCGGTCACGTGCTCGAGCACCGGGCGCCCATCCCGGCGACAGGTCACGCCAGCGGCCCTGTCGGGGGCGAGGCCGATACAGCGGGCGTCGGCGTCAGCGGCGAGCCGATCGACCCGCGCTACCAGCTCGGCCGCGCCGCGGGTCTGGGTGGGTGGGATGAGGGTGGTGAGGTGGCGGGCGATGTCGGCGGTCAACCACGTCGACTGCTCCTCGCTCACCCGTCGAAGCGCCTCGGCGATCAACTCCTCGTCCGACGGTCCGGATCGGTGAGCGGGGACGGATATCCGGTCCCGGACCAGCTGGTCGGGATCGAAACCGACCCGGGTCACTTGATGCCGCCACGTGTCGTGCAATGTCGCCGGGTCCGTACCGTGCGTCTTGCCGCGACGAGACGACGTCACGGCGGACCGCTCCAGGTTCGCGATGGTGCGTGGGTCCGGGTCGGCGCCGTCGTTCTCCGCAGACCACCGGCCGATGAGGTCGTCGAGCTTGGCCGCAACCTGGACCGAACGCTGCGACAACACGTCGCGCACCTCGCCCGGGACACACACCAGGTCGACCGGTCCATCGAGGGTCGGTTCCCATTCGACGCCGAGCCGGCCGGTCATCTCGGCCCGCAACGCCGCGTCGTAGACCCACCCGATCGTGCGCTGCTGGTACTTCAAGAACCGGGCATCGAGCGACAGCCACCGCCCGGTCGGGTCCTGGACCTTGGCGGCGATCAACGCATGGGTGTGCAGCTGCGGGTCGACCGTCCGTGACGTGTGCTGGCGAAACACCGCGACCGCGATGCCGCGGGTGTCGACCTGCAGGACCCCGTCGCGGCCCCGGCGGGTCACCGCACCGTGGGTCTCGAACCAGCCGAGCGCGGCGTCGACCGCGGCGTCATGCGCGGCGAGGACCTCGGCCCGCAGCCACCGGTCCGGCGACAGGGCCCACAACGCCGACACCGACTTGGGCGCTGAGAACGTCGCATCGAACCCTCGCGCCGACGAGTTCCCGAACGCGCGACCGAGTTGTGCGCCGGTGACGGGATGATGACCCTCGAGCACCGCCCGCAGATCGTCTCCCGTCACCTCACCCGCCAGGCCGAGTGCGGCAAGTCCCTCGCCGCGCCACCGCCCCGGCGGTTCGTCCGGGTCGAGGTAGTAGTCGACCGGGCCGCGGCCGCGGCCCGCCCGCTGGCGGTCCTCGGCGAGACCGGCGTAGTAGGCGAGCAATCCGTCCAGTCCAACCGACGGCTTCACCTTCAACGTCGTCACCCGCATCACACGACACACCACCCGCATCGTGTTCCGGGTCGTGTACGAGCCAATGCACTCGTCTGTCGCGTCGAGCTCCTCACATAGGTACTAGGCCGACGAGGAGGCCAGATCTTCGGAAGAAGTTCTGCTGCCTGCTGCGGGCTCGCGAAGTAGCACGCGATTCCGGGGTCAGGAGCTCGGGTTCATGGCACCACTGCGTGCAGGGAACGATCGACCGCGGTGACGCGACGGGCGTGGACGACCTCCGCCCGGTGCAGCCGCTCGCCCTGGTGGTTCGTAGCTATGCCCTCCTCCGCGTCTCGCGGTTGCACCATCGACAACCTAGGCATAGGCTGTCTAGGCATGGAGGCCGAGTACGTTCGAGGGCATCTTTCGACGATGGTCCTAGCTGTTTTGGCCGGCGGGCCAGCGCACGGCTACGGCATCGCGGCGGAGCTCAAGCGCCGCAGTGATGAGCAGCTCGAAATCCTCGAGGGCTCGCTGTACCCCGCACTCCACCGGCTCGAAGACGCGGGCTGGGTGAGCAGCGGCTGGGAGAAGGCCGAGGGTCGCCGGCGCCGCTCCTACTCGCTGACCGCCGACGGCAAAGCAGAGCTGCAGGCACGAGCCGCCAGGTGGACGGCGTTTCGTTCGTTCATGAACTCCCTACTGGAGGATGCAGGTGCTTGACCAAGCGATGATCGACAGGTATCTGCACGACGTCGACGCGCACCTCCACGTCGACCGAGCGCACCGGAAGCGGATACTCGACGAGATCGAGGGCCACCTGCACGATGCTGTCGAAGCGCACGTCGCCCGGGGAGCTGAACCGGAGCACGCGATCCAACAGGCGATCGCAGAACTCGGACCGCCGGATGATGTAGCGGTGCAGTTCTCCCCACTGCCGTCGCCGGCTCGTTCAGTGCGCAGCTGGCGACGATGGGCACCGATCGCCGTGCCAGGAGTGCTCCTTGCCATGGGCGTCGCAATGACCGCCTGGAGCCTTGCGTGGCTATCAGGCGGTCTCACGCTCGGCGAACAGGTGGCGCAACGGCAGTACTTCCTGTGGACCGGGCTGGGTGGTGCGCTCACCGCCGGAACCTTCATCGCGATTCGGCGCGGTGACCGAGACCCCGCCTGGCGGATCGGTGCATGGTTCCTCGCCGCCCTGACTGGAGCCATCGTCGGACTGAGTGTGATCGGATGAGGCAGCGCAACATCGAGTGGTCGCAACGACGTTGGGGGCGACGGGGCGGGCTGGCAGGACCAGGCGGATGGTAGATCCGGGCCAGCGGCCAAGGACGAGCTTCCAGTGAGGCGAGAGGTGGCTCCAGCGCCACACGGTCACCGCGGTGCGAATGGGATGCTCGATCGGCCGCCCCGAGATGCGCCCGACGAGCGAGCGTCCGGCTGCGCCTCCTACGGAGCGGAACTGTCCACCTGCTGGTCCGCGAGCTGGACGAAGTCGCACTCAAGGTGGAAGCGAGCGTGAGCGGGTTGGTGGTGAGGGCGCAGTTCCCACCAGCGAACCGACTTAGATCGCAGCCCCGTTCGGGCCAGTTGAGCTTGCCGGCGTAGAGCAGGGATCGGATCCGGTAGTGAGCGAAGCGGCGGAACCCGAACGCGACCCGCTTGATCCGCCTGACGAGGTTGTTGATCGCTTCGTGAGGTCCGTGGCGGCTTCGCGACGAGCCGACCGAACCCGACTCGACGTCCCGCGGCAACGCTCGAGACCCCGGGGAAATCTTGAGCCGATGTTGCACGTATGTTGCACGGCCCGCCGAAGCGTCAGCTGAAAACGACGCCAGGTCAGAGCCGGTGGGGCTCTGACCTGGGGGTCGTTCTGGAGGGATCGTGTCTGGTGGTCGAGACCGGCGTCGATCCGGTGACCTTCCGCTTTTCAGGCGGACGCTCTGCCAACTGAGCTACTCGACCGTGTTGTTGCCACCGACCCCTCGGAGGGGGCTGGCGTGTAACGCCCCTCGCCGCCCCGAAGGGCGGCGAGGTGGTGGCGGTCCCGACGGGATTTGAACCCGCGACCTCCGGCTTGACAGGCCGGCGTGCACTCCAAACTGCACCACGGGACCTCGCTCCGACCACACCCTAGAGCAATGGTCGGCCCGTACCCCCAACGGGATTCGAACCCGTGTTACCTCCTTGAAAGGGAGGCGTCCTAGGCCGCTGGACGATGGGGGCTCGCTCTCTCGATGAGGGCGCCGACACTGTAGCAGTGCGCGACTCACCGTCCGCCAAGCGCGGCCGCCCCGTGACCGCCCACGTCTAGCGTGATGGTGTGCCCGACCACGAACCCCTGCCGCCGGACACCGCGCCGCCCCCTCCCCCGCCCCCTCCACCGCCGCCTCCTCGGATGGGGACGCCACCGCCGTGGCCGCCGCCTCCTCCTCGGATGGGGACGCCACCACCCCCTCCGCCCCCGCCACCTCCGCCATGGGCGCCCGTCGCTCCCACATTCAGCGGCTGGCCCCCGCCCCCGCCCGATGCTGCGGCGCGGCGCGAGTCGCGCATCCGCCGGGGGGTGGCCGTCGCTGCCGCCGTCTTCACCGCTGTCTGCCTGGTGGCCGTGGTGGCGATCACCCTGCTCGGCACCTCGTCGCACCCCGATCGCTGGGACCCCAGGGTCGACGACCTCGTGGCGTTCGTCGAGGTCGAGCGCGGACTGCGCTTCGACCACCCGGTGCACATCGACTTCCTGACCCCGTCCGAGTACTCCGACATGGTGCGCTCATCCGAGGGCGACCTCACCGACGACGACCGCGAGATGCTCGACGGTTCGGCGGCGATGCTGCGCAGCGTCGGCCTGCTCGACGGCGACATCGACCTCTTCGGCGCCCTGAACGAACTGGGCGATGGCGGCACCCTGGCCTTCTACGACCACGTCAGCAAGCGGATCGTGGTGCGCGGAACCGAGATGTCGGTCGACCTCGAGGTGACGCTCGTCCACGAGCTGGTGCACGCCCTGCAAGATCAGCACTTCGATCTGTCCCGCCTGTCGACGCTCGAGGGGTCGGGCGAGTCGACCGCCTTCCGGGCCATCGTCGAGGGCGACGCCACCGCGGTCGAAGACGTCTACATCTCGCAGCTGAGCTGGGACGAATACGGTCAATACGAGGACGCGCTGTCGCGCCAGTACGACGAGCTCCCCATCGCCGGCGTACCGGGGATCCTCACCGCTTCGTTCAGCGCCCCGTACGCCCTCGGTGCTCCGTTGGTCGGCATCGTCCAGGCCGAGCGCGGGTGGGAGGCGGTCGACGACCTGCTGCGCGAGCCCCCCACCACCGAGCTCGAGCTGCTCGATCCCACCGCGTTCCTCGACGGCTTCGAGCCGGTGCACGTCGGCCGCATCGAGCTGCCCGAGCACCACGACCTCATCGAGGAGGGCGACTTCGGGGCCATCGGCCTCTACCTCATGTTGGCGGCCCGCCTCGATCCCCTCGACGCGCTCGCGGTTGCCGACCTGTGGGCGGGTGACGCCTACCTCACCAGCTCCGATGGCGCCGGACGGGTCTGCACACAGATCACGGTGGCCACCTCGGCCGGCCCCGACGGCCTCGATCGGATGGTCGAAGGGCTCGAGGAGTGGGCCAGGACGTCGGCCGATCGAGATGACGGCGGCGCCGAGGTCGAGCGGCAGGGCTCCACGGCGGTGCTGCGCTCGTGCGACCCGGGCACCGACGTCGAGGTCGAGTCGCTCACCGACCCGAACACCGCCCTCTCCATCCCCGCCACCCGCTCCTACCTCATCCTCAACGCCGTGGGTGCCGGGCTCTCGGTCGACGGCGGCGCGTGTGTGGTCGAGGTGGTCTTCGGGACGGTGCCCACGTCGATGCTGGTCGACCCGTCCCCGACTGCGGCCGAGATCCTCGACGTGCAGACCCGTGTGGGGAACGCCGTCACCAAGTGCCGCGGCCACGCGACGGCCGCCTGACAGCCCCCGGTTCGGAACCCGAGGAGGGTACCCTCCCAGCTCAACCGTCTTAGCGGGGACCTCTGCGCTGCCCGGCCACGTGCCGTGCAGACTGGTCGCCTCCTCTGAGCCCGTCTCGAGGAGTCCGAATGACCATCGTCCCCGTTCCCCAGCCCAGTGATGCGCGGCCCTCGGCGGTCGTCTACTGCGAGGCGAACTTCGGCCTCATCGACGGCAAGACCGCCAACGGCTTGGTCCGGCACAGCGAGAAGTACGACATCGTCGCCGTCATCGACAGCCAGTCGGCGGGGCGCGACGCCGGCGAAGTCCTCGGCGACGGCAAGATCGGCATCCCGGTGGTCACCGATCTCGCGGCGGCGACCGCGCTACTGGGTCGGACGCCCGACGTCTTCATCTTCGGCATGGCTCCGTCGAGCGGCATGTTGTCGTCGGTCGAGCGCGCCATCATGCTCGGCGCCATCGCCCAGGGCATGGACCTCGTCAACGGGCTCCACGAGTTCCTGAACGACGACGCCGAGTTCGTCGCTGCGGCCATGGCTCACGACGTCACGCTGCACGACGTGCGCCGCCCCCGCGACAAGAAGGATCTGCGGATGTTCAGCGGGCGCATCGACTCGGTGACCTGCCCGCGCATCGCCGTGCTCGGCACCGACGGCGCCATCGGCAAGCGCACCACGGCCACGATCCTCACCAAGGCCCTGAACGATCGGGGCATCCGGGCGACGATGGTCGGCACCGGCCAGACCGGCCTCATCCAGGGCGCCCGCTACGGCACTGCCCTCGACGCTATCCCCAGCCAGTTCTGCTCGGGTGAGATGGAGTCGGCGGTGGTCGAGGCGTTCGAGGGCGAGGACCCGCAGGTGATCGTGGTCGAGGGCCAGGGCGCCCTCAGCCACCCCGCGTACCTCACCTCCACGTTCATCCTGCGCGGCAGCAAGCCCCAGGCGGTCATCCTCCAGCACGCTCCTGGTCGAACCCGCCTCGGCGACTTCGGAGCACTGCCGATGCCGACCCCGGCGAGCGAGATCAACCTGATCCAGACGTTCGCCGACACGACCGTCATCGGTCTCACGATCAACCACGAGAACATGTCCGACGCCGAGGTCACCGCGGCGATCGCCCGCTACGAGAGCGAGCTGGGCATCCCCGCCACCGACGCCCTCACCCGGTCGCCCGATCGGCTGGTCGACATGGTGCTCGCCGCCTTCCCCGAGCTCGAGCTGGATCTCATCGCGTCGACGTCGTGACCGCGCCGAGGCTGGAGATCCGCCTCGACCGCATCCGCCACAACGCAGAGGTGCTCGTGGGGCGCCTTTCGGCCAAGGGCATCTCGGTCACCGGGGTGACGAAGGCGATGTCGGGTTGCCCGGCCGTTGCCCGTGAGCTCGTCGCCGCGGGGATCACCACGCTCGGCGACTCGCGCATCGAGAACATCGAGCGCATGCGCGCCGCTGGCGTGACCGCCGAGATGATCCTCATCCGGTCGCCGATGCCGAGCCACGCCGCGCGAGTGGTGCGAGCTGCCGACACCAGCCTCAACACCGAGGTCGAGGTGGTGGGCGCGCTGTCGGCGGCCGCCTCAGCAGCGCAGCGGCGCCACGGCGTCGTGCTGATGGTCGAGCTGGGTGATCTCCGCGAGGGGATCTTGCCTGTCGATCTCCACGCCGCGGTGGAGCAGGTGCTGGGGCTTCCCCACATCGATCTGCGCGGCATCGGTACCAACCTGGCGTGCCAGAGCGGCGCGTCTCCCGATGCTCGCAACATGGGCGAGCTGTCGACGCTGGCCACCTCGATCGAGGCCGCGTTCGGCATCCACCTCGCCGTGGTGTCGGGCGGCAACTCCGCCAACCTCGACTGGGCGTTGAGCACCGCCGACCCGGGACGGATCGACGACCTGCGCCTCGGCGAGTCCATCCTGCTGGGATGCGAGACGCTGGAGCGGCGGACGATCCCCGGCCTGCACACCGATGCGTTCGCTCTGGTGGCCGAGGTGATCGAGTCGAAGGTGAAGCCGACGCAGCCGTGGGGAGCGATCAACCAGGCCGCCTTCGGTGCGGCGGTCGCCACCGGCGACGAGCGGAAGAGCGCACGGCGCGTCATCGTCGCCATTGGTCAACAGGACGTCGACCCGCTCGGCCTGGTGCCGCCCGAGGGCATGCGGGTGCTGGGCGCGAGCAGCGACCACATGGTGCTCGACCCAGGAACCGTCAGTCCGCCCGTCGGCGCCGAGCTTCGGTTCGGTGTCGACTACAGCGCGCTGCTGCGGGCGATGACCTCACCGTTCGTCGCCAAGGTGGTCGTCGAGGTCGACTGACGAGCCGTGCCTTCGGTCTGATGGGTCCCTGCTACAAATGGTGCGGGCGATTCCGCCAGCCGATCCCCTGGATTGCGATGCCACCGGAGAGAACTTCCCTCAGCCACACCCACCCGAGGTTCCGCGAGTACGTCGTCGGTGGCGTGGCGGCACTCGGGCTCATGGTGCTGATCTGGGCTGGGTCGAACCAGCTCGCGAACTTCGACTCTGCCCTCATCGGCTACGCCGTTGGAATCGTGGCGCTCACCTTCGCCATCGTGAGCCGCTACGCACGTTGGCTCCGCATGCCGTCCACCGGCCGCTACTGGCGCCGGGGCTGGCAGCTGGTCAGCTCGTGGGAGAGCTTCCGTG
The DNA here is from genome assembly GCA_016649895.1 of Acidimicrobiia bacterium. GTDB lineage: Bacteria > Actinomycetota > Acidimicrobiia > Acidimicrobiales > SKKL01 > Actinomarinicola. The sequence goes on along the minus strand of JAENWR010000006.1, from coordinate 23,314 downwards.
CCCTGCCGGGTCTGCTGCCGCGCGCCGTGCTCGGCCAGATGGTCGGCCAGGGTTTCATCCGGCGTCGGGGCTTGGTCAGGTGGTTCGGTCACCAGTGCCTGTTCTGGGGGGTCATCGGCGCCACCCTCATCACGTTCCCGCTCGTGTTCGGCTGGCTCGCGTTCAAGCTCGAACCGGGCTCGACGGAGACCTACCGCATGTTCGCGTTCGGCTTCGGCACCCTCACCTTCGATGCCACGTCGTTCTTCGGGTGGTCGATGTTCCACGCCCTCAACTACACGGCGGTGCTCGTCATCGCTGGGTGCGTGGTGTTCCTGTGGCGCCGCTTCCGCGACCGAGCCGTGATCGCCGGCCAGAGCTTCGGCTACGACATGATGCCGCTGCTCATGTTGGTGGTCATCTCGGTCACCGGCATCTTGCTCACCGTCTCGGCCACCCTCTTCGAGGGCTCGTACTACGACTTCCTCGTCATCATCCACATGGCGGCGGTGGTGCTCACGCTCGTGTTCATCCCCTACGGGAAGTTCTTCCACGTGGTGCAGCGACCGGCCTCGGTGGGCATCCAGATGTACAACGAGATCAACCTGCGGGGCGGGCGCCAGCCGTGCGCACTGTGTGGCGAGCCGTTGGCCCCCGAGCAGTTCGTCGTCGACCTCAAGAGCACCTTCGACGAGCTCGGGCAGGACTACACCATCGACGACGAGTCGGCACCAGCTCGGCACCTCAGCGAGCTCTGTCCTCGCTGCAAGCGGGTGTCGCGTGCCGGCGGCTACTTCGCCCTCAACGGATCGAGCTTCGCCAAGTGACCGACACCGGCCGGCGGCGGCCCTTCCGACACCTCACCCCGCCCGGGGTCGACGACCTGCACAGCGCCGGTGGCGACGCCGCTGGCCGCTGGGAGACCGACAAGCCCGACGAGCGGTGGGTGGCTACCCACTGCGCCTTCTGCGGCGTGCAGTGCGGCATGCACCTGCGGGTGGTCGGCGACGAGGTCATCGGCGTCGAGCCCCGGATGGACACCCACAACCGGGGGAAGCTGTGCCCGAAGGGCGTGGCTGCCTACCAGCAGATCAGTCACGCCGACCGGCTCACCTACCCGCTGGTGCGCGATGCCGACGGGTTGCGTCGGGCGACGTGGGACGAAGCGCTCGACCGGGTGGTCGACGGCATCCGACGGGTCCAGACGGCGGGCGGCCCCGATGCGATGGCCACCTACGGCGGGGCGTCGATGGTGAACGAGAAGACCTACATGCTCGGCAAGTTCGCCCGTGTGGGTCTCGGCACCCGCTTCACCGACTACAACGGCCGCATGTGCATGGTGTCGGCCGGCGCTGCGAACTACCGCTCGTTCGGCATCGACCGCACCGCCAACCCGATCACCGACGTCGCCATGGCCGACGTGCTGCTCGTCCTCGGCGCCAACGTGCCCGAGACCTTCCCCATCTACATCCGTTGGTTCTGGGAGGCGATGGACCGGGGCGCCACCATGATCTGCGTCGACCCGCGCGAGACCACGCTCGCCCGGGTGGCGCAGCTGCACCTGCCGATCCGTCCCGGCACCGACGGCGCCCTCCTCAACGCCATGCTCCACGTCGTGGTGCACGAGGGGATGCTCGACGAGGAGTTCATCGCCGCCCACACCTCGGGCTTCGAGGAGGCGAAGGCGGCGGTCGAGCCGTGGACGCCAGCGCGGGCCGCCGACACGTGTGGGGTGCCCGCCGCCGACATCGTCCGCGCCGCCGAGCTCTTCGGCTCGGCCGACAAGGCGATGTTGAGCCACGCCCGGGGCTTGGAGCACCAGGTGATGGGCTCGCGCAACGCGATGGCCGCCATCAACCTCTGCCTCGCCACCGGCAACATCGGCCGGCCGGGCGCGGGCTACGGCACCATCACCGGCCAGGGCAACGGCCAGGGCGGGCGCGAGCACGGGCAGAAGTGCGACCAGCTGCCGGGGATGCGCCACTTCACCGATCCGGGTGCCATCGAGCACGTCGCCGGCGTGTGGGGCATCGACCCCTCCGAGATGCCGGAGCCGGGCGAGCCGATCTTTCGTCAGCTCGAGCGGATGGAAGCGGGCGAGATCCGCGGACTCCTCAACATCTGCTCCAACCCAATGGTGTCGTGGCCCGACCAGGGCCGCACCCAACGGATCCTCGAGGGCCTCGATCTCTACGTGGTGATCGACATCTTCTTGTCGGAGTCGGCGCTGTTGGCCGACGTGGTGCTGCCCGGGTCGGCGTGGGCCGAGACCGAGGGGGTGGTCGCCAACAGCGATGCGCTCGTCTGCAAGATCAACAAGGCGGTCGATCCGCCGGGCGAGGCCAAGCCCGACATCTGGATCCTCACCGAGATCGCCCGCCGGCTCGGCCGCGAGGAGCAGTTCCCGCACATGTCGGCACGCGAGGTCTACGACGAGCTGCGTCGGGCGTCGACGGGCGGTCGGGCCGACTACACCGGCATCACCTACGAGCGCCTCGAGGCCGAGGGTCCCATCGCCTGGCCGTGCCCCACCGATGACCACCCCGGCACGCCCCGCATGTTCGAGGATCTCCGCTTCTACACCGACGACGGCAAGGCGCACTTCAACGCGGTCGAGGTCGACCCGCCGGCCGAGGAGCCCGACGACGACTACCCCATCCGGCTCACCACCGGACGCAACGTGGCGCAGTACCTGTCCGGCAACCAGACCCGGCGGCTCGGCTACCTCAGCGACCAGACCCCGGCGCCCTGGGTCGAGATCCACCCCAACACCGCGGCCGCCCACGGCATCTCCGACGGGTCGCCGGTGCGGGTCACCAGCCGGTGGGGCACCACGGTGCTGCCGGCGCTCGTCGTGCGCACGATCCGCCAGGACACGGTGTTCATCCCCTACCACTGGGGCCATCCGGTGGCCGCCAACCAGCTCACCAAGGCGTCGTTCGATCCCATCAGCTGGATCCCAGCGTTCAAGACCGCGGCGGTGCGCATCGAGGCATCCGACGAGGCGGCATGGGCGGTCACCCCACCGCCGGTGCACCAGGGGGGTGCCCGATGACGATGGAGCGCTCGATCTTCGTCGACCCGTCTCGTTGCATCGGGTGCGGCGCGTGCATGGCGGCGTGTCGCGAGTGCGACGGCCATCGTGGCAAGTCGTTGATGAACCTCGACTTCCTCGACCGCTCCACGTCGACCGCGGCGCTGCCCACGGTGTGCATGCACTGCGTCGACCCGGTGGCGCCGTGCGCGCAGGTCTGTCCGGTCGACGCCATTCTCGTGAGCGAGGACGGCGTGGTGCACTCGCCCGATGCCTCGCGCTGCATCGGTTGCCAGAACTGCGTGCACGGCTGCCCGTGGGGTGTGCCGAAGTTCGACGTCGAGGAGCAGCTCGTCCACAAGTGCGACCTCTGCTACGACCGCACGTCGGTGGGCCTCGGCCCCATGTGCGCCACCGTGTGCCCGTCCGATGCCCTCTACTACGGCAGCGAGGACGAGGTGCGCGCCTCGCGGCCGCGGCGGGCGGCGGTCGACGTCTTCAGCTTCGGTCGCCAGGAGCTGCAGACCGGCAACTGGATGGTCGTCCCCGAGGAGTTCTCCGTCCTCACGTTCCCCCTGGTGGGCCCATGACCGATCACTCTGAACATCCCGAACCTCCCGACTCGCCGCTCCCGGAGACGCCGGTGAACCCGATCCGGCGTCCGCGGGGCCAGCCGAGCCCCGGCGGCCGAGCTGTCGCTCCCGATCCCGACCTGGTCGCCGAGCGGATCAGCCGCCTCACCACCGATGCGCTGGTCACCCGCCGCGGCTACCTGCGGATCCTCGGTGTGCTCTCCGGTGGGCTCGCGGTCGGCAACGTGGCCGTGGCGCTCGGTGCGTTCCAACGCCGCACCGAGGGCGCCGATGTCGAGATGGTGATCGCCGAGGACATCGATGCCATCCCGGTCGGCGGCGAGGTGAGGTTCGGCTACCCCACCGACAACGACCCGGCGATGCTCATCCGCCTCGAGGAGGACCTGTTCGTGGCCTACTCGGCGGTGTGCACCCACCTGGCATGCGAGGTCCTGTGGGTGCCCGACGACAACGACCTGTACTGCCCCTGCCACAACGGCCACTTCGACCCGGCGAACGGTGCGCCCACCGCAGGCCCGCCGCAGCGGCCGTTGCCCGAGATCCGGCTCGCGCAGCGGGGCAACAGCATCGTCGCCCTCGGTGAGGGCCGCATCCACGCCGAGGGGGGCTGATGGAGGTCGAACCGAGGCCGGTGCGGGCCCTGCCGAACGTCCCCACCCTCGAGACCGAGCAGGGCGCACGGACGGCGTTGCTCAGCCGGCTGGCCATCGTGGTCACCGTCGTGCTCGGCCAGCTGTTCGCTCTCACCGTCGCCCTCGAGGAGTCGCTGCTCGACCGCGACGCCGAGGCGTGGATGCTGGCGGGGTTCTCGATCGTGTCGTTCGCCGTGGTGCTCGTGCTGACCCGGGTCGATCCAGCCCCGCGGGCCCGCCGCCGCCAGGGTCACGGCACCCCGCTCATGCCCACCTACGTGTCGCGCCCCATCGAGGAGAAGCCCGACTCCTAGACACAGGCGGCCCGCCCTCGCGGAGTGCACCGTTTCGGTGCACTCCGCGCGTGAGCGGCCTGGAGCCCTACGCCTCGGGCTCGGGGAGCGTCCACCGAAGGGCGGTGACGATGTCGTCCACCAGCTCCGACAGCACCTGGTAGGCGAGCTGGGCGGGGCCCTCATCGCTGTCCATGTCGACGTGCAACGGCACGTCCTCGCTCACGTCGAGGGCGGTGCCGAACACGAGCCGCAGGGCGTTGACGGCGGTCATCCAGGCCGTGAGCTCGGCCTCGGTGAGGTGGTCGGCCTCGACGGTGTCGGCGATGGTCGCGGCCGACGCCCGGTGGCGGTCGATGAGCTCGCCCCGCACCATCGCCTGGTAGCCGGCCTCGCGTTCGGCGTCGTCGGGGTAGGCCGTGGGGAACACCCGTCGCACGAGGTCGCTGTCGGTACCGAGCAACTCGTCGAGCCGGTCGACGAGGTCCCCGAGCATGGTCCGGACGCCCGATGGGATGGCGAGGTCGAAGCCGCCCTCGCGGTCGGGTCTCACCCATCGGTTGTCGAAGAGGCCGAAGCCGCCGTCGCGTGCCATCTGGTCAGCCCTGCCGTGTGGTCAGTCTTGCTGTGTGGTCAGTCTTGCTGCATGGTGGCCCACAGGCCGTGCTCGTGCAGGCGAAACACGTCGAGCTCGGCCGCCTCGCGACTGCCGCTCGACACCACGGCCCGGCCTTTGTGGTGGACATCCATCATCAGCTCGGTGGCCTTCTCGAGGCTGTAGCCGAACAGCTTCTGGAACACGAAGGTGACGTAGCTCATCAGGTTGATGGGGTCGTTCCACACGAGCACGATCCACGGGTTGTCCTGGTCGAGCTCGGTGTCGCCGGTGGGCTCGTCGATCTCGACTGGGGAGGGGCTGCTCACGTCGGTGCTCCCTCGTGCGCGGTTGGCGACGTTGCGTCGGAAGTGGGCGACGGTGTCCCGGTCGTGGGTGGTGCGGCAGCAGCCGCGATCCCAGCGGCGGACCGGTGCTCGAGCCAGAACCAGACGGTGGTGCCCCACACGGCCATGGCGCCGATGATGTGGGCGAACACGAGCCCAGCCGGCACGCCGTTCCAGTACTGGAGGTAGCCGACGGCCCCCTGGGCGAGGCTGACTGCGAGCACGATCGTGCCCGTCCGCAGCAGCGGGGCGGGTGCCCGCTCGGAGCGCAGGGCGAGCAACACCACGACGAGGACGGCGAGGAACGTCCACACGGTGAGGCTGTGGACGCGAGCTGCGGTGGGGAGGAAGACGTCGAGTCGCGCGGCGTGCTCGTCGCCGCCATGGGGGCCGGCGCCGGTGACGACGGTGCCGGTGACCACGACGGCGGTAGCCAGCGCCACGAGGGGGATCACCAGCGGTCGCGACCGGGCGGGAACCCACCCAGCAGGGCCCGACGAGGGAGCGTGGAGGTCGGCCCCCGCCCGGTGGTGGAGGACCACCGAGCCGAACAGCAGGGCCATCGAGATGAGGAAGTGGAGGATCACCGTCGAGGGGAGGAGCTCGAGGCGGACCACCACGGCGCCGAGCAGCACCTGAACCACCACGCCAGCGAGGATCAGCTCGGCCACGATGCCCAGGTCGCGGCGCACCGGCACCCGGTGGCGAGCCCCCCACACGGCCAGCAGCACGGCGACGAGCACGGGGAACGACACCAACCGGTTGACGAACTCGATGATGGGGTTGAGGTCGCCCGAGGGGACGAAGCGGTCCTGCTCGCAGCGCGGCCAGTCGGAGCAGCCGAGGCCCGAGCCGGTGAGGCGCACGGCCGCCCCGGTGAGCACGATGACCACCTGGGTGACGAGCACGCCGAGGGTGATGCGCCGGTACATGGCCGCGCTGACCGTCCGCCCGGACGGCTCGATCCGATCGGAGGGGCGCTCGGGGGGGAGCGTGCGGCGAGCCACGGGAGACGATGGTACGGCGAGCGATCGACGACCACGAAGTCGCCGCGCCGTCGATGCCTGGCGGGAGCGCGATGCGTCACACGCTTTGGCCCTTTCTGACAGCCGGTCCTACTCTCGAACCGTGCTCACGACCGGGTCTCCGTCGCTCCGCGCGCAACTCGCGGGCTACGTGGCGCTCACCAAGCCGAGGATCATCGAGCTGCTGCTCGTCACCACCGTCCCCACCATGGTGGTGGCCGAGGGCGGGCTCCCCTCGATCTGGCTGATGATCGCCACCGTCATCGGCGGCACCCTGGCGGCTGGCGGCGCCAACGCCATCAACATGTACGTCGACCGCGACATCGACGCCATCATGGAGCGCACCCAGAACCGACCGCTCGTCACCGGCGTGATGACGCCCCGCAACGCGCTGATCTTCGCCATCGCCATCGAGATCATGGCGTTCGTCTGGTTGTGGGCCCTGGTGAACCTGCTGAGCGCCGTGCTGGCCGTGGCCGCCTGCCTGTTCTACGTCTTCGTCTACACGCTGTGGCTGAAGCGAACCTCGCAGCGCAACATCGTCATCGGCGGTGCCGCCGGGGCGGTGCCGGTCCTCATCGGCTGGTCAGCGGTCACCAACTCGCTCGACTGGCCCCCGGTGGTCCTCTTCGCCATCATCTTCTACTGGACGCCCCCGCACTTCTGGGCGCTCGCCATCAAATACAAGGACGACTACTCGGCGGTGAACGTGCCGATGCTTCCGTCGGTGGCGTCGTTCCGCACCACCTCGATCCGCATCATCGGCTACACGCTGCTGCTCTGGGCGCTCACCATCGTGTTCTGGCCGGTGGCCGAGATGGGCTGGCTCTACGGCGCCAGCGCCGTCGTGCTGGGCGCGCTGTTCACCTGGTTCACGGTGAAGCTCCACCGCGAGCAGACCACGCGCGCGGCGATGCAGGTGTTCGGATGGTCCATCACCTACGTCACCTTGCTCTTCGGTGCCATGGCGCTCGACCAGTTCGTCGAGATCCCGCTGTGATGCTCGCACCTCGGCTGTTCTTCCGTCCCGAGTTCGAAGGCGGCGAGTCGGACTGTGTAAGGTCCTCGCCCGTAGTGAAACCCCACTCCGACGAGGTGTTCGGAGCAGCGCGGATGGGCCTCCAGTGGCCATCCGCCCGCCACTCACGAGCACCGTTGACCCCGTCGAGGCACCCACACCAATGACGATCACTGAGACCGCACCGGACACCGGCACCACCACCGGTTCTGCAGGGTCGCCCCAGAACGAGTTCGGCGAGCTGGGGTCGGTCCTGGGCACGGGCGACCACGCCCGCATCGGCCGCATGTTCCTCGGCGGTTCGTTCATCGGGCTGGTGGCCGCACTCGTGGTCGGTCTGCTCCTCGACATCGAGCGCAGCTCGGCCGACTCGGTCAGCCTCCTCGACAACGACATGCTGTTGCAGATGGTCAGCGCCCACCGCATGGGCCTGGTGCTGCTGTTCGCCCTGCCGGCGCTGCTCGGACTGGCCTTCCTGGTCGTGCCCCTCCAGGTGGGCGCGTCCACCGTGGCCTTCGGCCGCGCCGCGGCCATGTCGTTGTGGACCTGGGCCCTCGGCTCAGCCCTCTGGATCGCCGGCTACCTGGTTGGTGGCGGCCCCGGCGGTAGCGACCTGCGCGGCACCGACCTGTGGCTGCTCGCCAGCATCATGGTGATCGCCTCGTTGCTCGTGGCGTCGGCGTGCGTGGTCACCACGGTGCTCGGCCTTCGCACCCGCGGCATGACCCTCGGCCGGGTGCCGCTGTTCAGCTTCTCGATGCTCGTCGCCGGGAGCATCTGGCTGCTCACCCTCCCGGTGGCCATCGCCAACCTCGTCCTCATCTACATCGACCACCGCTACGCCCAAGCCCTGTTCGGGGCCAACGAGCAGATCCTCCCGCAGCTCGGCTGGGTGGTCGGCCAGCCGCAGATCTACGCCATCGCCATCCCCGTGCTCGGCATCGCCGGCGACATCATCCCCGTGTTCGCCCAGGCCCGTCAGCGCTTCTACGGTGTCTCCCTCGCCGCCATCGGGGTGTTCGGCGCCCTGTCCATCGGCGCCTTCGCCCAGACCGGTATGCCGGGCCGCACCATCTCCGAGGGCGACCCGCTCGGCATCGCCGGCGACCCGCTCTACATCGGCATGGCCGTCCTCGCCATCCTCCCGGTGCTGATGGTGCTGGCCCTCGGCGCCGACACCATGCGCGGTGGTCGTCTCAAGTTCGGCGCCCCCATCGCGGGCGCCCTGCTGTCGGGGCTCGTGCTCCTGGGCGCCACCGTCGCCGGAGCCGTCGACGTCGTCGAGCCGCTCGATCTGTTCGGCACCACCTGGGCGCTCGGTCAGTTCCAGCTCACGGTCGGAGCGCTCATCGTGGGTGTCGTCGCCGGCATCTGGTTCTGGGCCCCGAAGATCTACGGCCGCACCCTGGCGTCGGGCCCCGGACAGGTCCTGTCGGCCATCGTGGCCCTCGGGTCGCTGCTGTCGGGCGCGGCGCTCCTCGCCGCCGGTGCCCTCGACCAGCCCGACTCGCCCGCTCCTGGCGCAGTCCGCGACGGCGTCGAGGCGCTCGACCTCGTCGCCGCGGCCGGTGCTGCACTGGTGCTGCTCGGCGTGGTGGCCGTCATCGCCGCCGTGTTCCAGGCCCGCAACCGCGACGACGACACGCCCGACGACCCGTGGGGCGGCCACACCCTCGAGTGGGCCACCGCGTCCCCGCCGGTCCGCGGCAACTTCGCCGAGGCCCCCGAGGTGCTCGACGAGCGTCCCCTGTTCACCCCGAACGCCGAGGAGGACGCACAGCTATGAGCGTCGTCGCCCCAGCCGTCGTCACCGATGTGATCCCTGCCGATGCGCCCGCTGCCGACCCGGCGCGGCCCCGCCTCGTGCTCATCGGCACGGCCCTCACCATCGTGGCGTTCGCCATGGTGTTCACGGGCCTGTTCGCCACCTACTTCCTCCAGCGGGCCGAGTTCGGCCCTGGCTGGATCCCCGACGGGGCAGGAACCATCCCGCTGAGCCCGGCGTCGGTCATGCTCGTCACGCTGGCCATGTCGGCCATCACCGTCCAGTGGGTCAAGTGGGCCATCGCCAACGACGACCGCCTCAACACCTACCTCTCGGCCGGCTTCACGCTCGTGCTGGCGGTCGCCTTCCTCAACCAGGCGTCGTTCCTCTACACGGCGATGGGTTGGGAGGTCGGTGGCGAGCACGCGGTGCAGGCGGTTCTCATCTACGCCATCACCGGTGCTCAGATCCTGATGCTCGTGGCTGCCATGGTGTTCCTGGTCCTGATGTCCCTCCGGGCACTCGCCGGCCAGTACACGGCACGTGACCACGAGGGCCTCACCGCCGCGGTGCTGTTCTGGCACGCCGCCGTCGTCGCCTACGCGGTCATCTGGGCCGCCATCTACAACGTCAAGTAAGGCTGCGTACGATGATCACCCTCGGAGCCAAGCTCTACTTCGGAATCGCAGCGTTCGCCCTCGTGGCGGCCGCTGTGCTCGGGTTCGCCACCGACGCCTCGGTGCTCGGCATCTTGTCGTTCGGCTGGAGCGGCCCCATCGGCGACCAGCTGGGCTACACCGTCCTGCTGGGCCTGGCACTCGCCTCGTTCTTCATGGGCGTGGTCACCACCGCGTTCCGTGACGCCGACGCCACCGCCGTCACCCAGGTGGCCGGCACCGAGACGCTTCCGGCCCCCACCCCGCCTGCCGGCCTCTCGCCGTGGCCCGTCGTCGCCGCCTTCAGCGTGGCCCTCCTGGTCATCGGCCTGGTCGTCCAGCCGCTGCTGTTCGGCCTCGGCGTGCTCCTCGTCCTCATCTCGGCCCTCGAGTGGACCGCCACCGCCTGGGCCGACCGCGCCACGGGGGATCCCGTCGCCAACCTGGCCATCCGCAACCGGCTCATGGTGCCGGTCGAGATCCCCGGGGCCGCCCTCCTCGGCATCGCCACGTTCGTGTTCTTCGCCTCCCGGGTGCTGCTGTCGCTGTCGAAGTGGGGCTCGATCGCCGTCTTCGCGGTGGCGGCCATCGCCATCATCGCGGTGGCCAGCCTCATCGCCACACGCCCGGCCACCAGCCGCTCGGTCATCACCGCCGTGCTCCTCGTCGGCGGGGTCAGCCTCCTCGCCGGCGGCATCGTGGGCATCAGCGCGGGAGAGCGCGATTTCCATCAGCTCGGCGAGCACGGCGATGATGGGACCGGCCACGCGGACGACGCCGCCGACGAGCAGATCGAGACCGAGACGGGCAGCGGATCCGACAACGACGCTGTCACCGACACCACCGATGGAGACACCGAGGGATGACCTCCGTGAACACCTCTTCGCCCCGCTCACGGCGGTCCGTGAAGCTGCTCGGCCTGCTCGGCCTGGCGCTCATCTCCTCGGCGTGCGCGTCGGGCACCCCGCTCGACACCCTCGAGCCCGATGGTGCCGCGGCCCGCACGATCCAGGACCTCGTCGGTCCTGTGTTCCTCATCGCGGGCGTGGTGTTCGTGCTGGTCGAGGTTGGCGTGGTGCTCATCGCCTGGAAGTTCCGGGCGCGTGACACCGACGATGACGACACGCTCCCCGCGCAGGTGCACGGCAACAACCGCCTCGAGATCGGTTGGACCATCCTCCCGGCTGTCATCCTGGCGTTCGTCGCCGTGTTCACCCTCGTCACGATCTTCGAGCTCGAGGAGCGCGACGACGACGCCATCGCCATCGGCGTCGAAGGCCAGCAGTGGTGGTGGCGGTTCACCTACGACATCGACGGCGACGGCGAGACCGACATCACCACCGCCAGCGAGATGGTGATCCCCGCCGGCACCCAGGTCGACCTGTCGCTCACGTCGAACGACGTGATCCACAGCTTCTGGATCCCCCGCCTCAACGGCAAGCGCGACGTCGTCCCCGGTCGCAGCAACACCCTCAGCCTCGAATCCGACGAGCCCGGCTACTTCTTCGGCCAGTGCACCGAGTTCTGCGGACTCAGCCACGCCGAGATGCGGATGCGGGTCATCGCCCTGCCCCAGGACGAGTACGACGCCTGGGTCGAAGAGCAGATGACCGACGGTCCCACCCCGCAGACGGCCGCCCAGGCCCGCGGACAGGAGGCGTTCTCCGGCCTGTGCGCCAGCTGCCACAGCATCCGCGGGCTCGAGAACCAGCCGGGCACGGGCGAGAACCCCATCCCGCTGGTGTCGGGTGTCGCCCCCGACCTCACCCACTTCGCCAGCCGGCGGGTCTACGCCGGCGGCCTCTTCGAGCTCTACGACGGCGAGGGCAACGTGAACCGCGGCCAGCTCGAGGCATGGTTGCGCAACCCCGCAGCCGAGAAGGCCATGGCCCCCGACGACGAGCGAGGCATGCCCAACCTCGGACTCACCGAGAACCAGATCGACGACCTGGTCGAGTACCTGCTCTCGACCGCCGACGGCCCGGTCTGGACCGGTCCCCGCAACGACTGAGCCCGCTCGGGCCCGGTCACCTACTCATTCGGAGCATCAGCGCAATGGCCATCACCGAGGAACGCCCCCTGGCACTGCCCTCTGGCGATCCGGCACGCCCGTCCGAGCCTCACCTGGGCGTCTTCCGGCGCCCCACCACCACCACCGGGTGGCGGTCGTGGCTCACCACGGTCGACCACAAGAAGATCGGCATCATGTACGGCGCCTCGGCGCTGTTCTTCCTGGTGGTCGGCGGCGTCGAGGCGCTGCTGATCCGCCTGCAGCTCGCGGCGCCCAATGGCACGCTGCTGTCGGCCGACACCTACAACCAGGTGTTCACGATGCACGGCACCACGATGATCTTCCTCGTGGTGATGCCCATCGGTGCTGCGTTCGCCAACTACCTGATCCCACTGCAGATCGGCGCGCGCGACGTCGCGTTCCCCCGCATCAACGCGTTCAGCTTCTGGTGCCTCCTCGGCGGCGGGATCCTGCTCAACTCGTCGTGGTTCCTCGGCGGCGCCCCCGACGGCGGTTGGTTCAACTACGCCCCCAACTCGGGCGTCGTGTTCTCGCCCAGCCACGGCATCGACTTCTGGAACATGGGCCTCATCATCACCGGCATCTCGTCGCTGTCCGGTGCGGTGAACCTCATCACCACGGTCATCAACATGCGGGCGCCGGGCATGACCCTCATGAAGGTGCCGGTCTTCACCTGGATGGCGCTGGTCACCCAGTTCCTGCTCCTGTTCGCCATCCCGGTCCTCACCGTCGCCCAGGTCCTGCTCGCCATGGATCGGCTCTACGACGCCAACTTCTTCAACGTGTCGGCGGGTGCCGATCCGCTGCTGTGGCAGCACCTGTTCTGGATCTTCGGTCACCCCGAGGTGTACCTGATGATCATGCCGGCGTTCGGCATCGTGTCCGAGACCGTGCCGGTGTTCTCCCGCAAGCCCATCTTCGGCTACCCGTTCATGGTGTTCTCGGGCATCGCCATCGGCTTCATGGGCTTCGGCGTGTGGGCCCACCACATGTTCGCCTCCGGCATCGGCCCGCTGTCGGTTGCCGCCTTCTCACTGTCCACCATGTTCATCGCCGTGCCAACGGGTGTGAAGATCCTGAACTGGATCGCCACGATGTGGGGTGGGCGCCTCACGTTCAACACCCCGATGCTGTTCTCGGTCGGTCTCATCACGATGTTCACCATCGGCGGCCTGTCGGGCGTCACCCACGCCGTCGCCCCGGCCGACACCCAGCAGACCGACACCTACTACATCGTCGCCCACTTCCACTACGTGCTGTTCGGTGGTGCGTTCTTCGGGTTCATGAGCGGCTTCTACTTCTGGTGGCCGAAGGCGTTCGGCTACAAGCTCGGCGAGGGCCTGGGCAAGTTCAACTTCTGGACGATGCTGCTCGGCTTCAACCTCACCTTCGGTCCGATGCACATCCTGGGCCTCCAGGGCATGAGTCGGCGGGTGTACACCTACGACGAGAACTACGGCTTCGACTTCTGGAACCTGGTGGCCACGATCGGTGCGTTCATCATCGCCCTGTCGGTGCTGTCGTTCATCATCAACATCTTCGTCAGCAAGAAGCGGGCCGCCAGCCTGCCGCCGGTGGGCCCCGACCCGTGGGATGCCCGCGGCCTCGAGTGGATGATCCAGTCGCCTGCTCCGGAGCACAACTTCGACCAGACCCCCACGGTGGCGCACCTCGACGAGTTCTGGCATCGCAAGTACGCCGAGGGTGACGACGGCAGGGTTCGTCGTGTTGCCACCGGCGACGAGGTCGCTCAGCCGGGCGATGGCACCGGGGTGCACCTGCCCTCGCCGTCGTACTGGCCGATGGTCGCCGCGTTCTCCCTCCCGCTCATCGGCTGGGGCCTGATCTTCAACCTGTACCTGGCGATCTTCGGTGGCGTGCTGCTCGTCGTCGCCCTGTGGGGCTGGGCCATCGAGCCGCCCGACGACATCGACGGCGTGCACCACGACCACCACGATGCCGATCCGTCCGGCGACGTCGAGGCCACTGGGGACATCGAGGCCACCGGTGATGCGAGTGCCGACGCCGGCAAGGCCGATGTCACCGCCGAGGCGGCCACCGACGCCGCCGCCGTTCCTGAGGAGGCCCCCGTTGGCTGAGACCACGCTGGCCGCGAGTGCCGGCTACGACACCGAGCACCACACGGGTGAGCACGCCACCGCCACCGGCATCTCCAACACCAAGCTGGGCATGTGGGTGTTCCTCGGCTCTGAGTGCATGCTCTTCGGTGGCCTGATCTCCACGTACCTGCTCTACAAGGACCGGGTGCCCGAAGGCGGCATCAGCCCCCGCGACATCTACGACATCTACTTCACCTCGGCCAGCTCGTTCGTGCTGCTCATGAGCTCGCTTACGATGGTGCTGGCGCTGGCTGCGGTGCAGCGGGCCGACTACAGCCGGCTCAAGCTCTGGCTGTTCACCACCGCGCTGCTCGGCTCCACTTTCATCGCCGGCCAGATCTACGAGTTCACGGCCTTCACCCGCGAGGGCTTGGGCTTCACCACCAACATCTTCGGCTCGGCGTTCTACACGCTCACCGGGTTCCACGGGGTCCACGTCACCATCGGCATCGTGATGTTGCTGTCGGTGCTGATCCTGGCCATCCGGGGCAAGATCACGGTGGAGAAGGCCGAGACGGTCGAGATCGTCGGCCTCTACTGGCACTTCGTCGACATCGTGTGGATCCTCATCTTCACGATCATCTACCTGATCCCCTAGGAGCCGAGACAGATGAGCAGCGTCAGCACGCCCTCCGCTCCCGAGGTGAAGCACGGAGACGAGCACGGGCACGACCACCCCAGCGAGAAGACCTACATCAAGATCGCGTTGATCCTCGTGGTGCTCACGGCCACCGAGGTGGCGACGTACCCGGCCGAGGATGTCCTTGGCTCACTCGTCACACCGCTCCTGTTGGTCCTCATGGTCATCAAGTTCTGGTACGTGGCGGCGTTCTTCATGCACCTCAAGTTCGACACGAAGTTGTTCAGCTCGGTGTTCGTAGCGGGTGTCGTCACCGGCTTGGCCGTCTACATCGCCACCCTGTCGACCTTCGAGTTCTTCGCCTGACCCGCGCCTGAGCTGTGCCGCGACCGCCGGCGGCCGACACGCCTCGCTTGCAGCTCATCCACAGAGGCGGTCGGGGACGATTCGCATCTCCTGGTGTGCACGATCGTCCCCAACGACGACTCCGCCGGGGTGGTCGGGGACGATTCGCGTCCTCTGGTGTGCACGATCGTCCCCAACCGGGCCTTCCCGGCCGGTCACTCCCAGCGGAAGGTGCGGGCGGCCACCGCCGGAGCGGCAACGGCCCAGCCGCCCAGCACCAGCCACGCCCGGCCTGACGCCTCGCCGTCGCCGAAGCCGGCCCGCAGGATCTCGGCGAACGCCGCCGTCGGCAGCAGCTCGGCGATGGCGCGCAGCGCTCCGGGCAGCTCCTCGAGGGGGATGACCAGGTCGCCGAACAGCAGCAGCACCACGTAGATGCCGTTGGCGGCGGCCAGCACCACCAGGCCCGGCAGCGTGCCAGCCATCAGCATGGCCACACCGGCGAACGCGACCGTGGCGAGGACGACCGCCCCCAGAACGGGCAGGGGCGAGATCGACGGCTCCCAGCCGAGCAGCAGCGCCACCGGCACCAGCACGGCGAGCTGCGCGAGCTCGATGGCCACGACGGTGGCGGTCTTGGCGGCCAGCAGGCGGGGGCGGCCGAGGGGCGTGGCACCCAGACGCTTGAGCACCCCGTACTGGCGGTCGAAGCCGGTGGCGATGGCCAAGCCGGTGAAGGCGGTGGACAGCACGGCGAGAGCGAGCACCCCCGGGGCGAGGAAGTCGATGGGCTCGTCGACCCCGTCGGGCAGCGGCAGCACCTCGACCTGGCTGAAGAACGTGAGCAGTAGCACGGGGATGCCGAGGGTGAGCAGCAACTGCTCGCCGTTGCGCAGGTTGAGGCGCAGCTCGGCGACGGTCTGGGCGACCAGCGCGCTCACGTGCGGCGGCTCCGGGCCCGGCTGGCCCGCCGGCTGCGACGGGCGCCGTCGTGCCCGCTCTGCGCTGGCGGCGCGGCGTCGGCGGTGAGGCGCACGAACACGTCTTCGAGGCGTTGGCGGCCGGCCCGCAGGTCGCCGAGGGATGCGCCCTGCTCGGCGAGCCAGGCGGTGAGCATGGCGATGGTGCCGGGATCGGGAGCGTGGTCCACGAGGTACTCACCCGGAGCGGCCTCGGCCACGGCTGCGCCGAGCCGGTGGCCGAGCGCAGCGGCGTCGAGACCAGTGGCCGCCGAGAAGCGGATCTCCTCGGCGGTGCCGGTGAGCACCTCGGCGAGGGGGCCGTCGGCCACCACACGCCCGTGGTCGACGATGACGACGTGGTCGGCCAACGCCTCGGCCTCGGCCAGGTCGTGGGTGGCGAGCAGCACGGCCACACCGTCGGTGGCCAGCTCGCGGACCAGCTCGTGCACGAGGCGGCGGCCGTCGACGTCGAGCCCCGCCGTCGGCTCGTCGAGGAACACCACCCGGGGCCGGCCGATGACGGCGAGGGCGAGCGACAACCGTTGCTGCTCGCCGCCCGAGAGGCGCCGCCATGCGGTGTCCTGGCGATCGGCGAGGCCCACGCGGCGCAGGAGCGCGGCCGGCTCGAGCGGATCGTCGTAGTAGGCGGCGAAGAGCTGCAACGCTTCGAGCGGACGGATGCCCGGGTACACACCGCCACTCTGGAGCATCACGCCGATGGCTGGCACCAGCTCGTCGTGATCGGCGATGGGATCGAGCCCGAGCACGCGCACGGTGCCACCGGCGGGCCGTCGGTAGCCCTCGAGTGCCTCGATGGTCGACGTCTTGCCCGCCCCGTTCGGGCCGAGCACCGCGGTGACCTGTCCCGCCTCGGCGCTGAAGGTCACCCCGTCGACGGCGGTGAGGTCGCCGTAGCGGATGACCAAGCCGTCGACGACGACTGCGGGAGGGGCAGAGGGAGCAGCGGTGGATGGCGCATCAGACATGGCCCGACAGGTTCCCACGTCGCACCGGCCCTGCGCCCACCGGGCCGCTACTGCTACACGATCGCACTGGTGGTCCACCATCCGTATGCTGTCGACGTGCTGCGCAGCGCAGCCTTGCCGACGAACCATCGGGTAGTCTGGCCACCATGGCCGGATCGAACGTTCACTCGGCGGATGACCTCGAGACGATGTCGCCGAACGAGCGCGACGCGCTGATTCGCGAGGGGATCATCACGGAACCGGACTCGATGCCTGCTGATCTGGTCGGCCGTGCACGTGAGCGGATGGCCAGTCGCGTGGCGGCTCGCGACGCTGGTGCGCTCGGCATTTGACCCGTCGATCTGTTCGCGTCGACCCGCAGTTCTTCAGTGACCTGGATGCCCAGCTGACTACCGCTACCTCGTGACGACAGGCAGCTTGGTGGGCGCAGCGGTCGTCATCGGCCAGCTCGTCGCCGATGGAGCCATCGTCCTGGTCGGCATCGAGATTGACCTCGATCGTCCAATCTCCTGAGCGCGCCCGTCTGCTGCACTGCCAGTGCGGGTGATCGGCCATGCGCCACGTAGGTCGCGGCGGGCTGAACTGCGGGGGAGGGCGCGGGCGGGGTTGCTAGCGTTCGTTCATGCTCGACCTGCGCCGCATCCGTTCCGAACCCGACGCGGTGGCGGCCGCGCTGGCCCGGCGGGGCGACGATCGCTCGTCGATCGACGAGGTCCTCCGGGTCGATGCCGAGCGGCGAGCGAAGGCCGGCCAGCGCGACGACCTTCGGGCCCGGGTGAACGCCATCTCCAAGGAGGTCGGCGCCATGTTCCGCGACGGCCGCAAGGACGAGGCGGCGGCTCTGCAGGCCGAGAGCAAGGCCGCCGGCGAGCGCGAGAAGGCACTCGACACCGAGGTGGCGGCGCTCGACGAGCAGCGGCGCGACCGTCTGCTCCGCATCGGCAACCTGCCCAGCGCCGACGCCCCCGATGGCGGGTCCGAGGCCGACAACGTGGTGCTGCGCACCGAGGGCTTCGACGCCGACGGCTATGGCCCCCACCAGCGGGTGCCGCACTGGGACATCGGCGCCGAGCTCGGCTTCCTCGACCCCGAGGCCGCCAGTCGCATCTCCGGCGCCATGTTCTCCATGTACCGCGGCCACGGCGCCCGGCTGCTGCGCGCCATGGTGCAGCTGTCGCTCGATCGCAACGGCGATGCCTACGAGGAGATCCGCCCGCCCACGCTGGTGCGCACCGACACCATGATCTCCACCGGTCACCTCCCCAAGTTCGCCGATGAGGCCTACCACATGGAGCGCGACGACCTGTGGGCGATCCCCACCGCCGAGGTGCCGCTCACGTCGCTCGGCCGCGACCAGGTCTTCGACGAGGCCGTCCTGCCACTGCGGTTCATGGCCTACACGTCCTGCTACCGGCGTGAGGCCGGTTCGGCTGGCCGCGACACCCGTGGCGTGCTGCGCAGCCACGAGTTCGACAAGGTCGAGCTGCTCGCTTACGCCGCTGGGGCCGAGCAGGCCATCGCCTGCCAGGAGGACGTGCTCGCCCGCAGCGAGTCGATCCTCTCCGATCTCGGCCTCGCCTATCGCATCGTCGACCTGTGCGCGGGCGACCTCGGCAACTCGGCGGCACGCACCTGGGACATCGAGGCCTACGCCCCCGGTTGCGACATGTGGCTCGAGGTCTCCTCGGTCTCCTGGTTCAGCGACTACCAGGCCCGCCGGGCCAACATCCGCTACCGGCCCAGCGGCGGTGGCTCACCCGAGGTGATCCACACCGTGAACGGCTCGGCCATGGGCTGGCCGCGCACGTGGGCGGCCGTGGTCGAGACGCATCGCCAGCCCGACGGCACCATCGCCGTGCCCAAGGTGCTCCAGCCCTACATGGGTGGCCTCGAGGTCATCGGCCCGCGCTGATGTCGATCACCGAGGGCGATGTGGCCATCCGCCTCCGGGGGGTCGAGAAGCGCTTCGCCGGCGCGACCCAGCCCGCGGTCACGTCGCTCGATCTCGAGATCCCCCGCGGCCAGATCGTCACGTTCGTCGGCCCCTCGGGCTGCGGCAAGACCACGACGCTGAAGATGATCAACCGACTGATCGAGCCGACCGCCGGCTCGATCGAGGTGCTCGGCCGCAACGTCGGGTCGATGAAGAAGCCGGAGCTGCGGCGTCAGATCGGCTACGTCATCCAGCAGATCGGGCTGTTCCCGCATCGCACCATCGCCGCCAACATCGCGACCGTCCCGAAGCTGGTCGGCTGGGACAAGCGGAGGGTGGCAGAGCGGGTCGACGAGTTGGTCGAGCTGGTGGGGCTCGACCGCGAGATGCTGCAGCGCTATCCGTCCGAGCTGTCGGGAGGCCAGCAGCAGCGGGTGGGGGTGGCCCGGGCCCTGGCGGCCGACCCGCCGATCCTGCTGATGGACGAGCCGTACAGCGCGGTCGATCCCATCGTCCGCGGGCGTCTGCAGGACGAGCTCCTCGCCCTGCAACGGCGGGTCAACAAGACCATCGTGGTCGTCACCCACGACATCGACGAGGCCATCAAGCTGGGCGACCGCGTGGTGCTGTTCGAGGTGGGCGGCGTGGTGGCCCAGCAGGGTCCGCCGGGCGACCTGTTGGCGGCACCGGCGTCGCCGTTCGTCGAGGAGTTCTTGGGGCGCGAGCGTGGTCTGAAGCGCCTGTCGCTCCTCACGGTGGCCGACGCCGACCTCACCACGGGCTGGACGGTCGAGGCGGCCACCCCCTCGTCGGAGGCGGTCGAGGTCATGCGGGCCAACGGGCTGGAGTGGATCGCGGTGCGCGACGACAACCGCCTCCTCGGCTGGGTGTGGCTCGACGACGTCGCGGCCGTCACCCGTGCCGGCGATGCGCCCCTCCACGAGTTCAGAGCCCACGTGACCCCGTCGACGCCGTTGCGCGAGGCGCTCGACGGAATCGTCACCTCACAGACCCGCGTGGCGGTGGTGATCGACGAGGGTCGCTACCTTGGCATGCTCACCATCGCCGACATCAGCGAGAGCGTCGGCCGAGGCACCGGCTGATGCTCGACGTGCTGGCCCAGGCGTCGCTGCGCGACGAGTTCGTGGCCTGGAGCTGGATCAACGACCGTTGGGACGAGGTGTGGGAGCACACCGTCGACCACGTGCAGCTCACCCTTTTCGCCGTGGCGGTGGGGCTGCTCATCAGCGTTGTGCTGTCGGCGATCGCGCTGTGGTGGCGTCCGGCGTACGGGCCCATCACGTGGGTCACCGGGTTCCTCTACACGATCCCAAGCCTGGCCCTCTTCGCCTTCCTGGTGCCCATCACCGGCCTGGGCTTCGTCACCGCCGAGATCGCTCTGGTGAGCTACACGCTGCTCATCCTGGTGCGCAACATCGTGGCCGGCGTCGACGGTGTGTCGCCGGCGGTGAAGGAGGCGGCCGACGCCATGGGCTACACCCCGGTGCGCCGGTTCCTCGCTATCGACCTTCGGCTGGCCACGCCGACCATCGTGGCCGGTGTCCGCATCGCCGCCGTCACCGTGGTGGGACTGGTGTCGGTGGCGGCATTGGTCGGCGAGGGCGGCTACGGCGTGCTCATCCTCGACGGCCTGCGACGCGATTTCTCCACGCCCATCGTGTTGGGTGCCGTGTTGTCGGTGGTGCTGGCGGTGGCCATCGACGTGGCCCTGCTGTTGGTCGAGCGGGCGCTCACGCCGTGGGCCCGCCGGGGGGTGGCGCGCTGATGGACGCGCTGGGCGAGCTGTGGGAGTACCTCTCGACCGAGGCCAACTGGTGGGGTGCGCAGGGCATCGCCCATCGCACGTGGGCGCACGTGCGCATCTCGGTGCTGGCGCTCGCCATCGCCGCGGTGGTGGCGGTGCCGCCGGCGGTGGTGCTCGGCCACGTGCGCCGCGGAGGCCTGTTCGCGGTGTCGCTCGTCAACATCGGTCGGGCCGTGCCGAGCTTCGCCGTGCTGGTGCTGGCGTTCCCCGTCGCCATCCAACTGGGGCTCGGACTCGGGTTCTGGCCCACGCTGGTGCCGCTGGTGCTGCTCGGCATCCCGCCGATCTTCACCAACACCTACACAGGTGTGCGGGGGGTCGACCCCAGCGTGGTCGAGTCGGCGAAGGGCATGGGCCTCACGTCGGGGCAGGTGCTGCGCCAGGTCGAGGTGCCGATCGCCGCGCCGCTCATCGTCACCGGACTGCGGGTGTCGGCGGTGCAGATCGTGGCCACCGCCACCCTCGGCGCCCTCATCGGGTTTTCGGCGCTCGGGTCGTTCATCACCGAGGGTCTGGCACAGTTCGACGACGGCAAGCTCCTCACCGGTGGCCTCCTCGTCGCACTCCTCGCGGTGGCCACCGAACTGGCTTTCTCGCTCCTGGAACGTAAGGTCACCCCCTGGACGCAGCGGCGGCGGCGCTGGTCGCTGCGCACGCTGCTCGCCTCAACCCCCATGGCACCGCGGGTGCCGGGAAGGACAACCCCATGAACCTCCGACACCGACCGTGGGCCATGTTGCTCGCACTCCTCGCCGTGTTCTCGCTGGTGGCTGCGGCCTGTGGCGACGACTCGAGCGATGACGAACCCGCCGGCTCCGGCGACGGCACCACCACCACCGCCCCGGCCGACGGCGGCGACGACAACGAGGGCGACGAGGGTGCGTCCACCGCCGACCTCGTGCTCGGTGGGCCGCAGGACTGCCCCACCAACCCCTACTGCATCCCCGGCCTCGACGACGTCTACGGGGTCGATCTGTCCAGCGGTTTCGTGCCGCTCGATGGCGGCGGGCCGCTCACGGTCACGGCGCTGCGCGAGGGCGAGATCGACATCGCCGTGCTGTTCTCCACCAACGCCGTCATCGCCGAGGAGGGTTGGGTGGTCCTCGACGATCCCGAGGGCCTCATCAACGCCGACAACGTCGTCCCCGTGATGTCCACCGAGCTCACCGATGCCTATGGCGACGGCTTCACCGCCCTGGTGAACGCGGTGTCCCAGGCGCTCGACACCGAGCAGCTCACCGAGCTGAACCGCCAGTTCGAGATCGAGCTCATCGACGCCGACGAGGTCGCCCAGGCCTGGCTCGACGACAACGATCTGCTCGATGGCAACGGCGAGCCGTCGGGCGACGGCCCCACCATCGTCATCGGCGCCCAGGACTTCGGTGAGAGCGAGGTGCTCTCGCAGGTCTACGGCCAGGCGCTCGAGGCCGGCGGCTACTCCGTCGAGTACCAGGCGCTCGGTGGCTACCGCGAGATCGTCTTCGCCTCGTTCGAGAGCGGCGACATCAACTTCACGCTCGAGTACGCGGCGTCGGCGCTCGAGTTCCTCAACGAGGCTGCGGGCGAGGCCACGGGCGACGCCGACGAGACCGTCGGGCTGCTCCAAGGGTACCTCGACGAGCTCGGTCTGGTGGCGCTCGACCCGTCGCCCGCCGTCGACAGCAACTCGTTCGTGGTCACCCAGGAGACCGCCGACCGCTACGGCCTCACGTCGCTCGCCGACCTGGCGGGGTAGTTCCGCACGCCCACGCGTGCCGTGCCGCCCCACCCCGCCTCTCTGACACCCCCGTCGGGGACGATCCGCACCCTCTGGTGTGCACGATCGTCCCCGATGGTCGCGTGGGGCTTGACGTTGGGGACGATCCGCGTGCTCTGGTGTGCACGATCGTCCCCGACCAGGGGGCAGGCAGGGTCGGCTCAGGCACGGGTGGGCCTACGGGTGGTTCACTTTGGGGATGGATCTGGTCGGCCAGCGTCGCGAGTACGAGACCCGAGGCATCAACGAGGCCGACATGGCCCTCGATCCCTTCCTGCAGTTCACCCGGTGGATGGACGATGCCCAGGCCTCGGGCACGGCCGAGCCGACGGCGGCCATCCTCGCCACGGCCGACGCCCACGGGCGGCCGTCGGCCCGTACGGTCCTGCTGAAGGACGTCAGCGACGGTGGCTTCGTCGTCTACACCAACTACGACAGCCGCAAGGGCCGCGAGACGGCGGTGAACCCGTGGGCGGCGCTCACGTTCGTGTGGCTCGAGCTGTCGCGCCAGGTGCGCATCGAGGGGCCGGTCGAGCGGCTCACGCCCGACGAGTCGGATGCCTACTTCGCCACCCGTCCGCGCGGCAGCCAGATCGGGGCGTGGGCGTCGCCGCAGAGCCACGTCATCGCCGATCGGGCCGACCTCGAGGAGCGGGTGCTCGAGGTCGAGCAGCGCTTCGCGGGCGACGAGGTCGTGCCCCGGCCGCCCAACTGGGGCGGCCTGCGGGTGATCCCCGTCGAGATCGAGCTGTGGCAGGGCCGCTCGAACCGCCTGCACGACCGGCTGGTGTACGGGCCGGCCGAGGGCCAGCCGCAGCCTGCGCCGGGCTCACCCGAC
>JAENWR010000049.1 GCA_016649895.1 Acidimicrobiia bacterium | reverse complement strand
CCCGCCGAACACTGCGACATCGACCACATCGAACCCTGGGAACACGGCGGCCCCACCAACCACAACAACGCCCAAGCCCGCTGCCCCCAACACCACCCCGGCCGCCACCGCAAGAACCCACCCCGAAAGAACCCACCCAAACGGAGCGGCACCAACGAACGGGGCTCGGCCGTCAATGGATCCGGTGACCGAAGCTCCGGCGACAGAGACTCAGGCGACGCGGGCGATGACGACGACGAGAACACGCCCCATGGGTAAGGCACCCTCGCGCCAGAACGGTTCGGGGCCAACGCGAGACGTCGACCGCCGCCGGAACATCAGACGCCAGCACTCGGGGTGAATGCCGCTCCGGGCAAGGCCGCGTCGGGCAAGGCCACGTCGGGCACGGCCGCGCGCAGGGCCACGACGGCCACCTCGAGCTGATCGAGGCCGGGCTCGTCGGTGGTCATCGCCTGGAGCATCATGCCGGGCTTGGTGAGCACTCGAGTGAAGGCCCGGCCGGGATGGCGAGCGGTGGCCCGCAGCACCTCGTAGGCGATACCGGCCACCAACGGGATGGCGATGACGCGAGCCGCGATCATCAGCGGGCCGCTGGGCCACACCGTGTTGGTGACGATGTGGATGAGGGCCGAGAGAACGGCCACGTCGAGCATGAAGGTGGTACCGCAGCGCTCGTGGCGGGTGGTGAAGGCCGACGCCGCCAGCGCGTGCAGCGGCCCGTCGGACTCGTAGGCCGCGATCGCCTTGTGCTCGGCACCGTGGTAGCCGAACGTGCGCAGGACCATCGGGTGGTGCCGGATCATCGCGATGTAGGCCACCAGCATGGCGACGCCGAGGAGACCCTCGGCGGCGGTCCGACCGAGCGGCCCGACCAGCGGAATGGTCCACGCCGCGATCACCGCGGGAACGGCGGTGAAGACCACGAAGGCAGCGAACATCGCCCCGGCCGCCATCACGAGCGAACCGGCGGTGACCCGGCGCGAACGCTGGCGGGGATCGGCGATCGATGCCGACCACTGCAACGCCCCCACGCCGACGTAGACCGACTCGGCGAGAGCGGCCACGCCCCGCACGAG
The DNA here is from genome assembly GCA_016649895.1 of Acidimicrobiia bacterium. Lineage (GTDB taxonomy): Bacteria > Actinomycetota > Acidimicrobiia > Acidimicrobiales > SKKL01 > Actinomarinicola. The sequence goes on along the minus strand of JAENWR010000049.1, from coordinate 27,187 downwards.
GGGGACGCGGGCGAGGCGACCCGACCACGACGGGAGCGGGTCGACGCGGAGGGCGATCGATCCGTCGGGCCGACGGGCCGCCATGGCCACCTGGTCGGGGCCGCGCATCATCACGCCTTCGATGATGGCCTGGCCGCCGACGGTGAGGCCCCTTTCGACCGCGAGGGTCCGCTGGAGATCCGGTCGGACGTCGGCGTGGCCAGGCTCAGCCGGGGGCGCAACGGTGAGATCGGCTTCGAGCGTGGAGAGCGACATCACGTGACGGGTCGGCCCCCTTCGCCTCGATGTGAGACTTGGGCCCCCTGGGCCTACTCCTCGATGGTGATGGCGAACTCGGGGCAGTTGTCGGCGGCGAGGCGAGCCGCGTCGTGCAGCGCATCGGGCACGTCGCCCGTCACCTTCAACACGGCGTAGCCCTCGTCGTCGCTGTCGAACAGGTCGGGGGCGAGCGAGTAGCAGCGGCCGTGGCCCTGGCACGCCTCGGAGTCGAGCTTCAGCTGCATCAGGCGACCTCGTTGGTGGAGAGCAGGCGGATGGGCAGCTCGCGTGGACCGCGCACCTGCCCTGTCGACCAGCGAACAGCGTCGGGATCGTCGGCCGCCAGTTCGAAGTCGGGGATCCGCTTCATCCACTCCTCGATGCCGACGCGCAGCTCCATGCGAGCGAGGTTCGAGCCGATGCAGCGGTGGATGCCCACGCCGAAGGCGAGGTGGCGGTTGCGCTGGCGGTCGAGGATGACCTGGTCGGCGTCCTCGAAGGCCTCGGGGTCGAGGTTGGCTGCGGGGAACGGCAGGAGCACCCAGTCGCGCTCCTTCACCGGGCACCCGCCGATCTCGGCGTCGGTGACGCCCTCGGCGACGATGCGGGCCATCGTGACGGGGGCGTAGGCCCGGAGCAGCTCCTCGACGGCGAACACCATCACATCGGGATCCTCGACGAGCTGGCGGCGGTGGTCAGGACGCTGCGCGAGGTGCCAGAGGCTCGAGCCGATGGCCGACCAGGTGGTGTCGATGCCGGCGATGATGAGCAGGCCGATGGTGCCGGTGATGTGGTCGTCGGTGAGCGGCTCGCCGTCGAGGTCGGCCTCGATCAGGTAGGTGATGAGGTCGTCGCTGCCGGGTCGGGGGTTGGCTCGACGCTCCTTGACCGCTTCGTCCAGGTAGTAGTCGAGCGTGTCCTCGTACTCGATCTCGCCGGGGCCACCGCTGCCCGGCACCTCGAGGATGCGGTGGATGAACGTGCGGAACTTGTCGCCGTCCTCGCGGGGCACACCGAGCATGTCGGCGATGACCCGCACGGGGATGTGCTGCGCGTACTGAGCGGCAGCGTCGACCACGTCGGCGCCGTCGGCGAGCAGCTCGTCGAGGAGCTCCTGGCACGTGGCACGGGCGACGGGCTCCCATCGGTCGATCTGCTTGGGTGCGAAGGCCGGCAGCAGGAGCCGACGGGCCACCTGGTGGAAGGGTGGATCAGATGTGATGGGCGGGGCGTACCCGATGGGCGCCAGGTCGACCGGCCGGAAGTCGTTGACGATGACGCCTTCGGAGCTGAAGTGCTCGGTGTCACGTGCAATGGCAGCCACGTCTTCGTGGCGCACCGGCAGCCAGGCGCCGCCGAAACGATCGGTGTGCGCCACGGGGCACTCGTTGCGGAGCTGCTCCCAGATCTCCGGGGCGCTCTCGGCGTACTCCGGCCGGGTGTGGTCGAAGTCGGTGGCCCAGTCGGTGACGGGCGGGCGTGTGGTGTCGGTCATCTTGGTCCCCTGCGTGTGAGCGCGTTCGGCGCCACTGTACGCCGCCGTCCCTCTCGACTTCGATGCCATCCGCGCCGAGCTCGAGGTGCCGGGCGCGTTCACCGACGAGGTGCTCGCCGCGGCCGAACGATCGGTCGCCCACGCAACGCTTCCCGACGACGACGCCATCGCCGACGTCGGCCGCTTCGTCACGCCTGGAGGCGCTGTCGACCTCGAAGCGCGCCGCCGCACCCAGACCCACTACGCACCCGATGGGAACGTGCCGCTCCACCCGCCGGTCATCGGAGAGGGCGCGGCCTCGCTCGTCGCCGACCAGCCCCGCCCGGCGGTGCTGTGGACGATCGACGTCGACGCTGACGGCACGACCGGCGAGGTCCGGGTGCGCAAGGCGATGGTGCGGAGCCGGGCCCAGCTCACCTACGCCGAGGTGCAGGCGATGATCGATCGATCGGATGCTCCCGGTGCCCTTCGTGAGCTGCCGCGGGTGGGCGAGGCACTTCTCGCCGACGCGAGGCGACGCGACGCCATCGACCTCGGGCTCCCCGAACAGGAGGTGGTGCCCGACGGGAACGGCCACTGGACCATCGCCCCACGAGCCGACCTCGCGGTCGAGACTTGGACGCCCAGATCTCGCTCCTCACCTGGCGCGCCGCCGCGAGGCTCATGCTCGACGGCGGCACCGGGATCCTGCGCACCCTTCCCACTCCCGACCCCGACCGGTTCCCGCGCCTGCGTCAGGCCGCGCAGAGCCTCGGCATCCACTGGAGCCAGGAGGATCACCCCGGCGATGTCCTCGCCCGGCTCGATACGAGCCGGCCGCGGCATGCGGCGTTCGCCGATCTGGCGGCCGAGTTGCTGCGCGGTGCCGGCTACACCGGCTTCCGGACCACCCCACCCGACGATCCCGGTCACGCTGGCGTGGGCGACGCCTACGCCCACGTCACCGCTCCGCTCCGCCGGCTCGTCGACCGCTTCACCAGCGAGATCTGCGTGCACCTGGCGGCCGGGACAACTCTACCGGAGTGGTTGCTCGAATCGCTCGAGACCGTTCCCCCGGTGATGGTGGCTGGGGATCAGCGGGCACGGGCACTCGACCGCACTGTCATCGACGCGACCGAAGCGTTCGTCCTCGCCGGACGACTCGGTGAGATCTTCCCCTCCGCGGTGATAGAAACCGGACCCGAGCACGGCACCGTGGTCATCGACGATCCGATGGTGATCGGGAGGTGCGAGAGCCCTGACCTTCCGCTGGGAGGCCGCATCGAGGTGCGGTGCACCGAAGCCAACGTGGCAGAGCGGCGAGTGCGCTTCGAGCGCGTGCGCTGATCCAACGCGGCAGCGTCATTCGAGCGGGGCGGCCCGGGCAGGAACCGGGCTTTGGCAATTTCCCTTTCGAACCATGCTGAGCAAGAGTTCCCGGCCGATGGTGGTGGTGTGACGGATGTGACAGCAGAGTCGCCGCGAGAGGTCAGTCCCGACCTCGTCGCCTCGCTCCTGGCCTACCTGGCGAACGCCTTGGGGCGGACGGCCACCAGCGAGTTCGTTGCCGCGCTGCCCGGATCGCCGACGATCGAGGAGCTCACCCGCCACGATCGGTGGTGCTCTCGCAGCGAGTTCCACGAGATCACCCGCCGAGCCGTGGAGCTCACCGGCGACGTCCACCTCGGACGGCAGGCCGGGCTGATGAGCTACCGCGCGCTCGTCGGCAGCGACAACGCCGAGACGCTCCGCAGCCTCGGGTCTGTCGATGCAGCGATCGACGCGATGGCCGACTACGCCTCGAAGATGTCGGTGGGGCGGAAGCTGCGCGTCATCGCGGCGCTGCCCGAGCTCTTCTCGTGCTTCGGCACCGCCATCGAGACCGAGTGCCAGGTGCGGGGTGACGAGCGGTGCCTCTACCGAGTCGCCTGGTGGCCCATCGCCACCGCCACTGCTCCAGCGGAAGCACCCGACGACGCTCGAGATGGTGCCGACGTGCCGCTGGTGCGGGACATCTCGCCCATCGAGCAGCTCGAGAGCTACCACGACGCCGCGGCCGAGCTGGTGAAGGCACGGGGGCTGTCCGACGTGCTCGATCGCATCGTCCAGCAGGTGAGCACCGCCATCAAGGCTCCGGGGTTCCTGTTGTCGGTCACCACCACCGATGACGACGAACCTCGGGTCCACCACCTCGGTCTCGGGCCCGAGCAGGTCGAGCAGTTGGCCAGGTCGCTCGCACACGGTGAGCTGCCACGCGAGGTCGTCGTCGCACCCATCGACACCTCGGCGTCGATCTCGGGGCACCTCGTCGCTGTGCTGCCACCAGGGAACCGTTCGACGTGGCACGAGCGACGAACGCTCCGGAGCTACGCGAACTACGCCGCGTCGGCCATCGAGATCGTGTCGTCGCTCGAGGCGGCGCGGAAGGACCGCGACACCGCATCGGCCATGTTCGATCTCGCACGCGCGCTCGCCGAGGTGAACGACCTGGCCGGCGCGTCACAGCGCCTCGCTGTGGCCTTGCCGACGGCGGTGCACTGCGATCTGGCGACCGTGTGGCTCTACGACCCCGACGCGCACCTGCTGCGGCTCGCGGCGGCCGCCGATCGCACCGGCGAACCCGTGGATCCCGGCATCCAGGTGCTGAGTCCGGACATGCCGAGCATGTCGGAGGTCATCGAGTCGATGATCCCCCAACTGGTGCGAGTCGACCAGCTCCCACCGAGCTCGCGCGAGCTGATGGATAGCAACCAGCTGGTCGAAGCGGCGCTGCTCCCCATCGTGTCGCGAGGGCGACTCATCGGCATGGCCACGGCGGGCTACGTCGAGCTGCTGGGGGCCGACGTGCGCGAGAGCGTCCTCGAACGGATCGCGGGCATGACCAGCCAGGCCTCGATCGCCTTCGAGAACGCCCGACTCGTCGAGATCATGCGCCACCAGGCACTTCACGACGAGCTCACCGGCCTGCCCAACCGCTCGCTGATCGAAGACCGCGTCATGCACGCGCTCGCCCGCCGCGAACGCACCGGAGAATCGGTGGCACTCCTCTTCCTCGACCTCGACAACTTCAAGTCGGTGAACGACACGATGGGCCATCGGGCCGGCGACGAACTGCTCCGTGAGGTCGCGGCCCGGCTGCAGGCGCGCCTGCGGGCGGCCGACACCTGCGGTCGATTCGGCGGCGACGAGTTCGTCGTCGTGGCCGATCTCGACGGTGGTGGCTCGTGCGCCGAAGTGGCCGAGCGGGTGATCGGGATCTTCAGCGACCCGTTCACCCTCGGCGACCGCTCTCTCAGGGTGACAGCGAGCGTGGGCGTGGTGTGTGCTCCGCCCGGCGACGTCACGTTCGACGAGTTGGTCACCCGAAGCGATGCCGCCATGTACCGAGCGAAGAACGCAGGCCGCAACACCTACGCCATCGACGCCTGAGAGTGCGCGGACCGACTACCGCGACTCGGGGTGCCTCAGCACGGCCACGAGGAACTCGGCGGAGTCGGTGAAGGGCCGCAGGTCCCAGCTGCTGAGCAGCAGGTCGATCGCGAGGCCGGCGCTGGCGGCGTCGGCAAAGAACTCCTCGAAGGCGTAGTCGCGGCCGGCACCGAACCCGATGACGGCGCGGCCCTCGGCGGCCAGGTGGCCGCGCATGCGGTCGAGCACGGCGACGCGGGTGCTCGGTGCGAGGAACGTCATCACGTTGCCGGCGCAGACGATGGCGTCGAACGGTTCGTCGATACCGAGCGCAGGGAGGTCGAGCTCGGCGAGATCGGCGACGATCCACACCGGACCCGGATGGTCCTCCTCGGCTGCGGCGATGAGGATCGGATCGGCGTCGACTCCGACCACCTGGTGGCCGGCCGCTGCCAGGTGGGCGCCGACCCGCCCTGGACCGCACCCGGCATCGAGGATACGAGAGCCGCGGGCCACCATGGCGTCGATGCAGCGTGCCTCGCCCGCGAGGTCGTCGCCCGCGGCGGCCATCGCTCGGAACCGCTCGACGTACCAGGTGGAGTGGTCGGGGTTCCCCGCTGCGATGACGTTCCAGTTGCTCGGTTCGGCCACGGTGATCTCGTTCCTCTTCTCCGTCGGGTGTTGGGGTGCCGCGGCGCCTACTCGGGGATGTTCGCCACCTCGGCGCCGATCGTGGTCGACGGACCGTGGCCGGTGTGGACCACGGTGTCGTGCGGGAGGGTGAGGAGCCGGGCGCGGATCGAGGCGACGATGCTGTCGAGGTCGGAGTACGACCGACCGGTGGCGCCCGGGCCACCGTTGAACAGCGTGTCGCCGGAGAACACCACGTCGGCCTCGGCGAGGTAGAGGCACACGCCGCCAGGCGAGTGCCCTGGGGTGTGCAGCACCTGGACGCCAGCCCCGCCAACCGTGAGCGTCATGCCGTCGACCAGGTCGATGTCGGGAGCTCGGTCGGGGTGGATCTCGTCCCACAGCATGCGGTCAGCGGGGTGCAGCGCGATGGGGCCACCGGTGGTCTCGGCGAGCGCGACCGCCGCGTTGATGTGGTCGTTGTGGCCGTGGGTGCAGACGATGGCGACGACCTCGCGGCCTCCGACGGCGTCGACGATGGGGCCGGCGTCGTGCGCGGCATCGACCACGATCACCTGTTGATCGTCGCCGACCAGCCAGATGTTGTTGTCGACCTGGTGGTCCTCGCCGTCGAGCGAGAACACGCCGCTCGTGGTGACCTGTTCGATCCGCAGGGTCATAGGACCACCACCGAGCGCAGGACCTCGCCGCGCTGCATGCGGCCGAAGGCCTCCTCGACACCGTCGATGCCGATGGTCTCGCTGACGAAGTGGTCGAGGTCGAACTTCCCGCTGAGGTGGAGGTCGACGAGGATCGGGAAGTCGCGGGTGGGGAGGCAGTCGCCGTACCATGACGACTTGAGCGCCCCTCCCTTGCCGAACAGGTCGATGAGCGGAAGTTCGATGGTCATCGACGGGTCGGGCACACCGACCTGCACGAGGGTGCCGGCCAGGTCGCGTGCATCGAACGCTTGACGGTAGGTCTCGGGCCGGCCCACCGCCTCGATGACCACATCGGCACCGAACCCGTCGGTGAGCTCGCGGATGGCCTCGACGGGGTCGACGGTGGACGAGTCGATGGTGTGGGTGGCGCCGACGCCTCGGGCCCACTCGAGCTTGCGAGGGTCGATGTCGACGGCGATGACCATGCGGGCGCCGGCAAGCGACGCCCCGGCGATGGCGGCGTTGCCGACACCGCCGCAGCCGATGACGGCGACCGAGTCGCCGCGCCCGACGTTGCCGGTGTTGACGGCGGCCCCGAAGCCGGCCATCACGCCGCATCCGATGAGCCCGGCCGCCTCGGGGCGGGCCGCCGGATCGACCTTCACCGCCTGGCCCGCCGCCACCAGGGTCTTCTCGACGAAGCCCCCGATGCCGAGGGCGGCGGAGAGCGGCGTGCCATCGGCCAGGGTCATGGGCTGGATGGCGTTGGCGCTGTCGAAGCAGTACCAGGGCCGCCCTCGCCGGCACGCCCGACAGGTGCCGCACGGGGCGCGCCAGGCGAGCACGACGTAGTCGCCCACGGCCGTGTCGGTGACGTCGTCGCCGATGGCCTCGACCACACCCGCCACCTCGTGGCCGAGCAGGAACGGGAAGTCGTCGTTGATGCCGCCCTCTCGGTAGTGCAGATCGGTGTGGCAGACACCGCACGCCTGGACGGTGACGAGCACCTCGCCGGGACCGGGGTCGGGCACCAGCACGGTCTCCACCGACACCGGTTCGCCCGTGGATCGGGCGACCACTCCGCGCACCTCGTGGACCACAGCACTCCCCCTCTGATCGAGCGTCACCGCACCCTATCCAGGTGGTGTGACGTCGTCATCGCCGGGGCTGGCATCGAGCGCGGTGCGGATGGCGTCACCCGTGGCGCGCACCTCCCCGGCCGACCCATATGGGTGGCGGGGTCCCAGCCAGAACCGCAGGCCGTCCCTGCGCCGCCGGGGGATCACGTGCTGGTGCAGGTGGGGCACGCTCTGGCTCACGACGTTGTTGACGATGAGGAGCGAGCCGTCGGCGCCCATGGCCGACTCGACCGCGCGCTGGACCTTCTGCACCGTGCGGGCGAGGTCGGCGACCGCCCCGGGATCGAGCTGGTCGTATGTCTCCACGTGGGTGGTGGGCACGAGCAGGACGTGGCCATGGAACAGCGGCTTGGTGTCGAGGAACCCGACGAGCTCCTCGGTACGCAGGACGATCTCGGCGGGCGCGGTGCCGTCGACGATGGCGCAGAACGCGCATGGTCTCGTCGTGGTGGGGCCATGGATCGCCAACGTACCGTCGGCGGGCTCGGCCGGGTGGCGAGGGCGGCCCCGTAGGATGGGTGGCATCGTGAACCCTGATGGCCCCCCTCGGCCGGCCCGAGGATCGCGTCCGCTGCCGTCGATCCCGTCGGCGCTCGACGAGTGGGCACAGGTGGTGGCACTGGTCGACGGCCATCGCCTCGTCGTGTTCCTCGACTTCGACGGCACGCTGGCACCGATCGTCGACGAGCCCGCCGCCGCTGCCCTCCCGGCGTCGACCGTGCCCATCCTCGGCCGGCTGGCCGCCACAGTTCCGGTGGCCATCGTCAGTGGCCGCGGCGCCGACGACGTGACGGCACGCGTGGGGCTCGACGACGTGCACGTGGCGGGGAGCCACGGTTTCGAGATCGTCCGACCCGGTGGCGACCGCCACGAGCACCCCGGAGCAGCTGCGGCCCAACCGGCGCTCGACGCCGCCGCCGACGACCTCGACCGCGAGATCGGCGCCGTGCCGGGGGTGATCATCGAGCCGAAGCGGTTCGGCCTCACCGTGCACGATCGCATGGTCGCGGAACCCGACCTCGCGCGAGTGCGCTCGGCGGCTGCCACGGTCGGTGCACAGCACGGCCTCTGGGTGACCAGCGGCAAGCGGGTCACCGAGCTACGTCCACCGGTCGCGTGGGACAAGGGTCAGGCCGTGCTCTGGCTGCTCGACGACCTCCGCATCGCCGGTGCCGTTCCCGTCTACATCGGCGACGACCGCACCGACGAAGACGCGTTCGTCGCCCTCGGGTCCGATGCCCTCACCGTCGTGATCGGAGGCGACGATGCCGATGCCGCGCGCACATCGGCGGCAGGGTTCAGGCTCACCGATACCGGGCAGGTCGCTGACCTCCTCGAACGACTGATCGACCTGGGCGCTCGGCGCCCCTCTCCCCCGCCCGGATGATGTCCACCGACACGAACCCTCGCTCACCACTCGTCGTCGTCGCGAACCGCCTGCCGGTGCGATGGAGCGACGACGACGGAGGCGAGGGCAGCTGGATCCCGAGCCCGGGCGGCCTGGTCGCCGCGGTCGGTCCGGCGATCTCCACCTTCGACAGCGCCACCTGGATCGGCTGGACCGGGGGTGAGGACGAGGTGGAGCCCTTCGAGCTCGAGGGGCTCCGCCTCCACCCTGTCGCCATCGGGGCCGAGGAGAAGGTGCTCTTCTACGACGGCATGTCGAACGGCACGCTCTGGCCGCTCTACCACGACAAGGCGGTGCCCGCAGAGTTCCACCGGCACTGGTTCGAGGGGTACCGACGCATCAACCGGCGCTACGCCGAGGCGGCCGCCGCAACCGCGGCCGAGGGCGGCACCGTCTGGGTCCACGACTACCAGCTGCAGCTGGTGCCGGGCATGCTCCGCGAGGTGCGCCCCGACCTGCGCATCGGCTACTTCCTGCACATCCCGTTCCCGCCACCCGAGCTGTTCGTGGCGCTCCCCTGGCGCGAGCAGCTGGCAGCCGGCATCCTCGGCGCCGATCTCGCCGGGTTCCAGACGCCTGATGCCGCCGCCAACTTCCGGCGACTCGCGGTGCGGCTCGGCCTCGCGGAGTACGGAGAGGAGGGTTCCGACACGATCATCGTGGGCGACCGCACGGTGAAGGCGTGCGCCTATCCCATCGGCATCGACGTCGAGCACTACGAGCAGGCCGCGATGGATCCGGCCACCACCGACCGGGCTCGCGACCTGAGGGCCCGCCTGGGTGCACCGCAGACCGTGCTCCTCGGGGTCGATCGCCTCGACTACACCAAGGGCATCGACGTGCGGCTGCGGGCCGTCCTCGAGCTGCTCGAGGACGGCACCCTCGACCCTGGTCGCGTCACGATGATCCAGGTGGCGCAGCCGAGCCGCGACGACGTCGAGGCCTACATCACGCTGCGCGAGGAGGTCGACCGGCTCATCGGTCAGATCAACGGCGACTACGCCCGGGTGGGATTCCCGGTGGTGCACTACATCCACCAAGACGTCGAGTTCGATGAGCTGATGGCCATGTACCGAGCGGCCGACGTCATGTTGGTCACCCCGTTCCGCGACGGCATGAACCTGGTGGCCAAGGAGTACGTGGCGGCCCGCTACGACCTCACCGGGGCGTTGGTCCTCTCGGAGTTCGCCGGGGCGGCCACCGAGCTGTCCGACGCCGTGCTGGTGAACCCCTATGACATCGACGGCATGAAGGCGGCCATCCTGCGGGCGGTGTCGATGGAGCCACCGCAGGCCCGCGAGCGGATGGAGAAGCTCCGGAGAGCGGTCCAGAGCAACGACGCCAGCGAGTGGGGCCAGCGGTTCCTCGCCGACCTCGGCCAGATCCCGATCTGATCCCTCGCACCCCAGCCCACTGAGGCATCGACGGTGCCTATGGCGAGCATCGAGACAAACGATTGAGACCGACGATTGACTTAGCATTCCTCCATATAGAATCGCTATCAGCAACTCAATCCCCTACGGAGGAATCCCCCATGGCACTCATCAACACCGAGATCAAGCCCTTCAGCACCACCGCGTTCCACAACGATGCGTTCGTGGAGGTCAGCGACGCCGACCTCAAGGGCAAGTGGTCCGTCGTGTTCTTCTACCCGGCCGACTTCACGTTCGTGTGTCCCACCGAGCTCGGGGACCTCGCCGACAACTACGCCGAGTTCACGCGCCTCGGTGTCGAGGTCTACTCGGTCTCGACCGACACCCACTTCACCCACAAGGCCTGGCACGAGACCTCCGACACGATCGGCAAGATCGAGTACCCGATGCTCGCCGACCCGACCGCCACGCTCGCCACCAACTTCGACGTCCTCCGTCCCGGCCAGGGCCTGGCCGACCGTGGCACCTTCCTCGTCGATCCCGATGGCGTGATCCAGCTCGTCGAGATCACCCCCGAGGGCGTCGGACGCAACGCGGTCGAGCTCCTCCGCAAGGTGAAGGCCGCCCAATACGTGCGCGAGCACCCGAACGAGGTGTGCCCCGCCAAGTGGGAAGAGGGCGACGACACCCTCGCTCCCTCGCTGGACCTCGTCGGCAAGATCTGATTCCGATGCTCGACCCTGCCATCTCCGCCCAGCTGGGCACCCACCTGCAGAAGATCACCCGGCCCGTCGAGCTGGTCGCCTCCCTCGACGACGACAAGAAGTCGGCCGAGTTGGCCGAGCTCCTCGACGAGATCGCGGCGATGTCCGACCTGATCACCGTCGTCCGCGCCGACGACGACGAGCGGCGGCCGTCGTTCGCCGTCGTGCGGGCCGGCACCGACGTCTCGGTCCGCTTCGCCGGCATCCCCATGGGCCACGAGTTCACCTCGCTCGTGCTCGCCCTCCTCCAGGTGGGCGGTCACCCGTCGAACGCATCGGTCGAGGTCATCGAGCAGATCCAGAGCCTCGACGCCGAGTACTCCTTCGAGACCTACTTCTCGCTCTCATGCCAGAACTGCCCTGACGTGGTGCAGGCCCTCAACCTCATGAGCGTCCTCAACCCCAAGATCAGCCACGTCGCCATCGACGGCGCACTGTTCCAGGACGAGGTCGATGCCCGCCAGGTGATGGCGGTGCCCACCGTCTACCTCAACGGCGAGGTGTTCGACTCTGGCCGGATGAGCCTCGAGCAGATCGTCGCCAAGCTCGACAGCAGCAGCGCCGAGCGCGAGGCCGAGAAGATCCGAGGCAAGGGCGACTTCGACGTCCTCGTGGTGGGCGGCGGTCCGGCCGGAGCTGCGGCCTCGATCTACGCGGCCCGCAAGGGCATCGCCACGGGCGTCGTGGCCGAGCGGTTCGGTGGCCAGGTGCTCGACACCATGTCGATCGAGAACTTCATCTCGGTCCCCCACACCGAGGGCCCCAAGCTGGCGGCCGCGCTCGAGCAGCACGTCAAGGAGTACGACGTCGACGTGATGGACCAGCAGCGGGCCACGCGGCTCGTGCCCGCCGACGACACTGGCCTCGTCACCATCGAGCTGGCCAACGGCGAGTCGCTGCGTTCGCGCACGGTGGTCCTGTCAACCGGCGCCCGCTGGCGACAGATGAACGTGCCCGGCGAGGACGAGTACCGCAACAAGGGCGTCACCTACTGCCCGCATTGCGACGGGCCGCTGTTCAAGGGCAAGCGGGTCGCCGTCATCGGCGGCGGCAACTCGGGTGCCGAGGCCGCCATCGACCTAGCTGGCGTCGTCGCCCACGTCACGCTCATCGAGTTCGATGCCCAGCTGCGGGCCGACGCCGTGCTGCAGCGCAAGCTCCAGAGCCTGCCCAACGTCGACATCATCGTCAGCGCCCTCACCACCGAGGTGATCGGTGACGGCCAGAAGGTGACCGGGCTCACCTACACCGACCGGACCACCGACGAGAACCGCCAGCTCGACCTCGACGGCATCTTCGTGCAGATCGGGCTACTACCGAACACCGATTGGCTCGAGGGCACCGTCGAGATGTCGCCTCGCGGCGAGATCGTCATCGACGACCGCGGCCAGACATCGGTGCCCGGTGTCTTCGCCGCCGGCGACTGCACCACGGTGCCCTACAAGCAGATCGTCATCGCCATGGGCGCCGGGTCGACCGCCGCTCTCAGCGCCTTCGACCGTCTCATCCGCACGTCGGCGCCGGCCGAGGCCGATGCCCCGGTTCTCGAGGAGCCGGTTCCTGCCCTCGCATAAGGTGCCAGTGGTGGTGGGGACGGTGCCGGTCCCACCACCACCGACGCGAGGGGGCGACGCCGACCAGGTGTCGCGGGGAAGGCAGCGATGAACCTGCGAGATCTGCAGTACCTGGTGGCATTGGCCGAGCAGCGCCACTTCGGCCGGGCGGCCGAGGCGTGCTTCGTCAGCCAACCCACGCTCTCGACCCAGATCAAGAAGCTCGAACACGAGCTGGGGATCGAGCTGTTCGAGCGCACCCCCGGCAACGTGCTGCTCACCACGGTGGGCGCCGAGATCGTCGAGCGGGCCCGCGTGGCGCTCGAGGCGGCGGAAGAGATCCGGTCGATCGCGCAACACGCCGCTGATCCCGAGGCCGGCAGCCTGCGCCTCGGCATCTTCCCCACCCTCGCCCCTTACCTGCTGCCTCACGTGGTGCCCGTGCTGCACGCCCGGTACCCCCACCTCGAACTGCTCCTCGTCGAGGAGAAGACCGAGGTGGTGCTCGACCGCCTGCGTGCTGGCAAGCTCGACGTCGGCATCCTCGCCCTGCCGGTGCACGACGACCAGCTGCACCAGGAGCCCCTCTTCACCGAGGACTTCGTCTTGGCGGTCCCTTGCGAGCACCCACTGGCCGGCACCGACGCCACCGTCGACACGTCGGTGCTCGTCGACGAAGACCTGCTCCTGCTCGAGGAGGGGCACTGCCTCCGCGACCAGGCCCTCGCGGTCTGCCAGCTGAGCGGCGCCTCCGAGCGGCGCGGGTTTCGCGCCACCAGCCTCGAGACGCTTCGTCAGATGGTGGCCGCCGGGGTGGGCATCACGCTGCTGCCCGAGCTGGCGGTGCAGCCGCCGGTTGCGCTCACCGACGACATCGCGCTCCTGCGGTTCAGCGCACCGGTGCCCAATCGCCGGATCGCCATGTTCTGGCGCCGCACCAGCGTCTACCGAGACTTCCTGCCCGAGGTGGCCGAGATCGTCCGCACGACCTCACGGAACCTGGTCGGGCTCCACCCTCTCTGACCCTGGTCAGCTGCCGTTGTTGCGTGCCAGCCCGCTGACGACACCGCCGATGCCGCCCGGACCCTGGTCCTTCGCCATCTCGCTGACGATGTGGCCGATGCCCGGCCCGCCATCGGTGGGGGGCGCAGCGGTGGGATGCGGCGGGTCGACAGGCGCTCCGGCCGACGGGGCGGCGGGTCGACTTGGTTGAGGCTGAGGGGCGGGCACCGATGACGGGGCAGCGATCGGTCGGCTCGGGGTCTCGGGCTCCTCGGGGCCACCGGCTGGGGGCTCCGCCGTGACCGCCACCTCGCCCGAGTCGAGCAGGGGTGCCTCGGGTACGGCCGACAGGTCGCCGTCCGCAGCGGGAGGTGCCGTCACGACCGGCTCGTCGACCGGCTGAGCGTCGTCACGCCGATCGAAAGGGTCGTCGTGGTGAGCCGACTCGATCTCGATCCCTGCCACATCGGATCCGGCAACGGGCATCGCTCCGGGGACACCGACCACGATCGCCGCGCTGACGGCCATCGCTCCGGCGCCGGCGCTCGCGGCCGTGGTCGTGGCGCCGACAGCGGTGGAGACAGCGTCGGGAGCGTAGGCCGCAGCGGTGCTCACCCGGCCGAAGAAGGGCACGTGGGCGAGGGCGGCGAGGACGCCCATCGAACGGCGCAATCGCGGGATCGACACGTTGAGCAGGGCTCGGGCCACCGCAGGGTCGAAGTGCGAGCCGACGCAACGGGTGAGCTCGACCCGGGCATCCTCGAGCGACATCGCCGCCTTGTACGAGCGGACGGCGGTCATGACCTCGAACGAGTCGGCCACGGCGATGATCGAGGCAGCACGGGGGATCTCGGCGCCGGCGAGGCCGTGTGGGTAGCCGGTGCCGTCCCAGCGCTCGTGGTGCGACTCGACGGCCTGCACCCACTCCCCCAGCCACGGCTCGGTCGCCTTCACGAGCTCGGCGCCAGCTTCGGGGTGCTGGTGCAGGATGCGCCACTCCCTTGCGTCGGGAGCCGCCTTCTTGTTGAGGATCTCGGTCGGCACCGTGACCTTGCCGATGTCGTGGATGAGGCCCGCCCACTGGAGCTTCGCCTGCTCGTCGTCGGCGAGCCCGAGCTCCTCACCGATGAGCTCGGCGAAGAGACGGACCCGTTCGGAGTGGCCACGGGTGCGACGGTCGTGGTCGCCGATGGACGCGGCGAGCACCACAAGCTGCTCGGCGGCCCGCCGGGGCTCTTCGGAGACCCCGTCACGGTCATACAGCTCCTCGTCGGCCAGCCGACCAGGAGCTGTAGCGCCTGGGGCGCAAATGAGCCGGATGGCCCACGGTCCGTGCGATCGCAGCACAGGGCATCCAAAAGACCTACTCGCACCCCACCGGGTCCGGCAGAAGTTGGCCTCAGCTAGGGAGGCGGAGAGCGCACATCTGGGTCGACTGCGCAACGAGGCGGTCGGTGCTGTCCCACACCTCGCAGGTCTCGTCGGCGAACCCGTCCTGGATGATCTGGGTGCGGAACCGCAGGCGCAGCGGGCCGAGTGCGGGCACCGCTCGGACGTAGGCGGTGAGGTCGAGCGTGGGCACCCAGCCGGTCTGCACGACGGTGAAGGTGGCCGGCGGCATGGCGTCGCACACGTAGAGGAGGGCGACCGGATCGATCGGCCGATCCCCTTCGAGACGAAACCACGCCCGCAGCTCGCCGCGCCCGTTGCCGGACGGACCGTCGGGGCCGAGCTGGAGGGAGTGGCGCGGGTCGAACAGCAGCTCGGTGCCGTTGACCGGGCGGCCGCCGGTACCGCCGAAGCCGATGCACTCGCCGATCGGAGCCAGCTCCACCGCAGCGACCGAGCCCCAGTAGGGGGCGCTCCCCTCGCTCAGACGGCCGAGCGTGAACTGGGCGGCGACCACCGTGAGCTCGTCCTGGAGGAGCCGCGCCGAGACCTGGCTGGCGGAGCGGCCGACACGGGCAACCTCGGTCTCGATCGTGGCGGGGCCGAGGTTGGGCGACAGGCGGTACTGCACGCCGGTGGCCACCGGATGCGGGTGATCGGCCCCAGCCTCGGTGGCCGCGCCGACGGCGGCCGAGCCGAGGCAGGCCAGCATGTAGCCGCCGTTGGGCTTATCGCCACCGATGGCGAACTCGCGGCGGAGGTCGACGCCGTAGCGGCCGTCGCCGAGCGGTTCGAGCTGAGTGGCCTGCTCCAGATCCATCGGCGCAGGCTATTGGCGGTTCGTCAGCCTCCGCCAAGGGCTACGTCGACCCGCACCACCTCACCGGTCGATGTGACGCCGTGCACGTAGATCCGACGCTCGGCCCACTCCGGGCCGAGCACCGCCATGAAGACCACGTGCTCGCTGCCATCGATCGTGGCCGTCACCGGTCCGGACCCGTCGATGATCTCGTCGGTGTCGGCGGCACGAAGCTGCACCGTCTGCACCTCGGGACCGATCAGGCCTCCCACGGCGATGAACGACCATCCGTCGCGGGTCGACACCAGCGGAAGGGCCACGTTCCGCTCGAGCGAGTCGAGGCTGGCCTCACTTCCCGCACTTCCTCGGGGCCCGGATACGTCCATCGCGAACCGGAGATCGCCAGGCCCCAAGCGCGTCAGCTCTGCCCGCCACTCCAGGTTCCCGTCATCGGACCGGACCGCGGCGAGAGCAGTGCCGACATCATCATGCGCCAGGGTCGGCTCTGGACCCGAGGAGCCGCCGTCACCGTCGATCGCGGAGCCCTGCTCGCTGCCCTCATCCGACGACTGCGGCAGAGGGTGCTCGGCGACGAGCGCGGCGAACTCGGCGTCGTCGACCTCGACGAGGTGACCGAGGATCGGGACCAGATCATGGGGATCTCCGGCGAGGGTTCCGTTGACGCGGACCAACGTGTCGTCGTCCTCCACCCACGAGATCTCCCACACCTGGACGCCGCCGAACTTCGCGATCACTGCATCGTGGCCGCGGACGACCACATGCTCAACGCTTTGCGCCAGCGCGTGGCTGACCCTCCAGCGATCCTCACCTCCCGGCACGGTGGCCAGCACGAAGCCGGTGTCCGTGCCAGCGACCCGATAGGCGAGGCCCGACATCCCACGAGGGGCACCGTAGATCGACCCGAGCATCGGGTAGACGTCGATCACCTCCCCTGAGTGCAGCACCTGCTGGCCGGGCAATGCCTCACCCGTCGGTGTCGCTGCCGCCACCGCCGCTGCGGCGAGGCCCACCAGCTCCGCCCGGTCGACCTGCGACGATCCCATGTAGCGCACGACGTCACCGTCGGCCCAGCCCACCGACTCCATGCCCAGGCTCAAGTCCACGTACCCGTCGACCCCGCCCAGGTCGACGACGTCGCCGTCGAGCGTCGTGTCGGCCTCGGGGAGCGCGTACTCCAGCACGGCGGCCGCCCATGGATCGTCAGAATCGGCTGGTCCCTGGATCGTCACCGCCAGCTCGAAGTACGAGGCGAGCTCCGAGTCGATGGCCTCGTTGCCGTCGAACGCGGTCACGAGCTCGTAGCCGTGGGCCGCAGGATCGGGCAGCACCAGGTGGGTGACGCCAGGCCGTCCGGCGACGCTGGTCGGGTCGCCGTCGCGGGAGAGGATCGCGACCGCGCCGGCCACCATCGCCATCACGACGACCGCCGCGGCGACCGTGAGCACCCGACCTCGTGGACGCATCGGCTGGTCGGCGGCGACGAACTGCGGGATCGGCGCGTGTTGGGTTGCCGCATCGAGAGAGGCCACGGCAGATGTGGCCCGTCGATCGAGTGCGTCGAGCAGATCGGTCTCGTTCATCGTTCACCCTCCTGGGTGCCCAGGGCGTTGGTGAGGGCGATGCGCCCTCGGTGCAGGTGGACCTTCACGGTGCTGGCGGCGATGTCGAGGACCTCGGCGATGTCGTCGATGGAGCGGTCGTCGATGTAGTGCAGCGCCACCGCCTGGGCCTGGCGTTCGGGCAGCGACCGCACAGCCGACCACAGCTCGTCGTCGGGCGGGGGTGCCGGCTCGGCCGACTCGACCGGACGCAGGCGGCCGAGCGCCTTCGCCTCGGAGCCACGACGTCGCCACGCCGACGTGGCGGCGTTCAGCAGCAGCCGGCGGGCGTAGGCACCAGGCGCGGAGTAGCCGGACACCTCCGACCAACGGCGGTGCACGGTGAGCATCGTCTCCTGCACCAGCTCCTCGCCCAGGTCGCGTCGGCCGGTGAGCGACCAGGCCAGGCGGAGGAGGGGCCGGTACTCACGTCGGTAGAGATCGTCGAAGGAGCCGATGTCGTCGGTGGCGTAGACGCGCAGCTCGACGGGATCGGGCGGATCGACGGTCACTTCGTGGACTCCCGTTGAGGGGCGGAGCGGCTGCACACCCCGTCACACGCACGAGGCTCCCTCGAGGTTTACCGCACCTCGTCGGTCACGGCGCTCAGACCGACCCGATGGCGGGCGCATCATCGTGGGTGGCCGGAGGCGCGCCTCGCTTCGCTGCGTACATCGCCGCATCGGCGCGATGCAGAGCAGCGTCGAGGCCTTCGCCTCGACGAACGATCACCGCACCGACGCTGGCCTGCACTACGACCGTCTCGTCGTAGAGCTGCACCCTGAGCGGGAGGAGCGCCCCGATGCGCGCCACGAGGTCGCGAACCCCTCGCGCTCCGTCGATGGAGGTGCACAGGACCACGAACTCGTCGCCACCCATCCGGCAGACGACGTCGACGGTCCGGGTGGCCTCGACCAGGCGCCGCCCCATCTCCATGAGGACCCGATCGCCGGCGTCATGACCGTGGACATCGTTCACCGCCTTGAAGCCGTCGAGGTCGAGGTACACGAGGCCGATCCTCCCATCGACGCTGTCGTGTCGTTGCTGGGCGTCGGTGAGCTGCGGCGCCAACGCTCGCCGGTTGGAGAGGCCGGTCAGTGGGTCGTGCATGGCGGCGTCACGCAGTTCTTCCTCGAGGGCCCGTCGCTCGCGCAGATCGACGATCTGGGCGATGAGGTGCGACACCGACCCGTCCTCGCGCCGCACGGCCGCGATCGACATCTGTGTGAAGATCGGAGCGCCCGATGTGTGGACGAACTCACGCTCGACCAGCAGCTCCTCGGAGTTGGTCGCCAGCCAGTCCGCCATCCGCTGGCGACGTATCACGCGCTGCTTGCCGTCGGTGGCCCCATCGAGTCCGTCGGCGAGGATCGTCTGCTCATCGCGACCGAGCAGCTCGCAGAGGGCCCTGTTGACCTCAAGGATCAACCCCTCGGGGCTGATGACAGCGATGCCGATCGGGGCGTTCTCGAAGGTGCGTCGCAACGATCCTTCGGCACGTTCGGTCCGTTGCCGAGCTTCGTGACGTTCGGTGACATCGTCGCAGGTCATCACCGTGCCCGACGTGCCGTCCCTCAGCGGAACCGAAGCGGCCCGCACGGCATACCAGGCGAACCCCCCGCCGGGAAGCGCATACCCCAGAGTTGCATCTCGGTCGGAGCGATCGCGCAGCGAGGCGACGACGGGCAGCTCGGCCGGCACAACGGGATGCCCAGCTTCGTCGACCACCTCGACGTGATCGAGCATGCTCGCCGGGCTCGGCTCGATGTGACTGATCTCGAGGCCGAGGCGCTGCACGAAGCGCTCCGCGGCCTGATTCGCGTGGAGCAAGCGCCCACCTGCGGCTCTCAGCATGACCGCGGTGGGCAGTCCGTCGAGGATCGTCACGAGTTGGGAGTCCTGCGCCTCGATCTGGCCGATGAGGCGTCGATGATCGTGCACGACAAGGTAGAGGAGGAGGACGACGAGCCCGAGCAGGACGACGACGGCGCCCACGAGGACCGAGTGGATCATCGCACGCCCACGACCTTGCGAGACCGGCCTTCTGGAGTAGACCTCGTGCGCCTCATCCGTGCCTATCGGCCGTTAGCGAGGCGTGGATGAGATCTTGTCCCCACGGACTTCCGATGGGTCGCAGGGCTGGCTCGCTGCCCCCTCCGCCGAGCTGGCCAGGCGGCGGTGTGCATCAGCGATTGGCGAAGTACTTCTTCCAGTTCTTCGCGGACTCGGCCAGGTCCGGTCGGGTCTCGAAGACCGACTGCATCTTCTCCCACGCCTCGGCCTTCTTGTATGGGATGAACTCGCGCGGGAAGTCGCCCTCGTGGGGGCGGTAGCTCTTGAGGATCCGGCGCGCCACGGTGGCCTTGTGCACCTCGTCGGCGCCGTCGGCCAGGCCCATCGTGGGTGCGGCGGCGTACATCGCCTGCAGCGGCGTGAGGTCGGTGGTGCCGAGGCTGCCATGGATGTGCAGGGCGTCGAGCGAGATCTCCTGGAGGACCCGGGCCATGGTGAACTTCACCGCGGCGATGTCGGTGCGGGCCTCCTGGGTGGAGGTCCGGTCGATCTTCCACGCCGTCTCGAGCACGTACAAGCGCAACATCTTGAGCTTGGCGTAGGACTCGGCGATCTTCTCCTGCACCATCTGGTGCTCGCCGATGATCGAGCCGTGCGACTGGCGGGACAGGGCACGCTCGCACATCATGTCGAAGGCCAGGTTGCACTGGGCGATCGTGCGCATCGCATGGTGGATGCGACCGCCACCGAGGCGACGCTGGGCGAGCACCTTGGCGCCGTCCTCGGGGCCGAGCAGGTGGTCGAGCGGTACGCGCACGTCGGTGTACTTGATGTGGTTGTGCGAGCGGGGCTCGGGCATGATCTCGACGCCCGGGGTCTCGCGGGGCACCACGTACATGCCGTTGGTGCACATGACGAAGAGGATGTCGGCGTTGCGTCCTGCCGACGTGAACCACTTCTCGCCGTTGATGACCCACTCGTCACCGTCCTTGACCGCAGTGGTCTTGAACAGGTTCGGGTCGGACCCGCCCTGGGGCTCGGTCATCGAGTACGCCGAGAACATCTCCTGGTTCACCAGCGGGTCGAGCCATCGCTTCTTCTGCTCCTCGGTGCCGTAGGCGGCGAGCATCTCCATGTTGCCGGTGTCGGGCGCCGCGGCGCCGAACAGCTGAGGCGCCGCTGGGTACCGGCCGAGGATCTCGTTCACGAGCGCCAGCTTCAGCTGGCCGAAGCCGGGGCCGCCGAGATCCTCGTCGAGGAAGAGCGCCCACAGACCCTGGTCCTTCACCTCCTGCTGGAGCTCGCGCACGTAGGCCTTCACCGCGGGGTCCGGCAGACGCACGGCATAGGGGAACACGTGGTGGAGAGGCCCCACCTTCTCCTCACAGAACTGCTGGATCCAGTCCAGCTTCTGCTGGAAGTCGGGCTCGGTGGAGAAATCCCATGCCATGGGTGGTGTCCTCTCTTGTCTGCTGACGGACGCGAGTGCTTCGCTTCGCGCACCGGATCGTCGGCGGGCGCCGCCTGTGCCAGCTCCCCCTGCCGTCACCTTGCCACTTCCGTCGCCGCGGTGCGGCATCAGGAGAGGGAGGGGCTGTGTCGGACACAGGGGACGTCCGATTCGGGAGCCGGGCGTCCGATCGGAGTGGGCCGCGGCGCGCAAGCTCTCCCCTCCGACGCAGCCGCTTGTCACCACCGTGGTCGTTGGGCTGCTCAGTCGGCCAAGCGATAGATGATCCCCTCGTCCCGCTCGGCGAACTGCTGGAAGAGAGCCGCGAACTCCTCGTCGTGGGGAACGTCCTCGATCTCTGAATCGAGCTCGTCGGCCCCTGTCTGCCAGCCGCGGGGTGGTGGCCGGGCTGACGAGGCTTGACCAGTGTCTCGGCGGCCGCCAGCGGAGCGGGGCCGACTTGCCACTATGCGAACGCGAGGTCGTCTCTGTCGTCAACCGGGTCGGTGGTGTTGCTACTTGGTTCGAGGATGTCGAGGTCAACTTCGGTGTCCTCGTAGACAGCGGTGATCCTGAGGTGGCCGCCGGTGGCGTCGATGAACCGAGCGAGGGTCGACAGATAGAGGTTCTGGCGTCGCTCGATCTTGGAGATGTCGCCTTGTTCGATCCCGAGTGAGTCGGCCAACTGTGCCTGTGTATAGCCCAGGGCACGTCTGACTTCTCGGAGGGTCGCCGTCTTCCGTTCGACGCGTGCGTCGATCTGCACACCGAGGGCACGATGGGCGGCCGCTGCCTCCGGGTTGGTGAGCAGCTTCTCGCGTGCTTCCCGGACCGTGGCGGTGGATGTAGCGAAGTCGTCGTCGGTGTACGGGACGGGCTCTTGGATCGGGGTGGTCATCGTGTTCTCCTCACAACAGCACGGTGGGTCGGATGGTTTCGTTCCCAGCCCGGGACGAGCACGTCTTCGATGTGCTTCACCTTGGCTGGGTACCAGTGGTTCTTCAGTTCCGCCTTGTCGCCCATGAGCATGATGACTGCCAGTTCATCGTTGGTCGTGATGTCGACGAACCAGACGTAGGGGATCCGGATCACTGGTGGAGTGCGGGCGTGCGGGGTGAAGTTGGTCGGTGGGGTTCGTCGAAGAGCGAAGGTCGCCAAGCGGGACGCCACGATCGGGTGGCTCGGGTCGTCGGGCGCTTCGCCCTCGATGTCGTGTCCGTGTCGTTCCAAGGCGTCGAGCAGTTGGGTGATTTCGCCAGCGAGTTCCATGTGCTCTGAATCGGCGCACATGGGCACGTACTGGCTGGTGAACTCGGGGTGGAACTCGACCCTCACCATGCCGATTATTGCCTCGACGCAATATGGCGTCAAGTCACTTGTCGCATGTGCGACTCCTGTCGCTCCCGGTCGCGCCGATTCGCTGCAGGCCTCTTCGGGACTGCACACCCTCGAGGTGCTCGATCACTCGCATGACCACCACCTTGTCTGAACTACTTCAGATGTCACCCGGGGTTCGCTCGGGGTGGATGCGACGCCGTAGCCCGCGTCGCCGCCAGGATCTTCAGCGGGCAGCGAGTAACGAGGTCTGCCTGACCGCAGAGCGTGCGAGCTGCGAGTCAGCTGGGCACGAGCGAACTGACGATCCGTTCGACGGCGGCGCGGGCACGATCGATCACGGCTGGGTTGTCGTGGAGGTTGAACGCCGTGTTCGCCGCCACCACGACGGCGTTCAGCTCAAAGGCCAGTAGCTCGACGTCGGTGTCCGACGACAGCTCGCCAGCCTCGACGGCCTTGCTCACTGATTCCACCAGAAGGTTCATCCACTCGAGTTGGATCTCGGCGACGCGGGTGCGCACCGGTCCGGGGCGTGCCCCCTGTTCGGCGGCGACCGCGGCGAAGAAGCACCCTCCGGGCAGTGTGCGGCGGTGGATGTAGTCGAGGAACGAGTCGCACAGCCCGATGGCGCGGCCTCGCCCTTCGACGCCGAGGGCAGGGATGACGACCACGTCGATGAAGAGGTCGCGGGCGACCTCGATCGTCTCGAGCTGGAGCTCTTCCTTGGAGCCGAAGTGGGCATACAGCCCGCTCTTGCTGACCTCAGTCGCCATGGCGAGGTTCCCGATGCTGAGTCCGTCGAGTCCCTCGACGGTGGCGAGGCGGACCGCGGTCTCCAGGATCTTGCGCCGGGTGCGCTCACCGTCGGAGCGGGTGCGACGCGTCCTCTTGGTGGTCACGGTGGCTGCCATCGGTTGACAACTTAGCACGATCGGTCGTAGACAGATAACACGACCGATCGTTCTAACTAGGAGCCTCACGTGGACCACACGACGCCGCTGACTGACTACCTGGTGATCGGAGCGGGCGCGGCAGGCCTCGCTTTCGTCGATGCGCTCATCACCGACTCGGATGCCGACGTGGTGATCATCGACCGGCGCGACCGGCCCGGCGGGCATTGGAACAACGCCTACGAGTTCGTGCGCCTCCACCAGCCGTCCGCCTACTACGGGGTCAACTCAAACAGCCTTGGCCACGACCGGATCGACGACGCCGGACCGAACGCACGGGCACTCGTTCCGGGCCCTGGACACAGGGGCCGAGTCGACCATCCAGGTCCGACGCCGGCTCGTCGACGCCACCTACCAGGAGTCAGCGATCCCGTCGACGCATGCTCCGGGCTTCGACATCGGCGACGGGGCCGCCGTCGTGCCGATCAACGCACTCGCGACAGTGCCCGAGGCCGACGGTTTCACCATCCTCGGTTCCGGCAAGACTGCGATGGATGCCTGCGGATGGCTGCTCGACAACGGCGTTCCGGCTGACGCCATCCAGTGGATCAAGCCGAGGGACGCATGGATCCTCGACCGCGCCAACATCCAACCGCTCGACCTGCTGCCCACAACCATCAACAGCGTCTCGCTGCAGCTTGAGGCCGCCGCGGAAGCCGCAACCGTGGGTGAGCTCTTCGAACGCCTCGAAGCCGCCGGGCAGCTCGTCCGGCTCGACCCCGAGGTCGAACCATCGATGTACCACTGCAGCACCCTGAGCCGGAACGAGCTCACCCAGCTCACGAAGATCACCGACGTCGTACGCCTCGGTCGGGTGAGGCGCATCGGCCGAGACCGCATCGACCTCGACGACGGCTCCGCCCCCACAACGTCCGGCCGCATCCACGTCGACTGCACCGCCGCCGGTCTACCCACGCGACCCCTCCGACCAGTGTTCGGGGACGGGCGCGTCACACCTCAACCGATCGCCTGGTGCCAGCCCTGCTTCGGAGCGGCCGTGGCCGGCCACGTCGAGGCCTCCTACACCGACGACGCGACCAAGAACCGTCTCTGCCCGCCGAACCCGTACCCCAACTCGGCCACCGACTGGTTGCAGACCACCGCCATCAGCCAGCAGGCCCAGAACACCTGGGGCCAGGAACCAGACCTCCACCAGTGGCTGCACGGCACCCGCCTCTACGCGGCCCATGGCCTCAACGACCACCTCGCAGACCCGGACATGACCACCGCCATCGAGCGCATGCTCACCCACGCCGAGAGCTCGGTGACCAACCTGAATCGACTGGCAACGCTCGTTCCCGTCCCGTGACCGGCGTGCTCGTCACGACCTGCTCGACGGGAGTTGGCCGCCTCGCCACTGCGCCAGGCTCCGGCATCGGCGTCCTCGGGCAACACCCTCCCCATCACCCCGCTGCTGCTGTCGTCAAACGACGTGGAGCGGACTGCCATGCGGCCAAGGTACGGGAACATGCCTGCCGCCGGCCCCGACGCGCCGATCAGGGATGCCCGTCAGTGCGGCGCGTGGACTGCGGTGTGACCGCACGTCCCACAGACGACCGGTGATGACAAGGCGCCGTTTCGGCGCTCTCGACTCGGCCGTCGGGGAACGCCGAAATCGGGAGCCGACCGTCCGATCGGAGTGGGCCGCGTTGCGCAAGCTCTCCCCTCCGACGCAGCCGCTTGTCATCACTTGTCATCAGCGATTCGTGACCGTGATGACGTCGACCACGTCGGTGACGTAGATGTGCCGGTACCAGATGTTTACCGGCCGCTGTTCCCCCTCGACCACAAGCGCCGCCTCCCGAACCTCGTACTCGGGTTGATTCGAGAGCACCTCGATGGGAACGCTCGGATGGCGCCAGGGCTCATCACCAATCTCGGCGAGGAAGTGGCGGGCGACACGCTGTGCCGACACCGACGGAGACTCGCGCTCGATTCAGCGCTGGTACTCCTCGAGGTCGCGAAGCGGCACTACTCGTCGGAAACGGGCGTCTGTGCCAGGAACTGCTCGCGAGTGAGCAGTGGCGCCGGCGTCTCTGCGTCGAGTCGTCGCAGCGACGCCTCGAGGTCGGCGCGGAGCTCCAGATCTGCCAGTCCCCGCTCGGCTTCGACCCAGGACCGATCCAGCGCCCGCTGCCGCTCCAGCTGGTCAGCGTTGAGGTCTTCCCGACGAAGTGCCACACCGTCACGGTACCAGCCGCCTCCGACGAGAGGTCTGACCGGACAGGCCGCCGACAGCGCAGTGCGATAGGTGGGTCGATCCCTCCTCCCGAGGTCGTAGCGGCGGGAGCCATCGACCGTCACAGGATCTGCGTACCGTCGGGTGACGCCCCTGCCGGAGGAGACCGACGTGCCCAGCCGATCGTTGATCGCCGCATTCGATGCCGCGAGCGAGCGCCACCACGCTGCCGTCGCTGACCTCGTTCCACTGCTCATCGATATGGCTCTTGCCACGGTGGCCGATGCGCTGCCTGGGACCGAGGTGCTCGAGACCGAAGGGGAGATGAACGAAGACTGGGCGTTCACGCATAGGAAATCGCACCCATGACCTCGAGCTCGTTTGCCCTGGTCCCTACCAACTTCGCAGCGACGTCGTGAGCTGCGGCGTCTGACCGGTGCACCTCCACTGAGCACATGTACCAACATCTTGGTACATTGCCGGCATGGAACTGTTCACCGCTTCGGACTTGTCTCGGCGGCGCCGTGAGGTGCTCGACGCCGCACGGCATCACGCCGTGCTCATCCGCGATACCGACGGCTTGATGCTGCGGGTCGCCCCAGCAGCGACCAGCCAAGCCGAGAGCCGGCTCCGGGACCTCACCCAACTGCTGCTGTCAACCCGTGCAGCAGTTCACGACGCGGACGCGTCACCAGCGGAGTTTGCCGACCTCGCCTGGATCGCTGACTGGCCGGTAGAACGCCGCGTCCGCTTCCACGATGACTTCGCCGACACGCTCGCTCTAGCACTGTCGCTCGTGAACCCCGCACCCGTCGAAGCGTTCCTCGACGCGGCCCGCCCGAAGCTGACTCCACCCGAGTTCGATGCCCAGGCTGTGTGGGATGACCTCGACGACAAGGAGAAGGCGCTCCTCACCACCCGCATCGGTCAGATGAGACCCCGCCGGCGTGTCCCAGTGTGAACCTGCGGCCCGCCAGAGCGACCGACCTGTACCTGTTCGACCAACTCTCCGATCCAGATGATCCCGATTGGGTGCGTCAACCCGCGAGGTTCTTGGTGTCGGTTGCATGGAGCTGGCATCTCGACGGACCCGGCCGTTACTTCATGGCCGCCGAAATCGAGGGTGACCTGGTCGGCGCGATCGCCTACGAACGCCAGGGTGCAGTCTGGTTCATCAACGCGATCTGCCTGTTTCCCGAGCACCGCCAGCACCATCACGGCCCCACATTGCTGACGCTCGTATTCGACGAGATGCAACGTCTCGGCCCCACCATCAGCGCTGTCCATTGGCGCCGCCACACCGCCAACGAACCGATGCGAGCCGTCGGCGAGGCCGTAGGCGCAACCGAACTCAGCACCCACGGCCCATACATCACCGTGGCCGTCCCGCTCGCCTGAGGGCAGTGCCCGATGCTCTGGGATGGGTGGACGAGCTGCTCTCCACATGGGAGCGCCAACGGGTTGCGTGACGCACTGAGCTACACCAACAGGCACGTTCGGTCACCACTTGACATCAGGGGTGGCGCGCCGGCGGTGAGAGCTCTGAGCTCCTGCCCATCGATGCACAAAGCGCCGTACAGCTCGCACTCGCAGATGAAGGCAGTCCACCTACGACGGGTGAGGCCCACCCTCTTCGTTGTGGCTAGATGGTTGGTTCCAAGGGGTCAGTGGTCGTAGGCGATGAGGCTGCGGGCTGGGCCGGGCTGGTTGGTGGTCTCGTTGTGCCAGATGGCGGCGGTGAGCGCGAGGAGTCGTTGTAGGACTCGGGCGCAGACCCCTGGT
>JAENWR010000134.1 GCA_016649895.1 Acidimicrobiia bacterium | reverse complement strand
GTGATGGTGGCGATGGAAAGGCTGATCGAGGAGACCTCACCCCGGGCGGTCGTCGTGGCTGGTGACGTGAACTCCACGATGGCGGCGGCCATCGTCGCGCGCAAAGGTGGGCTGCATCGTGGCTCACGTCGAGTCGGGTCTCCGCAGTCGCGACTGGTCCATGCCCGAGGAGGTGAACCGTGTGGTCACCGATCGCATCAGCGACCTTCTGCTGGCACCGTCGCCCGACGCGGTCGAGAACCTCCTCAGCGAGGGGCACCGCAACGACCAGGTGGTGCTCGTCGGCAACGTGATGGTCGACACGCTGCTCGCCAACCTCGACCGCGCACGGCAACGGCCCATCATCGGCGACCTCGGGTTGGAGCCGGGCGGCTACGTGCTGTCGACCCTGCACCGCCCCGCCAACGTCGACGACGAAGCAGTGCTGGCCGACCTGGTGCACGTCCTCAACGAGGTGGCAGCCGACCTGCCGGTCGTCTTCCCCGCCCATCCCCGCACGATTGGCCAGCTGTCGGTGCAGCCGCTCTCGGAGCAGATCCGGCTCATCGAGCCGCAGGGTTATCTCGACTTCATCGCCCTTCAGGCGGGCGCAGCGTGTGTGCTCACCGACTCGGGCGGTGTGCAGGAGGAGACGACGGCGCTCGGCGTGCCGTGTCTCACGTTGCGCGACAACACCGAGCGGCCGATCACGATCACCGATGGCACCAACTGCCTGGTCGGCAGGGAGCCGGCGACCGTGCTGGCGGCGTACCATCGCGTGCGCGCCGATCCGCCACCGCCGCGCTGCCCTGAGCTGTGGGACGGCAAGGCAGGGGTCCGCTGTGCCGAGGCCCTGGTGGCGGTGATGGACGACCCCACCTGGCGCCGACCCACCGACACCTGAAGGCACATCGCCGACCGTTGAGGATCCGATCATGAGCAAGGTCATCGTCGTCGGCCAGGGCTATGTGGGCTTGCCGGTCGCCGTCCGCGCCGCCGAGGCGGGTTTCGACGTGATCGGGTTCGATGTCGACGCCACGAAGGTGAAGCGGCTCGCCGCGGGCGAATCGTTCATCGAGGACATCGACGACGACCGGCTCGGGGCGGTGCTCCGCAGCGGCCGGTACCGACCATCGGCAGATGCGTCGGACCTGCACGGCTTCGACGTCGCGGTGATCTCCGTGCCGACCCCGCTCACCGAGGGCGTGCCCGACCTCACCTTCATCGAGTCGGCGGCCGCGTCGCTCGCACCCTTCGTCAGTCCGGGTTGCACGGTCATCCTCGAGTCGACCACCTATCCGGGCTCCACCGAGGAACTGGTGGCGCCGATCCTCGAAGCGGCCTCCGGACTCATCCCAGGCCAGGACTTCCACCTCGGCTACAGCCCAGAGCGGATCGACCCGGGAAACCAGACGTGGACCTTCGAGACCACACCAAAGATCGTCTCAGGGGTGACACCGGCGTCGCTCGACGCCGTGCAGGGCTTCTTCGACCAGCTGGTCGACACCACCGTGCCGGTGTCGGGTCCGAAAGAGGCCGAGTTGGCGAAGCTGCTCGAGAACACCTTCCGCCACGTGAACATCGCTCTGGTGAACGAGCTCGCTCGTTTCGCCAACGACTTGGACATCGACATCTGGGAAGCGATCGAGGCGGCCGACTCGAAGCCGTTCGGCTTCATGAAGTTCACCCCCGGACCCGGCGTGGGCGGGCATTGCCTGCCCATCGACCCCTCGTACCTGTCGTGGCGAGTGAGACGCTCCCTGGGCCACACGTTCCGGTTCGTCGAGCTGGCCAACGACGTGAACGAGCACATGCCGAGCTACGTGGTCGAGCGGGTGGCCGCTGCCCTCAACGAGCGCCGCCTGGCCGTGCGGGGGCAGCGAGTCCTCCTCCTCGGTCTGTCCTACAAGAAGAACACCGGCGATCCGCGCGAGGCGCCGTCACGCCACATCATCAAGAACCTGCTCCAGCTCGGCGCCGAGGTGCACGCCGTCGATCCCCACGTGGTGGCCGAGCAGGTGCCCGCGGGGGTGCAGGTCGTGGACCTCTCTGCCGAGGAGCTCGCCCAGGCCGCCATCACGATCCTCGTCGTCGACCACGACGTGTTCGACACAGAGCTCATCGTCGGTTCCGCCCAGCACGTGCTCGACTGCCGCAACGTCCTCGAGGGACCGAACGTCGAGGTGCTCTGACGGCCGGAGCCCGAGTCGCTCTCAGCTCGTCGCGGACTCCTGCACGGCACAGACCTCCATGAGGCTCTCGACGAGCCTGTTGTTCGAGCCACTGAGCCGCTTCGACACCGTCTCCGGATCGATCACCGGGACCTCGACGTGGCTGATGAGAGGGTGGACCGGACGCCGGTCCACCTCGCCTTCGGACAGCAGCACCTCGTGCAGCTTCTCGCCCGGCCTGAGGCCCGTGTAGACGATGCGTACCGGGCGCTTGGCTCGGGCGATCAGGCGGCGCGCCACCTGGTCGATGCTGACGGGCTCGCCCATGTCGAGCACCAGCGCCTCGCCGCTGCGTCCGATGGCACCGGCCTGGATCACCAGCTGCACCGCTTCGCCCCCCGTCATGAAGTAGCGGGTGACGTCGGGATCGGTGACCGTGACCGGCCCACCCGCCTCGATCTGCGCCTCGAAGGTGGTCAGCATCGAGCCCCGTGATCCCAACACGTTGCCGAAGCGCACCGAGAGGAACACGCCGGCGGCATCCTGCGCAGCCCTGGCCGTGAGCCGCTCGGCGATGCGCTTGGTGTAGCCGAGCACGCTGGTGGGGTCGGCCGCCTTGTCGGTGGAGATGTTGACGAAGCGCTCCACCCGATGCTCCACCGCCAGCTCCAGCAGGTTCTGGGTGCCCCAGATGTTCGACTTCACGCCTTCGCTCGGATGCATCTCGAGCAGCGACAGGTGCTTCAACGCCGCGGCGTGGAAGACCACGTGGGGCTGGGTTTGGGCGAACACCTCGGCCATGCGCTCGCGGTCGCGGATGTTGGCCACGATGAGCGATGGGTCATCGAGCAGGGCTCGGCCCTCGATCGACATCTGCACACCGTGCAGGCCGCCCTCGTCGCAGTCGAGCATCAACAGAGCGGCGGGGTTGAAACGGTGCACCTGGCGGCACAGCTCGGAGCCGATCGATCCGCCGGCACCGGTGACGAGCACCCGCTTGCCCGTGAGGTAGTGGGCGATGGAGTCGAGATCGGTCTCGATGCCGCCTCGGCCCATGAGGTCTTCGTTCGACACCGGGCGCACGTGCGACACAGCTACGCCGCCGATGAGCTCGTTGACCGACGGCAACACCCGCACCTCGAGCTCCAGCTCGCCAGCCTCGTCGTAGAGCTCGCGCACCAGCTCGCCGCCCACGCTGGGCACGGCGACGACCAGCATCGACACGTCGAGCGACTCGACAGCGGTGGCCAGGTGGTTCCGGGTGCCGACGACGGGAACCCGGCGGATGCGGAGGTTGGCCTTGGCCGGGTCGTCGTCGAGCATCCCCACCGGCAGGTAGGTGTTCATGGGATCGGACACCATCTGGCGGACCAGCTGCTGCGCAGCTTCACCCGCTCCAAAGATGAGAACCCGTGTCGCGTCGTCGTGCTCAGGCCGTCGGGCGTGGTCGAGCACGACGCGCCAGGTGAAGCGCACCCCGGCCATGGCCATGAGCGCACCGACGCCCGCCGCCATCGACGCCGACAAGGGGATGGCCGTCTCGAACAGCAGCCGGTTGAGGAGCACCACCACGCACGTGGTGAACACGGTGGAGCGGACCACGCCCCCCATCTCGTCGAAGCTGCCGTAGCGCCACCGCCGCAGGTAGAGGCTCTGGGTGAAGCCCGACGCCACCTGCACCGCCACCGCCACGATGGCCATGGTGACGATGCCGTCGGTGGCACCGACCGGCAGCTCGAACTCGTAGCGCAACAGCGTGGCCGCCCAGATGGCCACCGCCCAGGCGCCGGCGTCGACCGACACCTGCAACGGGGTGCGCAGGGGCACCAGCGCGGCGAGGTACCGAGGCAGCCGGCTATCCACCGGTTGACTCGGACCTTCGGCGTTGCTGTCGGGCATGTTTGGCCGCCATCCTCTTCATCTGGCTTGGTTGCCATTGTGCCCCGCGTGGCCGACCCCATATGGCATCCTCATCCCCGCACCCGGTGCCACGCCCTAATTCGCGGGTCCCAGCCGCCGATGGGGCACACTGTGGTGACGTGAAATCTCACCCGTGACACACCGCGCCTCGTCAAGTACGCTTGCGGCGGGCCGAGAACAAGCTGACTAGCCGGAGGATCTCCCCAACATGCGACGCACCACCGCACTCATCGCAGCGACGCTTGCCGCTGTCGCCCTGTTCGCCTCGCCCGTTGCGGCCCAGGACTACGACGGGGTCACCACCGGCCTCACCACCACCACCGCCACTCCCGAGCCGGGCGGCACCATCGTCATCGCCGGCACCGGCTGTGCGCCGGGCCAGACGGTCAACGCCTTCATCTCCGACAGCCCGGCCGGCAGCACCACTGCCAACGCCAGTGGCGCCTTCAGTGCCAGCATCACTGCCCCCACCACGCCGGGCCAGTACCGCATCAACGCCGTGTGTGGCACCCAGGTGTTCGGCATCGTCGTCAACGTGGGCGGCCTCGGTGCGCCCCCGACGCAGGCCCCTGGTGGCGACACCGGCGGTGCCGGTGAGCTGCCCGTCACCGGCTCCAACAGCCTTCCGCTGGTGAAGGTGGGCGCCGTGCTCATCGCCGCCGGCGGCATCGCCGTGCTGGCCGTGCGTCGTCAGCGCCCCGCCACCGTCTCGGTCTCCAGCTGATCTCCGGGTCGCCCACGGCGACCCACCCGAACTGCTCGATGTTGGCCACCGCCCCACGCGGTGGCCAACACCGCGTCTCACCCCTCATCGCAGCCGCAGGGGGTGGCTGAGCCCCTCCGTGCCCACCTCGGTGTGCGCACGCCCGTCCACGCCGAGCGCCCTAAGGTTGCCCCCGAATGCCCACCGAGACCCCACCGCTGCCGACGCCCACGCGGCGCCGCAGCCGCCGCCGCTCGGTGCCCCGCTGGCAGCTCTACGCCGTGGCCGCCGTCAGCGTGGCCTCAGCGGTGGGTGCGGCTCTCACCGACAACGAACCCACGGGCCACGACCTGGCCGACACGTTCTGGCTGGTGCTGCTCGGCGCTGCCGTGCCGCTGGCCGCCTCGCGCGCCCGGCGCTGGTCGGTGGTGGTGCTCGCCACGCTCACCACCATGGGCTCGGGCGGTGGCCGCCAGCTGCTCGCCGCCGTGGCACCTCTGGTGGTGGCCGTCACCATGGCGGTGCTCGACCGCCGCCACCGCGTGCTCGGCGCCCTGGTGGGGGCGGGCAGCATCCAGGTGCTGCTGCGTCTGCCCGACTTCGGCTTCCACGGAGCCTCGGCCCTCCTCGTCGCCGCCGCGACGGTGCCACTCGTGGTGTCGGGCTTGCGCAACACCCGCAGCCGCTGGCGCCGTCCCCTCGTCATCGGCGGTTCGGCCGTGGGCGGCATCGTGCTCGGCATCACCCTCATGGTCGGAACCGCGGCGCTCATCAGCCAGGGCAAGGTAGCGAACGGCATCGACGAAGCCCGGGCCGGGCTTGACGCCACCGCGGCCGGCGATGCCGCCACCGCCGTCGCCCACTTCCGGGCGGCGGCCGCCCAGCTCGACGGGGCATCGTCGATGCTCGGCTCGCGCCTGCTGGCCCCCGCCCGGGCGGTACCCGTCATCGGCCAGCACCAGCAGGCCCTGGCCGTGGGCACCGGTTCGGCGCGCGACCTGGCCCTGGCCGCGGCCGACGCGGCCGACGCGGTCGAGCTCGACGGCCTGCGGCCCACCAACGGCCGCGTCGACCTCGACGCCGTGCGCGGCATCGAAGCCCCGCTCGCCAACGCCATGGGCACCCTCGAGACCGCTCTGGCCGGGCTCTCCTCGGTCGACAGCCCCTGGCTCGCCAGCCCGGTGAGCAGCCGCATCGACGACCTGAAGGCCGACATGGCGTCGGCGCTGCCCGACGCCCGCACCGCCCTCGCTGGCGCCCGGGTGGCGCCCACCATGCTCGGCGGCGACGGACCCCGCACCTGGCTGGTGCTGTTCACCACCCCGGCCGAGGCCCGCCTCCTCGGCGGCTTCGTCGGCAGCTGGGCCACCATCGAGGTGAGCGACGGCGCCCTCACCCTCGTCGACAGCGGGCAGAGCCGCGACGTGATCAACGGCCCCGGCGCCGACGACGTGCAGCTCGACATCGGCGACGAGTTCCTCGAGCGCTACGCCCGCTACACCCCGAACGTCAACTTCCAGAACGCCACGGTGAGCCCCCACTTCCCGTCGAGCGCCCAGGTGGCGGCGTCGTTCTTCACCCAGTCGATGGGCACGCCGATCGACGGCGTCATCACCGTCGACCCCCTCGCCCTCGGCGGCTTCGCCGACCTCGTCGGCGGCGTCGACGACCTGCCCATCGTGGGCGGCCCCTTCGACGGCGCCGCCCTCGCCGAACTACTCCTCGTCAGCGGCTACGAGCTCGCCAGCGTCGACCAGGAGGAGGTGCTCGACGCTGCGGTGCAGCAGACCTTCTCGAAGTTCACCGCCGGCAGCCTGCCCGGGCCCCGCGGCCTGGCCGACGCCCTCAGCCCCTACGTGCACGAAGGACGCCTGCTCATGTGGTCGGCCGACCCCGCCGAACAGGAGCTGCTCGTCACCCTCGGCCTCGACGGATCGCTGCCGCCGGCCGACGGAACCGACATGGTCCTCGTCGGAATCGACAACAACGGCGCGAGCAAGATCGACATCTACATCGACCGCGACATCACCCACGACGTGCGCTACGACCCCGCCACCGGCGCCACCACCGCCACCGTCACCGCCACGTTCACCAACACCGCCACCCTCGACCTGCCCGAGGTGGTCATCGGCAACAACGACGACCTGCCCCTCGGCACCGCCAACACCTACGTCACCATCTTCACCCCGCTCGCCCTGCAACAGGCGCGGGTCGACGGGCAGATCGTGGGCGTCGCGTCGCACCCCGAACAGGGGTTCCAGACCTACTCGGCGCTGGTGGCCATCCCGCCCGGGGGCGAGCTCACCATGACCTGGGAGCTGGCCGGCACGCTGTCACCCGGCGGCTACCACCTGCGCTACCACAACCAACCGCTGGTG
>JAENWR010000002.1 GCA_016649895.1 Acidimicrobiia bacterium | reverse complement strand
GAGCGACCTGAGCGCCGACGACATCGGCCGGCGGGTCGAGGCCCTCGGAGCGCGCCACGTCGCCATCGACGGCGCCGGCCACTACGTGCACTGCGAGCGACCCGACGCCACCATTGCCGCCATCTCGGCCTTCCTGGACGAGGTCGGGCCATGAGCAACCCCGCCGACCGCATGATCCTGGTGCTGCACGAACCGGGCGCCCATGGCGGTGGCGCCGACTGGGACGAAGCGATGCGGGCGGCCGGCTGGACCGGCCGTGTCGTCGCCCCCGACCTTCCCGGCCACCGCGGCACGCCCCCTCCGACCGGCGGGCACCACGAGCTGGCCGATGCGGCGTTCCTCGGCGGCGAGATCGTCGCGACCCTCGAGACCGACGAGACCCACGAGACCCACGAGCGCACCGGCATCATCGCCCTCGGCGTCGGGGCCAACGGCTGGTCGGCCCAGCTGCTCGTCCTCGGCGGTCGCGCCGACGCTCTCGTCCTCGTCGACGGCCTTGGCGCTCCCTGGCTCGATCCGGCCACGTCGGTCGCGGTCGAAGGCGAGAGGCTGCGGGCCATCGCTGCTGACCCCGCGTCCCTCGCTGCGGCGCCGCCCGAGGGCAACGACCCTCGCCTCGTCCACGGTGTGCCTGCCCACGGCAGCCGCCACCTGGCCGAGCGCGCCGCCGCGGCCACCACCGTGGCCACCCTCGTCATCGAGACGGCTCGATCGGCGGCCTCACACACCGATCGGGTGGACCTCGCCGATCGGTTCGCCGGCCCTGCGCAGCTCGTCGAGCTCGACGGGCGAGTCGACCACCAGGGCGTCCCCGCGGCGGCCGCGGCGCTCGTCGTCGCCTGGGCGCGTGCAGCTGCACACGGCGCGGACCGCGTCGACTAGAACAGGGCGTCCGACCACCTCCGACCCTGGAAGGCCACGCATGGGGCACCTAGGCGCCCTCCACAGGTACCTGCGGTGAGCGAACCGACCGAATCGCCACGGCGTCCCGGGCCGATCGGCGGCGACATGGCAGCCATCGTCTTCGGCCTCGCCGGACGGCTGCGGATGGACGCCCTCACCCAGCGCCACTCGTCGACCACCGTGCTCGGGCTGTTCGCCTTCGTCAACGGCGTCATCGCCATCGCCATCATGGCGGCAGCGGCCCTCGTCACCGGCGACCCGTTCGTCTTCCCGTCGCTCGGTCCCACCGCGTTCCTGCTCTTCTACACGCCGATGCTGCCCGCGTCCTCGCCCCGCAACACCATCTTCGGCCACGCCATAGGGGCCGGTGCCGGCTACCTGTCGCTGGTGGTGTTCGGCCTCACCGATGCCGCACCGGCGCTGGCCTCCGAGGTCACCGGCGGCCGCGTCGGCGCCGCGGCGCTGTCGCTCGGACTCACCAGTGGGCTGATGGTGTGGGCAAAGGTGCCGCACCCGCCGGCGGGGGCCACCACCTTGATCGTGTCGCTCGGCATCCTGCGCGACCCCGAGCATCTGGTGGTGCTCATGGTGGCCGTGGCGCTCCTGGTGGGGCAGGGACTGGTGATCAACCGCCTCGCCGGCATCCCCTATCCGCTGTGGCGTCCGGCACCGCCCCCGCCCACCTGAGCGCGAGGGCCGGGCTCGGGCGCACGATGTTCGCCAGCTGGCGAACATCCCACGCCCAAGCCCGGGACTGCCGGTCGGTCAGCGCCAGAGGGTCACTGCCGATCGGTCAGGATCAGGCGGGCGTCTGCATGCGGTCGCGCTTGGAGTTGGCGCTGTCGCGCTCGGCTCGGCGCTCCTCCTTCAGCTTGCGCTTCTCGAGGACCGAGCGACCCTTCTTGCGGGTCTTGCCGTCGGACATGGGTGTCACCTCCTCATCAGTCGGTGACCCGCCGACCGTAGCGAGGACACGTCGGAGTGAGACGTTCATAGCGCCGCTAAACTGACGAACATGTCAGATGATGAAGTCGTTGTACCGAGTCGACCGTTGTCCGAGGTGAAGGCCGAGCTGTTCAAGGCGCTCGGCCACCCCGCCCGCGTGAGGGTGCTCGAGGTGCTCACCGGCGGCGAACATGCCGTGAGCGACCTCCAACCCCTCGTCGGCATCGAGTCGTCGCACTTGTCGCAGCAGCTCGGCGTCCTGCGCCGAGCCGGTCTCGTGACCAACCGCAAGGAGGGCTCATCGGTCATCTACACGCTGAGCGATCCACTCGTCGCCGATGTCCTCGAGGTCGCGAAGCAGCTCCTCCGGGCCCGCCTCGAAGGCACGCGCGACCTGTTGAGCGACCTCACCCCCGGTGCCAGAGCGTCCTGATGCTTCGCCGCTTCCTCCCCCGCCGGTCCGACTACGCGGGGATCTCCTCCCACTGGCGCAACGACGCCACCGCCGGCCTCACCGTCGGCATCGTGGCCCTCCCGCTCGCGCTGGCCTTCGGCGTCACCACGGGGCTCGGAGCAGCCGCCGGTCTCACCACCGCCATCGTCGCCGGGTTCGTCGCCGCCCTCTTCGGCGGATCGAACGTGCAGGTGTCGGGCCCCACCGGCGCCATGACCGTCGTGCTCGTTCCCCTCATCGCCCGCTTCGGACCCGAGGCCGTGGTGATCGTCAGCATCCTCGCCGGGTTCCTGGTCATCGCCGCCGGCATCCTGCGGCTGGGCCGAGCGCTCGCGTACATGCCCTGGCCGGTCATCGAGGGCTTCACCCTCGGCATCGCGGTCATCATCTTCCTGCAGCAGGTGCCGAACGCGTTGGGGGTCGCCGTGCCCGACGGCGAGAACACCGCGGCCGTGGCGATCAAGGCCGCGGTCGACGCACTGAGCAACGGATCGATGGCGGCGATCGCACTGGTCGTGCTCGTCGTGGTCACGATGTGGCTCCTCCCTCGGCTGCGCCGTTCGCTGCCCAGCTCGCTCGTCGCGGTCATCGCCGCCACGGTCATCGCCGAGGTCGCCGGCTGGGACGTCGCCGTCATCGGCACCCTCCCCTCGTCGCTCCCCACCCCGTCGATCCCCTCGATCCCGTTCGGCGAGATCGACCGCTACCTGTCGGCGGCGTTGGCCGTCGCCGCCCTCGCTGCCATCGAGAGCCTGCTGGCGGCCAAGGTGGCCGATGGGATGGTCGACGGCTCGCCGCACGATCCCGACCGCGAGCTGTTCGGGCAGGGCCTGGCCAACGTGGTCTCGCCCCTGTTCGGAGGGATGCCCGCCACGGGGGCCATCGCCCGTACCGCCGTGAACGTGCGCGCCGGAGCCCGCACCCGAGTGGCCTCGATGGTGCACTCCGTGGTCCTCATCGTGGTGGTGCTGGTCGGATCGGGGCTCGTGTCGAAGATCCCGCTGGCCGCCTTGGCCGGGGTGCTCATGGTCACTGCGGTGCGGATGGTCGAGGTGCACAACGTGCGCGCCGTCATCCGGTCGACCCGATCCGACGCCGCCGTCCTGGTGCTCACCGCCGTGGCAACCGTGGCGTTCGACCTCATCGTCGCCGTCGAGATCGGCGTCGCGGCAGCCGCACTGCTCGCCCTACGGCAGATGGCGTTGAGCACCTCGATCTCGAGCGAGCGCGTCGCCGACCGCTCGCCGGCCGACGAGATCGGTCCCGGCGCCGAACACGAGCTGCTCGCCGAACGGATCGTCGCCTACCGCATCGATGGGGCGCTCTTCTTCGGCGCAGCCCAACACTTCCTCGACAAGCTCACCCGCGTGGCCGACGTGAGGGTCGTCATCCTGCGCCTCCCGCAGCTGAAGGTGCTCGACGCCACCGGCGCCCAGGCCCTCGGCGCCATCATCACCGACCTCGAGCAACGCGGCATCACCGTCCTGCTGAAGGGGCCCCGACCGGCGCACCTCGACATCCTCCGTGCGGTCGGGGCGCTCGATCGCCTCGCCCACGAGAACCACCTGTTCGACGACCTCGACGCGGCGATCGCTCACGCCCGATCGCACGTCGCTCCTCCGTTGACGGCAGCATGAGGCGATGAGCGACAGCGGTACTCCTGTCTGGGCCCGGCGCACCGAGCGCGGCTGGCTGCTCACCGTGCGCGTGCAGCCGGCCGCCGCCCGCTCGGCCGTGGCCGGCGTGATCGGTGACGCGCTCAAGATCCGAGTGGCCACACCTGCGAGTGAGGGGAGGGCGAACGCCGAGCTCACCCGGCTCATCGCCGACTGCCTGCACGTCCGACAACGCTCGGTGCGCATCGCGCAGGGCGACAAGGGGAGAACGAAGCTCGTCGAGGTCGACGGCCACCCCGATCTCGTGGGGCTCGAGCCCCCGCCGCGGCGCTGATCTGCGCTACGAGGTGGAATCGACGTGGAGACACAGGCGACAGCCGGCCTCGCGCGGATCGTGGTCGACGAGCTCGTCGACCACCACCGACGTCGCCTCGCCGGCCACACCCTCGGCGATGCCGCGGTGCAGCGAGCACACGGTGTTGGGGTCGACCTCGGCGGCACTGGCGAACGGGCAGTTCTGCAGGACCACCTCGACCCGCTCGCCGGTGCGTCGAACCTCGGGCTCGAATCCCTCTCGTGCCATCGCCTCCTCGATCTCGGCGAGCACCTCGTCGGGGGTGACGGCGGTGCCGGTGCGATAGCGCTCTCCGGCGCGGCGGCCGATCTCGTGGGCCGACTCGCCGGTGCGGAGGATCTCGCTGAGGAGGACGCTCAGCCGCTCGTATGGCCCGGTGACGCCCCAGCGGCTCTCGGCGCTCGGGTCGACGACGAACATCGCCCGCGGCCGGCCCGGGCCACCGGTGGGAACCCGCGTCTCGACCACGAGCTCGGCCGTCGACAGCTTGGTGAGGTGCTGGCGGATGGCGTTGTGGTTGAGTCCGAAGTGCTCGGTGAGCTCGGCGACACCCACCGGCCGCGCCGCCTCGGCCAGGTAGCGGAAGACCTTGTGGCGGGTGGGGTCACCGAGCGCCCGCGCCTGTTGCTGGATGGTGGCCACAGCACCAGTGTGCCGCAGGGTCAGCTCTTCAGGAACGAGACGCGCCAGTCGCCCGGCGCGATCTCGTCGGCGGAGAACGTGAACCCCTGTTCGGAGAGCACGCCCTCGAGCGGCACGGGTTCGAACGGAGCGAGGACCACGAGGACCTCGCCCGACTGCACCTTCTGGGCGGCGTCCATGATCGCGTCGAAGGGCTCGTCGCCCGCCGCCAGGATCGGGCGGGCATCGAGCACATGGGTGCGGTTGACGATGTCGATCGCCCATTGCTCGGGCCCGTCCTCGACCACCTCCCAGGTGTACCAACCGGGGCGCTCGGCCTCGAGCTGGTACCGCAACGGCTTCGGGTCGTGGTCGTTCAGGAGGCGCAACGAGTCGCCGGCGGCCAGACCGTCGAGGCGCTCGAAGATGAGCGGGTGGCGCTCACGCGGATGAAGGGTGCGGACATCGATGACTTCGGACATGTCGGTCTCCTTGACCGTCGGGGGGGCTCCTCGTATATTTCTACTATCTACTAGAACTACCTGCAAGGGATCCCCATGACCACCGCAGCCCCGATCCGGCGCCCCACCCCGATGGTCCCGCCGGTGGGCATGGCCGGTCCGGGGGCACCCGAGGTGGTGCCGCCACCCGCGGTGCCGCTCAGCTTCCTCGCCGCGGCCGGTGTCGGCCTGGTCGGCATGGGGCTCGCCCTCTGGTTCGGGGCCGATCGACTGGTCGAGTCGCCCACGCACCCCGGCGCGGCATCGGCGGTCCACGTCGCGATGTTGGCGTTCTTGTCCACCGCCGTGCTCGGCGCGCTGCACCAGTTCGCACCGGTTGTCGCTCGCCGGCCGCTGCGCTCGACGCGCGCCGCGTGGGTCACCCTCGCCGGTTGGGTCACCACCGCGTGGCTGCTGCCGAGCGGGTTCGCCCACGGACCGGAGACGCTCGTCACCGCCGGGGCGGTCATCGGCACCCTCACAGTGGGCCTCGCCGCGTGGAACCTGTCGGGACCTCTCTCGTCGCCCGATGGTGGCGTCCCGCTGTGGG
The DNA here is from genome assembly GCA_016649895.1 of Acidimicrobiia bacterium. GTDB lineage: Bacteria > Actinomycetota > Acidimicrobiia > Acidimicrobiales > SKKL01 > Actinomarinicola. Next base: position 84,804 of record JAENWR010000002.1, on the reverse strand, counting down.
GGCTGCGGGTGTCGGTCACCTACCTCGTGGTTACCGTGCTCTTCGGCGTCGTGTACGCGTTCGACCGCCAGACCGGCTGGTTCCCGCTCCTGCACCACCGCGTGCTCGCCCACGCCCACCTCGGGCTCCTCGGCTGGCTCGGGCTCACCTACGTCTCGGTGGCCGAGAAGCTGTGGCCCATGTTCCTGCTGGCCCACCGGCCGCACGACCACGAGGGACGGGCCGCGGTCGCCCTCCTCGCCACGGGTGCCGCCGTGCTCACCCCGGGTCTGCTCTTCGCCATCGCGCCGGTGGCGTGGATCGGTGGCCTGCTGGCCGCCGCCGGCCTCTGCGCCCACCTCATGTCGCTCGCCTCGTGCGTCCGCCATCGCCGTCGTCGCCTCGAGCTGCTGCACGTGTACCTCTTCGTGTCGGCGGCGTTCCTGGTGGTGGGCATGGTCCTCGCCGAGGTGGCCGCCGTCTTCCCCCTCCCCTACGCAGAGCGCTCGAACATCGTCTCGGCCGAGATCGCGGCACTGGCTGGATGGCTCGGTCTCGCCGTCGTCGGACACGTCCACAAGATCGTGCCGTTCATCGCCTACAGCGCGCTCCGGGCGCGGGGCATCACCCAAGGCCCCGACGGTGGACCACTCCTGTTCGGCCACCTCTACGGCACCGGCGTCGCCCGTGGCACCCTGGGGTTGGGCACCGCAGGCTTCGGTCTGGTGGTGGCCGGCCTGCTGGCCGACCAACCCGGTTGGCTGGCCGTCGGAGGGGCGGCCCTGGCCGCGTGCGGGGTCGGTGCCACCCTCAACCTCGCCCTGACACCGCGGCGGATCATCCGCAACCACGCCATCACCCAGCGATCTGCCGAGGAGACCCGCCCATGACCGAGCGCACGCACACCATCGGCGCACCCTCCGACAGCGTCGCCGACCGCGCCATGCGCGCGCTCGGCACGGTGATCGACCCCGAACTCGGGCTCGACGTGGTGATGCTCGGGCTCGTGTACGACGTGCGCCACGAGGGCAGTCGAGTCGAGGTGGACATGACGCTGACCACCCCGGGTTGCCCTGTCTCCGAGCAGCTGCCACGCGAGGCCGAGGAGGCGATCCGCCGAGCACTCCCCGAGCACGACGTCGTCCTCCAGATCGTGTGGGAGCCGGCCTGGAGCCCCGACCGTCTCACCCCCGAGGCCATGGACGTTCTCGGCTTCCGTCGCCGATGAGCCGCCCGTCGCAGCACGCCTCCCACCTTGGCCTGATCGACATGTCCCGCTCGTTGCAGCGGACTGCGCTCGAGGGCGGAACCGACGCGGTGCACCGCCAACTTCGCGAGCTGCGGACGGCCCTCGCCGATCACCTCGACGACGAGCAGGCTCGGGTCGAAGAGCTGCCCCCGCCGGCACGCGGCACCGTGCTTGCCGGACAGTGCCGGCTGATCGCGGTTGTCGACCACCTGGTCGCGCTCGACGAGAAGGAGTCGCACGACTGCACCTGCCACCTGCGCGCTGTCGACCTCACCCAGATGGTCGCCCGGCAGGCACGACTCGAAACGGACATGCTCGAGGGTCGATGACCACATCCGACGGACCCCGCGGCGCTGCCGATCGGGTCGCCAAGGTGCACCACCAGGCCCGGTGGACCCTCGGCGTCGCCGCTGCGTTCATCGTCTCGGCCCCGATCGCCGCGGTCGTCCCCCACGACACCGGTGCGTGGCTGCCCCTCCACCTGTTCCTGGCCGGTGGCCTCCTCAGTGGCATCTCGGGTGCCACCCAGATGCTGGCCGTCACCTGGTCGTCGTCACCCGCCCCCTCCGACCGGGCCACTGCGGTGCAACGCGCCATGCTTGCCGGCGGCGCGCTGGCGGTGGCCCTGGGGCGGGAGGTCGACGCCGAGGTGGTCACGGCCATCGGTGGGCTGGCGGTCGCCGTCGCACTGGTGATCCTCGCCGTGCTGCTGGTGGGTATCCGACGCGCCGCGGTGACGCCACGCTTCACGCCCGCGATCGACGCCTACCTCCTCGCCATCGCCTACGGGCTCGTCGGCGTCGGCCTCGGCATCGACATGGCGAGCCGCTCCTCCTACGGGCACGGCCTTCGCGACGCGCACCTCACCATCAACGTCCTCGGACTCGTCGGGCTCGTCATCATCGGCACCCTGCCGTTCTTCGTGGCCACCCAGGTGCGATCGAAGATGTCGCCACGGGCCACTCCCGGCCGCGTTCGCGCCATCGTCGGCGCGTCGGCCGCCTCTGTCGCCATCGCCGCGACTGCGCACGCCATCGAGCGTCCCGGAATCGCCGCCGTGGGCCTGGGGCTCTACGTCGTGTGCATCGGCGCCGTGGCGGCCGTGCTCCCCGGCGTCGGTCGCCGCCAACTCGGATGGGCGGGGGCGCGGGTGGTGCAGCTCTTCGCCGGCATCGGGTGGTGGGCCCTCACCGTCGCTGGCCTCGCGGTCCTCTACGGCACCGGCGGAGGCGACGATCGGCCGCTGCTGCGTGCGCTCGCCATCGGGGGCATCGCCCAGATCGTGGTGGCATCGCTCAGCTACTTCGGCCCGGTGCTGCGTGGCGGGGGCCACGAGCCGCTCACCCGTGGGTTCGAGCTCACCCGGTCGTGGCTCGCGGTGGCCGGGGCCAACGTGGCAGCCGCTGGCGCCCTCGCCGATGTCGACGAGGTGATGGCCGCCGGCCTCGCACTCTGGCTCGTGACCGTGCTGTGGCGAACAGGCATCTTCGCCGTCGAGACCGCGAGGATGGCCCGATGACCACCCACGTCGACCTGGCTGCCCTCACCGAGGGTGAGGATGACGGCGACGGCGTGCACTGGACGCTCGGCCCGCCGAGCGAGCTCAACGTGAACCTCGTGCGACTCGATCCCGGCCATCGCATCGAGGCGCACGTGGGCGGGGTCGACGTCGCCGTGGTGGTGCTGCGGGGCGACGGCCGAGCCGTGGTCGACCACACCACCCACGAGCTCGGTCCCCACACGTTGGTGCACATCTCGAAGGGTGCCGAGCGCCAGATCGAGGCCGGCGCCGACGGCCTCTGGTACCTCACGGTGCACCGCCGCCGCGAGGGGCCGACGATCAGTACGAGCCGTCCGGGCTGAACACCATGGCGTCGTCGGCGAACGCCTTGAACTCGAGGGCGTTTCCGGCCGGATCGCGAAAGAACGTGGTGCGCTGCTCGCCGGGTTGCCCCTCGAAGCGCACGTGCGGCTCCACCACGAAGCGGGTGCCGGCGCGTTGCAGCCGCTCGACCAGCTGCTCCCAGGCCTCGACGGTGAGCACCACACCGAAGTGCGGAACCGGCACCTCGTCGCCGTCGACCGGGTTGTTGGCGAGGTCGCCCGCAGCGTCCGGGCTCAAGTGGGTGACGAGCTGGTGGCCGTACAGGTCGAAGTCGATCCACTGCGCCGAGGACCGGCCCTCCAGGCAGCCGAGCACCTCGCCGTAGAACCGGCGGGCGGCGGCGAGGTCGTCGACCGCGATGGCGATGTGGAAGCGCGGGTGCCCGGCCGTCATGGCTCCACGCTACGCGCCGCTCGCCGCAGCTCCCCGCGCTCTACCCCTTCGCAGACCGCTCCGCCTGCCGCGCGGCCCGCAGCAGCTCCCAACGCTCTGTGTCATCGCGGAGCACGGCGGCGATCGCGTATGGCGCCTTCTGGCCCGGGGCGAACATCATCGACACCGTGAAGGCGATCGAGAACGAGTGGCCGTCGCGGTGCAGGGCCGGCACCTCGAGCATCGATTCGCCGTACTTGGTCTCCCCTGTCTCCATGGTGCGGTGGAAGCCGGCGTCGTGGCGGGCTCGCAACCGCTCGGGGATGATGATCGACAGAGGCCGGCCGATGGCCTCGTCGGCCGACCAGCCGAAGAGCCGGGTCGCGCCGGCGTTCCACAGGAGGATGTCGCCCGCCCGGTCGGCCACCACCACAGCATCGGCCAGGTCGCGCAGGAGCTGCGCCAGCGCGACATCGGGCAGGTCCTCCACCACATCGCCGTGCACGGTCATCGAGCAGGCGCTCTCGCCACCCTCGTCCATTGACGCCTCCATTTATCTAGTCGAAGATGGAATTATGCCGGACCTCGACACCCGTACCCAGATCCACGACTTCATCGTCGGGTTCTACCGCGCCATCATCTTCGACGAGGTGCTCGAGCCGGTGTTCGATGAGGTGGCCGAGGTCGACTGGGCCGCCCACATCCCCCGGCTCGTCGACTACTGGTGCCGGGTCCTGCTCGGTGATCCCAGCTACGTCGGTGCGATGTTCGCCGTGCACCAGCACGTGCACGACATCGAGGCGTTCCGACCCGAGTGGTTCGACCGCTGGCACCAGCTGTTCGTCGACACGCTCGTCGCCGGTTGGAGCGGCCCCAACGCCGAGCGAGCCGTCGCCCACGCCGAACGCAACCTCGGGTCCATGTCGCGGCGGCTCACCGGCTCCGACTGGACCGGTTCCGCCCCGGCCGAGCGGGCGCCGAGCACAGGCGTGGGCGCCGACGCCTGACGCGCCGTTGCGTCGACGCCGGCGCCCACGATCGGGTCCCGACCGGAGGCGGTCGGGAGATCAGTCGGAGTGGGAGGTCACTCGTTGCGCTGCTGGCACCCCACGCAGTACGGAGTGGCCGGCATGATCTCGAGGCGCTCGGCTGGGATCGCACCACCGCAGTCGAGGCAGTTGCCGTAGGTGCCGCCGTCGAGCCGGGCGAGGGCCTGGCTGGTGCGGGCGATGCCGGTGCGGGCCATCGTCTCGATGGCCGTCGTCACCGCGTCGTGACCCATCGTGGGATCCTCGGGGTCAACGAGGTCGTCCCGGGTGAGTCCGGCCTGCTCGAGCAGGTGATCGAGCTCTGCCTGAAGCTGGGCGCGCAACTGCGCCAGCAGGGCCGCATCAAGATCCTGTCGTCCGACCACATCGGTCACGGTCATCACCTCCGACGCACACACTGGCGTCCATCGTTCGGATCATCCTATGGCTGCTTATGCCCCACAGCGGCACCTATAGCTGTGCTTATGTTCGCCGTGGCATGCTGAGTGCGTGCGCCAGCATCCCAGCGGCATCCCCTCGCTCGATGATCTCCTCTCCGGCGGCCTCACCCTCGGCGACAACGTCGTGTGGATCGCCGACCAGCGCCGTGCCACCCATGCCGCCTGCCGCGCCTTCCTCGCTGCGGCGCCCACGGGCGCCCAGGTGCGCTACGTCTCGTTCTCGACGTCGTCGGCCATCGACGACCTGCCGCCCGGCATCGACCGAGTCGACGTGCGTCTCCCGGCCGACCCCACCGATGCCGCCGACCTCGAGGCCCTCCTCACCGACGACGCTCGGGCCGAGGGATCGCACCTGGTCATCGACGGTCTCGACGACGTCCTGGCCCGGTGGGGCGCGCCCGAGACCGTGGCCTTCTACCGGCGAATCTGCCCTCGGCTGTTCGACCTCGGCGCCATCGCCTACTGGACCGGCAGCCGCGAGATGCTGAGCGCCCCCGTCATCGAGGGCATCACGCGCATCGCCCAGTGCGTCTTCGAACTGCGCGGCGACCGCCTCCGCATCGCGAAGGCCGAAGGCCGACCCTCGCGCATCCAGGGCACCCTCGTCGAGATCGCCACCGACGCCGACGGCACGCTGCGGATCGTGCGCGAGCACGCAGTCGGCCGCCTCGGCGAGGGGCTCCGCCGGATCCGTCGCGAGCGCAACCTCACCCAGAGCCAACTGGCGGCTGTCGCCCGGGTGACGCCCGCCGCGATCTCCCAGGCCGAGACCGGTCGGCGAGGCCTGTCGCTCGACACGCTCATCCCGCTCTGCGAGGCACTGGGGATCACCCTCGACGACCTGATGACCGGGCCGGGCACCGTCGAGCACCACCTGGTGCGCCACGACCGCCAGGTCACGGGCAGCGACGCCGCTCCCGGTGACGTCGTGGCGCTCTTCGACGACCCGAGCGCGGGGTTGCGCTCCTACCTCGTGAACCTCGACGCCGACGAGACGGGCAGCCCGATGTTCAGCCACAAGGGCCTCGAGGTGATCCTGGTCGCCGACGGGCTGGTCCTCATCGACCTCGGTGAGCAGACGCCGGTGATGCGCGCCGGCGATGCCCTCATGGTCAGCCGGGTGCCCATACGGGGGTGGACGAACCTGCGCCGAGAGCCGGCCCGGCTGTTCTGGCTGGTGTCGGGCTGACCGAGCGGGCAGGCCGATGCACGCCGACGTTCAGATGAGGCCGAGAGCCACCATGGCGCGGGCCACCCGCTCGAACCCCGCGATGTTGGCGCCGACCACGTAGTTGCCGGGACTGCCGTAGGCCTCCGCCGTCTCGTAGCACGAGGCGTGGATGCCCTCCATGATCGAGCGCAGGCGCCCCTCGGTGTGCTCGAAGGACCACGAGTCGCGACTGGCGTTCTGCTGCATCTCGAGCGCCGAGGTGGCCACACCACCGGCGTTGGCCGCCTTGCCGGGTCCGAACGCCACACCGGCGTCCTGGAACACCCGCACCCCCTCCGGCGAGGTGGGCATGTTGGCGCCCTCGGCCACGGCGATGCACCCGTTGGCGATGAGCTTGGTCGCGTCTCGGCCGGTGAGCTCGTTCTGGGTGGCGCACGGCAGAGCAACCTCGCATGGGATGTCCCAGATGTTGCCGCCCTCGGTGTACACCGCGCTGGGCCGACGCTCGCTGTAGTCGCAGATGCGACCGCGCTCGACCTCCTTGATCTCCTTCAGTACGGCGAGGTCGATGCCGTCGGGATCGTGGATGATGCCGCCCGAGTCGGAGCAGCCGACGACGACGGCACCCTCCTGCAGCAGCTTCTCGATGGCGTAGATGGCAACGTTGCCCGAGCCCGAGACGACGCAGGTGCGGCCCTCGATGCCCTGGCCTCGCACCTTCAGCATCTCTTCGAGGAAGAACACGGCGCCGTAGCCGGTGGCCTCGGTGCGCACGAGCGAGCCACCCCACTCGATGCCCTTGCCGGTGAGGACGCCTGACTCGTAGCGGTTGGTGATCCGCTTGTACTGGCCGAACATCCACCCGATCTCGCGCCCACCGACGCCGGTGTCGCCCGCGGGCACGTCGGTGTACTCGCCCAGGTGGCGGTAGAGCTCGGTCATCAAGCTCTGGCAGAAACGCATGACCTCGGAGTCGGACCGACCCTTGGGGTCGAAGTCGGACCCGCCCTTGGCCCCACCGATGGGCAGGTTCGTCAGCGCGTTCTTGAAGATCTGCTCGAAGCCCAGGAACTTGACGATGCCGAGGTTGACGGTGGGGTGGAAGCGGAGGCCGCCCTTGTAGGGGCCGAGGGCGCTGTTGAACTCGACTCGGAACCCGCGGTTGATCTGCACCTCGCCATCGTCGGTCTCCCACGGGACCCGGAAGATGATCTGGCGCTCGGGCTCGCAGATCCGCTGGATGATCTTGCGCCGGGCGAACTCCGGGTGCTTGGTGATGGCGGGCCCGATCGACTCGAGCACCTCGCCCACCGCCTGGTGGAACTCGGCCTCCCCCGGGTTGCGACGGAGGACCTCGGCGTAGACGTCCTCGAGCTTCTCGTCGATCACTGCGGATGCACCTTCAGATCGCTGTCAGGAGCTGAAACGCTACCGCCACACCCCCGCTCGGAGCACACTGAGGAGCCCGTCAGGCGTCACATCCGCCGACTCGCACGTCGGTCGGAGGGGGGTGAACGTCGCGTAGCCCTCGACGATCAGCGCGGCATCGGTGCCCGGTTCGGCGGGGCCCGGCTCGGACTCCTCGAGGGTGATGTAGCCCTCGCCGACCTCGGTCACCGTGGTGCTCACGGCGCCACGGCTCGCCAGCGGCGCCTGGCGGAGGCCGCGCAGCTCGGCCAGGGGCAGATCGGGGATGTTGACGTTGAGCAACAGCCCTGGTTCGGGGTCGCGCCCAAGGGCCTTCAGCACTGCGTCGATGATCGCGTCGACCGTCTCCCAGTGCGCTCCTTCGTGCCCGTCGACCGAGAACGCGATCGCCGGCGTGCCATGGATGGCCGCGGTGGTGGCGGCACCGACGGTGCCCGAGTGGATCACCGCGTACCCGGTGTTGAGGCCACGGTTCACGCCCGACAGCACGAGGTCGGGCGGATCGCCGAACGCGCCGTGCAGGGCGGCACGGGTGATGAACGCGGGCGCGCCCTCCACCGCGTAGACCTCGCCGGTGAACCCCTCGACCTCGCCCGCGCTCACGAGGAACCGTCCGTCCTCCTGCACGGCGGTGAGCGACGCGCTCGCGCCGCTGCTGTCCCAGCTCGGGGCAGCGATGACGACCTCCTCGATGCCGGCGCGCAGGGCGGCCACGGCGAGCACGCGAATTCCGGTGCTCTCCACGCCGTCGTCGTTGGTGATCAACGCCTTCATGGGTTCTCCTTCACGAGGGGACCAGCACCTCGAGACTGGTGCCGTCGATCATGACGCCGATGAACCGCGCAGCTGCCTCGACGAGCTCGTCGTCGACGTGGAGCCGACAGCCTGGTGGTGGGCGCAGCTCGACATGTCGTCCGCGGCGGACGGGAAGCGGGGGTGGCGCGCTCCTCGCGCCGCGAGCACATGCCAGGAGGTGGTCGACGAGTCCTGCCCTGGTCTCCGGGGGCATCATCACGACCTCGACGAGGCCGTCGCCGGGATCGGCCTCCGGTGCCACGACCACGCCCGGGCCGACGGTACCGACGTTGGTGATCTCGCAGGCGAAGAGCTCGGCCGACACGACATCGCCGTCGATCGCGACCTCCCAGTCCTGCACCGCGGCCGAGGCCACGACGCCGGCCAGCTCGGACAGCCCGTGGCTCATGCCGCTGTCGCCCCCACCCGGCCCGTCCTCCGTGGCGACGAGCAGGTCGCCGAGGAAACCCGCTCCGACCGACTCGACGAACCGGAGGGTGCGATCACCGATGGTGGCGAGCGGCAGGTCGAGCCGCCGACGCCGGGCGCTGGACCAACCGGCGATGGTGGCGAGCGGGTCGTCGACGGAGATGCCGAGCGAGCGCTCCACGTTGTTGGCGGTGCCGAGCGGGATGATGGTCACCGTCGCCGCGGTTCCGGCCAGGGCGGTGCAGACGTCGTGCACGGTGCCGTCACCGCCGGCGATCGCCACCAGGTCGTACGCACCGTCGAGCGCCTCCTCCCAACCCTCGTCCTTCACCGACCGGTGGTCCATCTCGTGACCGGCTGCGGTCACGACCTCTCGTAGGTCGGCCTCGTCCGGGCCTGGCCCACCCGATCCCGGGTTGTGGAGGAGAACGACGCGCACTCAGGCGCTCCCCGGATCGGTGTCAGATCGAACTCGCCACATGACAGTCGCATACCCAACCCGCCGGTGGCGATGCCCGGCCCGACGAGCGGAGACGACGACGCTCGGCGCTACAACGGAGCGATGTCGGACATCGAGCTCGTCGTCCTCGGCACATCCAGCCAGACCCCGACCCGCCATCGCAACCACAACGGCTACCTGGTCCGATGGGGCGCTCACTCGATCCAGTTCGATCCTGGCGAGGGCACGCAGCGCCAGCTCACCCACGCCGGCGTCGCCGCCACGTCCATCCGACGGATCTGCCTCACCCACTTCCACGGCGACCACACAGCCCGGAGTCGACCGCGCCCGCGGGGTCGGTGTGGATGAGGCCGCTCGACTCGCCGGCCGCACCACCCGAGCTCGCCCAGGTCCACTCCACTGCGACGTTGTGGATACCCGTGTCGACGTAGGCCCTCCGCTACTGGGGCGTATCACCGAGTCCGCGAACCCTGCCGAACCGTCGACGATCCGCCACTCGGGTGCCAGTCCGTCGGTGATCCACTCGAGCTCGCGGACCTCGGTCAGACCCCCCAAGCACGCCATCGTCGCGGTCGAACGAATCCGCGTCGTCGCACGCCGCCGCGACCATCACCAGAGGGGCAAGTGCCGCAACGGCGCGTCGAGCAAGGCTCCGCTGGGTCTTCCGCATCATCCGGGTCTCCCCCCGTCCACCGCGCCCAGGAACCCGAGCGCCCGCGTCGGGGCCGCAACCTAACGCACGTCGTGGTCGCCTGCTCGGCCCTCACGACATCTCGTCGATTCGTCGCGGTGAGCGCGCCAGATCCGCGAGATTTCGGGACACTCGGGACACTCGGGACAGCAGATGGTGCCCCAAGGGCCGACGTACGAGACAACGCGGCGAGATCTGGGGGTCTGGCTACCGGAACCGGCGGAGGCGCAGGCTGTTCGACACCACGAACACGCTGGAGAACGCCATGGCGGCGCCCGCGATCATGGGGTTGAGGAAACCGGCCGCGGCGAGCGGCAGCGCCACCACGTTGTAGGCGAACGCCCAGAACAGGTTGCCCTTGATGGTGGCGAGGGTGCGCCGCGACAGACGGATGGCGTCGGCGGCGACGGTGAGGTCGCCGCGTACCAGCGTGAGGTCGCTCGCTTCGATGGCCACATCGGTGCCGGTGCCCATGGCCAGCCCGAGATCTGCCTGGGCCAGCGCAGCGGCGTCGTTGACACCGTCGCCGACCATGGCCACCACCCGGCCATCGGATTGGAGCCGGCGGATCACGTCGAGCTTCTCGGCGGGCAGCACCTCGGCGATGACCTCCTCGATGCCCACCTCGGCGGCCACGGTGCGGGCCGCGGCCGCGTTGTCACCGGTGAGCAGCACGGGCCGCAGCCCCAGGGCCCGCAGCTGGGCCACGGCGTCGGCCGACGTCGGCTTGACGGTGTCGGCCACCACGAGCACCGCCCGAGCCTCACCGTCCCAACCGGCGAGGATCGCCGTGTGGCCAGCCGCCTCGGCCGCGTCGGCGGCCCGGAGCAACTCGCCGGAGGGTTGGAGCCCCCAGTCGGCCACGAAGGCTCGGCGGCCGGCCACCACGGCGTGGCCCTCGACCACACCCTGCACGCCCATCCCCTGGGTGCTGGCGAACTCCTCGACACCGGGCAGATCGCCGCCGGCGCGCGCTGCGTCGGCGATGGCCCGGGCGATGGGGTGCTCCGACGCGTCCTCGAGTGCCCCCACCAGGCTCAGCACCTCCTCGTCGGAGGTGCTCTCGGCCGACACGACCTCGACCAGTCGCATCCGCCCGGCCGTGACCGTTCCGGTCTTATCGAGCACCACGGTGTCGACGCGGCGGGTCGACTCGAGCACCTCGGGCCCCTTGATGAGGATGCCGAGCTGTGCCCCACGGCCGGTGCCGACGAGGAGGGCGGTCGGCGTGGCCAGCCCGAGCGCACAGGGGCAGGCGATGATGAGCACGGCCACCGCCGCGGTGAAGGCGGCGGTGCTGCCCTCGCCCACCGCCAGCCAGTAAGCGAGCGTTGCGAGCGCCAGCACGATCACCACGGGAACGAACACGGCCGACACCCGGTCGGCCAGGCGCTGGATGGGGGCCTTGCCGCTCTGGGCGTCGGCGACGAGCCGGGCCATCTGGGCCAGCTGCGTGTCGGCGCCGATTCGGGTGGCGCGCACGACGAGGCGGCCGCCGGCATTGATGGTGCCACCGATCACCGGGTCACCAGGGGTGACCTCGACCGGCACGCTCTCGCCCGTGAGGAGGGAGGCGTCGATGGCCGAGCTGCCCTCCTCGACGACACCATCGGTGGCCAACTTCTCGCCGGGACGCACCACGAACAGGTCGCCGACGCGGAGGGCGTCGGTGGCGATCCGCTCCTCGACCCCGTCGCGCAGCACCGACACCTCGCGGGCGCCCAGTTCCATGAGTGCCCGCAGTGCCGCCCCCGACTGCCGCTTGGCCCTCGCTTCGAACCACCGTCCCGCGAGGATGAACGTGGTGACGGCGGCGGCCACCTCGAGGTAGATCTCGTGGGTGCCCGAGCCGCGCGAGATCGTCAGCTCGAACGGCATCTTCATCCCGGGCATGCCGGCGTCGCCGATGAAGAGGGCGTAGAGCGACCAGAGGTAGGCCGCCGAGGTACCCATCGAGATGAGGGTGTCCATCGTGGCGGCGCCATGGCGCAGGTTGGTCCACGCCGCGCGGTGGAAGGGCAGCGCACCCCAGACGACGACGGGCGATGCCAGCGTGAGCGACAGCCACTGCCAGTTCTCGAACTGCAGGGCGGGCACCATCGCCATGGCCACGACGGGCACGCTGAGGACGAGCGACACCAGGAAGCGGACGCGCCACGGCTCGGCCTCGTCGACCGGGGCTGGCAGCTCCTCTCCGGGGGTGCCGCGGGACGCGGAGCCCGGCGCCGGAGGCACCGTCGCCGTGTAGCCCGCCGCCTCGACCGCGGCGATGAGATCGGCTGTGTCGATCGGCCGGTCGGCGTCGATGCGGGCCTGCTCGGTGGCGTAGTTCACCGAGGCGGTGACGCCCTCGATCTTGTTGAGGCGCTTCTCGACCCGAGCGGCGCACGACGCGCAGGTCATCCCACCGATGTCGAGCGCCACCGGGGGGTTGGCCTCGGTGACGCTCACTGGACCAGCTCGTAGCCCGCTTCGTCGACGGCGGCGCGCACGGCGGTGTCGTCGAGCATCCCTTCCGAGCTGATGGTGACCGCGCCGCTGTCGAGGTCGACCTGAACGTCGGTGACCCCTGCGATCCTCGCGACCTCCGACCGGACGGCGTTCACGCAGTGCTCGCAGGTCATCCCCTGCACGTTCACGGTGGTGGTGGACATGGCAGAACCTCCAGGACGGCTGATGGTCCAACCGTAGCGTCGCTCTGCCGCACGCTATACCCCCCCCCGGGGTATTAGATGACCAGCACCTCACGGCGCACAGAACTGGCGCCGGCGCTCCATGCGGCGAGCAGGGTCTCGGCGAACCGCCCCTCGACTGCCAGCACCGCTCGGGCCCCGAAGAGGATGTCGGCTGCGAGCGCCGGCTCCTCGTCGGCCAGCGGACCCGCCATGGCATCGACCGCAACCCGCTCGTGCACCGCGTCGGCCATGACGTGGACGTCGTAGAACCGACGCGCCGCGTCCGACGCGCCCATTCGCTCCAGCGCGGCGGAGTAGCGCCCCATCGGCTCGACCGAGGTCATCTCGAACACCGAGAGGTGGCCGACGAGGGCGCCCCGCCACCGGCGGTGCAATCCGAAGTACGACGCCAGGTTGCCAGTGGCGAGCGTGGTGCCGGGCAGCTCGTCGAGGTAGGCGTTGGGGCGGTCATCGAGGCCGAGCTCGCGCATCGTGGCCGCGAACAGCTCCGAGTGCATGACGTGCTCGGGCCGCTCCACCCCGTACTCGCCGGCCTGGATCTCGACCAGCCCGGCCTTCGCCGCGCGAGGCAGCCGCGGGATGGCCCAACTGTGCGGGTCGGCCTCCTTCAGCTGGTAGGCCGACCGGTGCAGCACGAACTCGGTCATCTGCTCGATCGAGCCGTTCTCGAGCATCCAGCGCGACAGCGACGGACCGTCGTCGTCGGCGACGAGCGCGGGCAGGGCGGAACGTACGTCGTCGGCCCCCACCGGTGGGCCGACGAGAGCGAAGAGGTCACGCTCGACGCAGCGCTCCAGCTCGGCACGAAACGACAGGAGCTCGATGTCCCACTCGGTCTCGTCGGGGACCCCGGGAAGACCGCCGTAGTGGAGCTCGTAGCAGAGGTGCAGGGCGAGCTGGAGGTCGTCGTCGCCGAGCGCATCGGACGTGACCACGCTCGGACGCGGCACCGTGGCACCGTGCAACCGGGCGAGCACGAACGTCGACAACGGGCCCCGCGGCAACGAGAGCTCTACTGCGCTGGTGGTCACTCGCCCTCCTCGGTGTCGACGCCGTCCTGGTTGGCATCGCCGTCCTCGGCGCCCCCGGCGGGCACGAGCACCCGCTGGTCGACCATGGTCTCTACGTCGTCGGCGGACACGCCGAGCCGCTCGGCCACCTCGTGCACCTCGAGCAGGTCGCTCCCGTCGGCGGTGAGGTCGACCGTGGGGCCGTCGCTGCTCGCGGTTCGGTCAGTGGTGCCGCGCTCCTCGACGCTCGATCCACCGGCGAACGCCATGTGCCCGCCGAGGTACCCGGTGAACGACACCACGCCGCCGCCGAGCGCCCCCCACATGACGCCACGCATGTGGTGGTCGCGGCGGCGCGACCGCCACGAGCGGAAGTAGAGGAGCCCACCCACGAGGTTGCCGACCCCGTGCACGACGCCCACACGGCGAATCCGGGGGTCGTCCGACGCCTCGGAGTAGTCGACCGCTCCGGTCACCATCGTCGGCACGGTGGCCACCAGCCCGAGGCCGATCAGTCGTTGCGAGGCCTTCCGAGACGACGTGCCGCCCACCAGGTCGAGCATGAAGGCGGAGGTGAAGCACCCGATGGGGAGGTCGGTGAGGAGCGGGTGGAGCGCGTGCCCCAGCCAGTCGCCCCGCAGTGCCGCGCCGGGGTCGCCCTCGGTGAGGGGCTGCACCCGCTCGGCGATCTTGCGCCCCAGCGAGTCGAGGCGGGCATCAGCCTCGAGCCGTTGCACCATGGCGCCGAGCGCCGAGAGCTGCGTTGTCCGATCCATCGAGATCCTCCTCGTCGTGTCTCGCCCCCTCGTACCCACGCGGTTGTTGCTCCACGCACGGCAGGATGAACCGATGAGCGGACCCGTCACCCCATCGGACGCGCCGGCCGACGACCGGGGCGAGCCACCCCACCTCCCCGAGGTCGAGCGCCTCGAGAGCCGCACCGTCGAGCTCGGCGGCGTCACCGTGCGCCGGGCCCTGCCCAAGCGACAGCGGCGGACGATCGGCGCCTGGTGCTTTGTCGACCACCTCGGGCCCACCGAGGGAGCCTCCATGCAGGTGGGGCCGCATCCCCACATCGGGCTCCACACCGTCACCTGGCTGCTCGAAGGTGAGGCGCTCCACCTCGACAGCCTCGGGTCCGAGCGGCCTCTGCGGCCAGGTCAGCTCAACCTCATGACGGCCGGCAACGGTGTCTCCCACGCCGAGGAGACACCCCCCTCGGTACGCGGGCGACAGCACGGGGCGCAGCTCTGGGTTGCCCAACCGGAGACCACGCGTCACGACACCCCGGCCTTCGAGCACCACAGCGAGCTGCCGCACGTCGCATCTGGGGGGCTCGACGCAACCGTGCTCGTCGGCGAGCTCCTCGGCCACCGTTCCCCGGCACGGGCCGACACCGCTCTCCTCGGGGCAGCCCTCTCGTCACGGTTCACGGCCGACACCGTGCTGCCGCTCGACCCCGGGTTCGAGCACGGCATCGTCGTGCTCAGCGGAGCGATCTCGGTGGGGGCCGACCGCATCGTGCCGGGCGAGCTCGCCTACCTCGGTCTCGGCCGAGACGAGCTCGCGCTCGCGGTCGAGCCCGGCACCGAGGCGCTCCTCCTCGGCGGCGAGCCCTTCGAAGCCCCGCTCATGATGTGGTGGAACTTCGTGGCGCGCCACCGCGACGAGGTGCGGACGGCGAACGCCGACTGGGACGCGGGGCACGAGCGCTTCGGCACGGTGACGTCGCGCCTCGCCCGCATCGCCGCCCCGACGTTCGTCTGAGGTCGGACAGGCATCTCAGGGGGTCTGCCCCCTTGACCTCAAGTGAGGTTGAGATCGTACGGTCCCGCACATGACCACCGCCATCAGCGGCGACATCACCGACGCCGGCCACCGGGCGGCGCTGGTTGCCGCCGCCGAGTCCACCGGATCGCTCGACCTCGTCGTCAACAACGCCAGCGAGCTCGGACCCAACCCGCTCCCCCGCCTGGCCGACCTCGCCCTCGTCGACCTCCGCCGCATCCACGAGGTGAACGTGGTGGCGCCCCTCGGCCTCATCCAGGCATCGCTCCCGCTGCTCACGGAGGTGTCCGGCACCGTCGTGAACATAACGTCGGATGCCGCAATCGAGCCCTACGAGGGCTGGGGCGGCTACGGATCGTCGAAGGCAGGGCTCGATCAACTCAGCCGCGTGCTCGCGGCCGAGCACCCCGAACTGCGCATCTGGTGGATCGACCCGGGCGACATGCGCACCGACATGCACCAAGCCGCCTTCCCCGGCGAGGACATCTCGGATCGACCCCTGTCGACGGCGATCGCCCCGTCGATCCTCGCCATCGTCGCCGAACGCCCGCCGAGCGGACGCCTTCGAGCGGAGGCCCGATGAGCGCGAGGCTGGCCTTCCACCTGCCCGATCACCTGGCGGCACGTCAGCCTGCAGAGGCGCGGGGCATCACCCGCGACGCAGTTCGGATGATGGTGGCCCACCGCGGCACGGGCGAGCTCGTCCACACCACGTTCTCGGCTCTGCCCCGGTTCCTCGACCCGGGCGACCTGCTGGTGGTCAACACCAGCGCGACGATCCCCGGGGCGGTCGATGCCAGAACCAGCGATGGCACGCGGGTGGTGGTGCACCTGTCGACCCACCTCGCAGATGATCGGTGGACCGTCGAGCTGCGGTGCCTCAGCGGCGACACCACCGAGCGCTGGCAGGGCGACCCGCCCGACGGTCTGGTGCACCTCGGCCACGGCGCGACGCTCAGGCTCGTCGGTAGGTACCTCGGCAGCTCACGGTTGTGGGTCGCACACCTATCGGTGCCCACGGCGCCGCTCACGTGGCTCACCGCCCACGGCCGACCGATCCGCTACTCCTACGTCGATCGGCAGTGGCAGCTCGCCGCCTACCAGAACGTGTACGCCAGCGAACCCGGCAGCGCCGAGATGCCCAGTGCCGGCCGCCCCTTCACACCAGAGGTCATCACCCGCCTCGTCAGCAAGGGCGTGGCTGTCACCCCGGTGGTGTTGCACACCGGTGTGGCGTCGCTCGAGGCCGACGAGCTGCCGTATCCCGAGCGGGTGAAGGTGCACGGGCCGACGGCGTCACGCGTCAACGCCACCCGTGCCGGTGGCGGCCGGGTCGTGGCCGTCGGAACCACCGTGGTGCGCGCCCTGGAGGCCGCCGCCGGACCCGACGGGCGGGTGCGCCCCCTCGATGGGTGGACCGATCTCGTCGTCACCCCCGAGCGTGGTGTGCGAGTGGTCGACGGCATGCTCACCGGCTGGCACGAGCCCGAGGCCAGCCACCTGATGATGCTGGAGGCGGTGGCCGGCCGCGACCTCCTCGAGGCCTCCCATGACGCGAGCCTCGCCGAGCGATACCTGTGGCACGAGTTCGGCGACGTGCACCTCCTACTGCCCTCGGGCCCGCTGTACGGCGTTACCATCCGCCGGTGCTCAGTCCGCGCATGCGCCTCGACACCGATGCTCCCTTCCGTCTCCTCCTCGTCGAGGACGACGACGGCGACGCACTCATCGTCGAGGAGCTCCTCGCCGACACACCAGAGCGGTTCGAGCTGATGCGGGCCCGGTCGGTGGCCGACGCCCTGTCGGGCCACTTCAGCGACGTCGACTGCATGCTCCTCGACCTCGGCCTTCCCGACGCGCAGGGCATCGACGCGCTCAACACGGTGCTCGACCAGTCACCGAACCTGGCCATCGTCGTCCTCACCGGCCTGCTCGACACCGAGCGCGGACTCGAAGCGGTCACGGCCGGTGCCCAGGACTACCTCGTCAAGGGCCAGGTCGACGGTGCCGGCCTCAGCCGAGCCGTCCGGTACGCGGCCGGGCGCCGCGCCATCGACGAAGCCCGTCAGCGGGTTCGGATGGCCGAGCGTCGCCAGCGGGAGAACAACCGGATGGCTCGCGGGCTGCTGCCCAACCCGCTGGTGGAAGATCCGCGCATCACCGTCTCCACCCGCTACCAGCCAGGCGGACCCGACGCCCAGCTCGGCGGCGACTTCTACGACGTCATCGAGATGCGCGACGGCACCCTGCGCGCCGTCATCGGCGACGTGTGCGGGCACGGTCCCGACGAAGCGGCGCTCGGCGTGGCGATGCGCATCGCGTGGCGCACCCTGGTGCGCGCCGGCCTGTCGGCCGACGACGTGATCTCGTCGCTCGACGACGTCTTCGTGCTCGAGCGACGCGACCGCTTCCTCTTCACGACCATCTGCGACCTCGAGATCCCGCCCGATCGCCGCTCGTTGCGGATGCGCCTCTGCGGCCATCCGCCGCCCCTCCTCCTGCGCCCCGAGGTCCGCTGGCTCGACGGAGCCGGCGTCAACCCGCCCATCGGGATCCTCGACACCGACGCCTCGTTGACCAGCACCCACCTCGACCTGCCCGAGGAGTGGACCATCGTCCTGCTCACCGATGGGCTGTTCGAAGGCAAGGCCACCGACGGTCGGCTGGGGATGGACGGACTGGCCCAGGTCGCGGCCGAGCTGTGCGCCAGCGGCTCGAACGCCAGCGACCTGCTCGACCAGCTCATCACGACGGCTCGCGATGCCCACGGCTCCGAGCTGCCCGACGACGTCGCGATGGTGTGCATCGAGATGTCCGCCAACGGATGACCTCGTGACCCTCCCGCAGCACTCAGCCGACCGGCCGCCCAGCCTCCGTCAACAGGTTCGCTCGCTCCTCATCGTCACCTTCGTGCTCACCGGCACGATCGCGCTGCTCGTCGCCGTCAGCTTCGTGCGACTGCTCGACTCGCGGGCGACGGTCCTCGGCGAGCTCGATCCGGTGGCGCTCGAGTCGTCGGCGTTGCTCGCATCCTTCCTCGACCAGCGGGCGGGTCTCCGCGGCTACGTGCTCTCCGATGGCGACGAGATCTACCTCGACCACTATGTCGACGGAGTGGCTGCTGCCGAGCTCATCACGGCCGAGATCGACCGGCTCACCGCCGACCACCGCGACCTGACGAACGAGGTGGACCGCATCGGCTCGACCATCTCGGCGTGGGCGTCTGAGTATGCCGAGCCCACCCTCGCGGGTGGCCTCAACGAGGCTCGCGACGCCGAGCTCGCCGGCGGGCGGGATCTGTTCGCCGACGTACGGCTCTCGTTCGACGAGTTCCAGGAGGCGCTCGACGAGCTGCGCTCCGAAGCGATCCGCGACCTCAACCGGGCCACGATCGCCCTCCTCGTGGCCATCGTGGCCCTCGCCACGATGTCGATCACCGCCACGCTCGTGCTGTGGCGCACGTACCACAGCGCTGTCGCCAGGCCGCTCAACGAGCTCGGCGAGGATGCGACGGCGGTGGCCGACGGAGACCTCGACCGTTCGATCCGGCGTCCTCGCCACGCCGAGCTGATCGAGCTCAGCGAAGCCATGGAGGACATGCGCGGGCGGCTGGTCGAGGAGCTGCACGTCCTCGAGGACACCCACCAGGCACTCGAGGAGCAGGCCGCCGAGCTCGGCCGGTCGAACAGCGATCTGGAGCAGTTCGCCTACGTTGCGTCGCACGACCTCCAAGAGCCGCTCCGAAAGGTCATCTCGTTCAGCCAGCTGCTGCAGAGCCGCTACGGCGACCAGCTCGACGAGCGCGCCGACCAGTACATCGAGTACGCCGTCGACGGCGCCCGCCGCATGCAGGTCCTCATCAACGACCTGCTCGCCTTCTCCCGCGTCGGACGCTTCACCGGCGACCACGTCGCCGTCGACCTGGGTGAGGTGGTCGACCAGGCCGTCCAGAACCTCGATCTCGCCATCACCGATGCCGATGCGACGGTGGCGCACGAGGGGCTGCCCACGGTCGACGGCGATCCCACGCTGCTCGTCTCGATGTTCCAGAACCTCATCGCCAACGCCGTGAAGTTCAGGCGAGAGGGCGTCGCACCCCACGTGAGGGCGTCGGCCCGGCACGACGACGGTCGGTGGGTCGTCGACATCGACGACAACGGCATCGGCATCGAGCCCGAGTTCGACGAACGGGTCTTCGTCATCTTCCAGAGGCTCCACGGCAAAGACGTCTACGGCGGCACGGGGATCGGCCTAGCCATGTGCCGCAAGATCGCCGAGCACCACGGTGGCACCATCCACATCGAACCGACCGACGGCCCTGGCACCCGTTTTCGCATCGAACTTCCCGATCCCGCAGGGAGCACACAGTGAACCTCAACAACGTCCGTCCCATCGAGATCCTCCTCGTCGAGGACGATCCCGGCGACGTCCTCATCGCCAAGGAGGCGCTCGAGCAGAGCAAGCTCGCCAACAGCCTCCACGTCGCCACCAACGGCGAGGAGGCAATGGCCTTCCTCCGACGTCAGGGTGACTTCGCCGCCATGCCGAAGCCCGACCTGGTGCTCCTCGACCTCAACCTCCCGGGGCGGTCCGGGCGCGAGGTGCTCGCCGAGGTGAAGGCCGATCCCGATCTCCGCCGCATCCCCATCGTCATCCTCACCACGTCGCAGGCGGAGGAGGACATCATGAAGAGCTACGACCTGCACGCCAACGCCTACGTCACCAAGCCGGTCGACTTCGCGCAGTTCGTGCGGGTGGTGCAGCAGATCGACGAGTTCTTCTTCACCGTGGTGTCGCTGCCCGACCGCTGAGGCTCCCGCACTGTCGGTGGTGGAGCGGTGACCCCGAGCGAGTGACGCGCGTCACTGTTACGCTCGGCTCCGACCTCTTGGGAGGGTGATGGCCGTCGACCGCTTCGTCTTCTCACCGCGCCTGCGCCGGTGCGGGATCGTCTACGTGGTGCTCACCGTACCGCTCGCCACGGTCGCCTCCTGGCCGGTCGAAGGGCAGTCGGACTTCGTCCGCGTCGGCCTCGCTACCTCGAGGTCGACGACGACGGGGTGGGTTGCGACGGCCTTCGAGCCGGCAAGGGCATCGACACCATGCGCCGCATGGCCCGCTTCATGGACGGCGAGGTCTCGATCAACAGCGTCCCGGGCCTCGGCACGCGGGTGCGGGCCGAGTTCGACGTCGACATGTTGCCCGAGCGCCCCCGCCCGCAGCTGCGGTTGGTCGACACCTGAACGCTCAGGTGAGCTGAGAGGCGGCGTAGCGGCAGGTGACCGACCAGGCAGTCTCGGGATCGAGATCGCCGGCCAGCGACAGCTCCACGTTGGCAAGGGCGAAGCCGAGGATGCCGGCGCTGGCGGAGCTCAGTTCGTCGACCGACGCGTCGGACGCTGCGAGCACACCGGCGATCTCACCGACGAGAACGGCGCGGGCCGTCGTGGCGGCCACCTCGACCGGCGCCTCGCCGGCCGACCACACGTCGCGGAACAACACCCGATAGGCCTGCGGCTCCTCCTGGAAGAACGCGAAGAGCGCACCGACGAGGTGCTCCATCCGGGTGGACGGGGAGAACGGCACTGATGCGGCGTAGCGGAGCCGTTCGTGCAGCTCGCCGACGAGGTGGTCGACGACGGCGACGAACAGGTCGGTGCGGCCGGCGGCAAAGTAGCGGTAGATCGAGGCCCGTGACACCTCGCCGGCCGTCGCCACGTCGGCGAGTGCCGCTCCGTGGTAGCCGTCGGCGAGGAACACGCCGCGTGCCGCCTCGACGATCTCGGCCCGACGGTCGTCGGGACGAAGGCGCACTGGTTTGGGGGCTGCGTCCATCGGGGTCTCCTCGCCGTCGGCTCCGCGTACCCATCGGACTCTACGCCCCGAATGTGACGAACTGTTGACAGGTGGGTACCAATGCGCGTCGCTGCTGACATTGATCGGAGCCTCCATCCGGCTACGGCAGCAGCGCCCTGATCTCGGCGAGGATCTCTGGCGTCAGCTGGACGAGTGCATCGAGGGCGCCGAGGTTCTCGGTCACCTGCTCCACCCGGCTCGCGCCCGTGATGACGGTGGACACCCGGGGGTTGGCCGCGCACCAGGCGATCGCCAGCTGCGACATCGTGCAGCCGAGCCGCTCGGAGATGGGCATGAGCCGGCGGACCACGTCGTTGCGGCTCGGGTCGGTGACGGCGGCGCGCATCCACTCGTACCCCGGCAGGGTGGCCCGGCTGCCCTCGGGGATGCCGTCGACGTACTTGCCGCTGAGAAGGCCTGATCCGAGCGGGCTCCAGGTGGTGAGCCCGAGGCCCATGTCGTCGTAGAGCAGCGCGTAGTCCTCCTCGACCTTGTGGCGCTCGAGCAGGTGGTACTGCGGCTGCTCCACCACCGGCTTGTGCAAGTGGTGGCGCTCGGCCACGTCCCACGCCTCGCGGATCTGCGCCGCGCTCCACTCCGATGTGCCCCAGTAGTGGGCCTTGCCCGCCGCCACCATGTCCGACATGGCCCACACCGTCTCCTCGATGGGCGTGTCGGCGTCGGGCCGGTGGCAGAAGACCAGATCGACGAAGTCGAGCCCCAACCGCTGGAGCGACCCGTCGATGGCCTGGCTCAGGTACTTGCGGTTGAGCGTGTTCGACATGTTGACCATGCCGCCGTCGATCCCCCAGTAGAACTTGGTGGAGATGACGTAGGACCGACGATCCCAGCCGAGGTCGGCGATGGCGCGGCCCATGAGGCGCTCGGAGTCGCCGCCGGCGTACGACTCGGCGTTGTCGAAGAAGTTGACGCCTCCCTCGCGCGCCGCGGCGAGGCAGTCGCGCGCCAGGCCCGAGTCGAGTTGGGTACCGAACGTGACCCACGAGCCAAACGACAGGACGCTCACCTGGAGGCCCGACGACCCGAGGCGGCGGTACGACATCGGCGTGGTCATGGGGCCTCCACCGGGATGCAGTTGGGCGCTGACCGATCGGCGTCGGCCTGTCGGTGCTGCACGGCGCGGGTGGGGGTCACGGCGATGCGAGCACCATCGCCGTCGCGCTCGACGCGGGCCTCACCGTCGACGATGAGGCTGTAGCCAGGATCGACCGGCCTGGAGGGCCACAGCAGCGTGACCCGTCCGGACGCCTCGGCGTTCGTCGCCGAGGTGCCACCGACCGCGGCGCGCAGCTCACCATCGGTGAAGGTGACCGACACCGAGACGCTGTGGGGCCGCTGATCGGGTGAGACCGTGAGGAGGAACGCCACCCTGCCGTAGCGGTCGAGTTGCTCGGCGAGTGCATCGGTGGCCACGGGAACGCTCATCTCATGAGGCTACGGCGCGACAGGGTCTGGCAGGTAGGTCCAGTCGGGCTGCTTGAGGTGGTGTCGGCGGTCGTAGGTGGCCACACCGTCACGCAGGTCGACGAGCTTGGGCAGCTCGACGGGCCGCGGCCGGGGGCAGCGGCCACCGGTGAGGTGTTCGTCGAACTCGTCGGGGAAGGCGCGCAACATGCTCGCCACCATCACCTGCTCCTCGACCGCCAGGTAGCAGCGGGCACCATCGGTGACCTTGCCGAGCCAGCCGCCGATCTCGGTGATGTCGCGCACCGAGCCCGCTCCGGCTTCGATGCGGGTGAGCCGCTCGGTGATCTCGCCCGACCCCGTCTTGCACGGTGGACACTGGCCACACGACTCGATCCAGAGGAAGCGCGACGCCTGGCGGGTCACCTCCACCATGCAGGCGGTGTCGTCGAACACCATGAACCCCGCAGCACCCATCCCGCTGCCGATGGCCTGGAAGTGCTCGTAGGTGAGGGGAACGTCGAGGTGCTCGGCGGTGACGACCGGGCTCGCCACGCCCGACAGGACGGCCTTGACCCCCGCCGACGGCGTGCCCGCCAGGTCGATGACCGCACGCAGCGGGGTGCCGAGCGGCACCTCGAACACGCCCGGGGAGTCGACGTCGCCCACGATGGTGCACAGCACGTTGCCCGGCGAGTCGTCGGTGCCCATCGAGCGGAACCACTCGACACCCCGAGCGAGGATGTGGGGCACGTTGGCCAGGGTCTCGATGTTGTTGACCAAGGTCGGGTTCGACTCGAAGCGTCCGGTCTGGCCGGGCTCGGGGTCCTTGGCCACCCAGCCGGTCTGGGGCGCGGTGGCGAACAGGCCGTGTTCGTACGGCGGGAGGAGCCGGGGCAGCGGGGCGTTGCCCTCGATCACCTCGAGCATCGCCTTCTCCTCCCCGAAGAGGTACTCCTCCGGCCCCTGCACCACGGTGATGGTGCAGTCACGGCAGATGCCCGCCTCCTGCATCTCTTCGATGGCGCGGGTGAGCCGCTCGACCTCCTCGACGAACGAGGCCTTCACGCAGATGTAGGCCTCGGCCGCCCCGGTGGCGAAGGTGGCGATGATGAGCCCCTCGACCACCTGGTAGGGGTTGTGCCTCAACAGCTCACGGTCCTTGAACGTGCCGGGCTCGCCCTCGGCCCCGTTCGCCACCACGTAGTGCGTGGTGCCGGTCTGGCTGGCGACGCCCGCCCACTTGCGGCCGGTGGGGAAGCCGCCACCTCCACGCCCGCGCAACCCGGATCGGCCGATCAGCTCGATGGTCCCTTGCGGGCCCAGGTCGACAGCCGCCGCCAGCCCGAGGCCGCCCGTGTCGGTGCCGAGGTACCGATCGAGCGAGTCGATCGGGTCGTCCGCCAGCAGGTAGGTCATCGTCGGGCTCCGTTCGTCGTGGGCAGGACGCCCTTGCAGCCACCGTACCCAGCGCGCCAGCGGGGACACCCGCCCGCCGATGCGCAGCACACTGGACAAATCGTCAATCACGCATGACGCGGCGCACCTGAGTCACTAGGGTCGGTGAGACCGCACCCGATCGGCAACCGGTCGGGTCGACAAAGGGGGGAACCTTTGACCACTACAACCTTGCTCCGCCGGTGGCGCGCCCTGGCGGTGGTCACGACGTTGGCGCTCGCCGCCGGGTCGTGCGGTGGCGACTCCGACGAGGGCGCCACCGACGATGCCATCGACACCGGGGTGGTCGGCGACCAGGAGGTCGCCGACCTCGAACCGCAGCACGGCGGCAAGCTCATCGTGGGCATCGAGGCCGAGGGCAACGAGTGGACGCCGGGCCCCGGTCAGTTCTCCGGCGGCGGCAGCAGCATCGCCTACGCCATCTACGACCCCCTGATCCAGCTGAACGAGGACGGCGACTTCGCCCCGTTCCTCGCCGAGTCGCTCGAACCGAACGAGGATCTCACCGAGTGGACGCTGAAGCTGCGTCCGGGGGTGACCTTCCACGACGGCTCGCCGCTCGACGCCGAGACCCTCAAGTGGAACTTCGACACGCTGCACACCGACGAAACCTCGCCCAGCGCCGGCACGGTCCGCAGCTTCGGCGTCACCAGCGTCGACGTGGTCGACGAGCTCACGGTCGTCTACCGCCTGAGCGAGCCGCATGCCGGCCTTCCCGACATGCTGCGCGGCGAGATCGGATGGCCGATCTCACGCGTCGCCTACGAGGCCGACCCGGAGGGCTTCGGCTCCGCCCCCGTCGGCACCGGGCCGTTCGTGTTCCAGGAATGGCGCCGTGACGACCGGTTCGTCGCCACCCGCAACGAGGACTACTGGTTCACCACACCCGAGGGCGACCAGCTGCCCTACCTCGACGAGATCGAGTTCCGCCCCATCCCCGACGACGACAGCCGCAGCGCGGCACTGGCATCCGACGACATCCAGGTGCTCCAAACCCTGCGCGGGACGAGCGTCAAGCGGGTGATGGACATGGTCGACGAGGGTGGCTTCCGCGCCAGCCTCTTCGTCGGCAACACCTCGTCGGCGACGCTGATCAACACGGAGATCCCACCGCTCGACGACGTCCGCATCCGCCAGGCCATGGCGTTCGCCGGCGACGGCGAGGCGATGGCGGCAGTGCGCGACGACGACGGGCTGGTGCCGTTGACCACCCAGTTCTTCGGCCCCAACAGCCCGTGGTTCTCCGAGGTCGTCGCCGAGGCGTACCCCGGAGCCGCGGGGCGCGACGTCGACCAGGCCACCGCTCTCGTCGAGGAGTACAAGAACGATCCCGAACGATCCGACGGCCTGCCCGGGGGAGATCCCATCACCATCGACTACCAGTGCCAACCCGACCCGAGCCTCCTCGAGGGCGCCCAGCTCCTCCAGGGCCTCTACAGCGAGGTCGGCATCGAGCTCGAGCTCCAGCAGGTCGACCAGTCGACGATGATCAGCAACGTGGTCGGCACCGGCGACACCGAGCCGCCCTTCGTCGGCAACTTCCAGTTGGCGTGCTGGCGCGCTGGCGGTGGCGACGGCGACCCGCTGAGCACGCTGCTCAACTTCTTCGGCCCCGTCCCCACCAGCTCGGGCAACTTCACGAACTTCACCTCGCCCGAGATCGACGACGCGCTGGAGCGCCTGCGCGGCACGACCGACTTCGAGGAGCGCTACCAGGCCGTCGAGGACCTGGGCCTCGTCGTCGCCGAGCAGGTGCCGCTCACCTGGAACCAGGCCACGCCGACCCTGATCGGCTACCGAGAGGACGTCATCGGCATCCCCACGTGGGGCTTCCCTGACGGCACCCCTGGCAACGGCACGCCCGGTGCCTCGATGCACTTCCACCAGGTCTTCCTCACCGACTGACATCGCGCCATCCCGGCCGCTTTGGGTGGCACCCGTCAGACCGGGCTACGATCTCCCACCTCGGCCGAGGTGGCCGAGACATCCAAGGGGAGATCCTTCACATGGAGCACACAAGCCGCCCGTGGTGGCGCGTCCTAGCCGTCCTCGCTCTGCTGGGGCTGTTCGCCTCGGCCTGTGGCGGCGACGACGATCCCGAAGCAGAGGGCCCCGAGGGGTCGATCGAGACCGGCACCGAGGGCACCGTCGCCGAAGTCGACGAGATCACGCCGGGGGGCAAGATCATCGTCGGCCTCGAGTCAGAGACCAACGAGTGGTCGCCGGCATCGGGCCAGTTCGCCTCCGGCGGCTGGACCGTGGCGCTCACGTTCTACGACCCGCTCATCACCATCGATGCCGAGGGTGAGTTCAAGCCGTTCCTCGCCGAGAGCATGGAGCCCAACGAGGACCTCACCGAGTGGACCCTCACGCTGCGCGAGGGCGTCCTCTTCCACGACGGCACCCCGCTCGACGCCGAGACCCTCAAGTGGAACTTCGACACGCTGCACTTCGCCGACGGCGTCCGCAACCAGGGTGCCCTCAAGACCGCTGGCGTCACCGGCATGGAGGTGGTCGACGACCTGACGGTGAAGTACGTCCTCAGCGAGCCGAACGCCGCGTTCCCCGACCAGCTCCGGTCCTACGCCGGCCTGCCGGTGTCGCAGGTGGCCTACGAGGCCGATCCCGTCGGGTTCAGCGAGCACCCGGTGGGCACCGGCCCGTTCGTGTTCCAGGAGTGGCGTCGCGACGATCGCCTCATCGTGACCAAGAACGAGAACTACTGGATGAAGGGGGCCGACGGCCAGCAGCTGCCGTACCTCGACGAGATCGAGTTCCGCCCCATCCCCGACGACGAGGCTCGCGTCAACAGCCTCGCCTCCGACGACATCCAGGTGCTCCAGACCCTGCGCGGCACGAGCGTCAAGCGGGTGCGCGCGCTCATCGACGAGGGCGGCTTCGCCGGCAACCTCTACGTCGGCAACGAGTCGTCCATCACGGTCATCAACACCCTGGTGCCGCCGCTCGACGACGTCCGGATCCGTCGGGCGTTGGCGTTCGCCAATGACCAGGAGGCCATGGCCACCGTCCGCGACGACGACGGCCTCGTCCCGCCGTCCACCGGCTTCTTCAGCTCGGACAGCCCCTGGTACTCGGAGGACGCAGTGTCGGAGTACCCGGCCGGTCCCGATCCCGATGCGGCCAGGGCTCTGGTCGAGGAGTACATGAACGACGCGAAGCGCTCCGACGGCAAGCCCGTCGGCGACCCCGTCACCATCAACTACCAGTGCCAGCCCGACCCGAGCCTCCTCGAGGGCGCACAGCTCCTCCAGGGCCTCTGGGGCGACGTCGGCATCGAGCTCAACCTCGAGCAGGTCGACCAGTCGACGATGATCACCAACGTCGTCGGCAGCCCCGACACCGAGACGCCGTACCTCGGCAACTTCCAGCTCACCTGCTTCCGTGCAGGTGGCGGTGAGGGCGACCCGCTGACGGCTCTCCAGAGCTTCTTCGGCCCCGTCCCCACCAGCTCGGGCAACTTCACCAACTTCACCTCGCCCGAGATCGACGAGGCACTCGACACCCTGCGCACCCGCGCAGACTTCGCCGAGCGCTACGCCGCGGTGGAGACCATCAGCCGCATCGCCGCCCAGAACGTGCCGGTGGTCTGGAACGTCGGCACGCCGACCATGATCGGCTACCGCGACGACGTCGTGGGCATCCCCGACTGGACGCTCCCCGACGGCAGCATGGGCCAGGGCACCCCTGGTGCTCGGGCTCGCTTCCACGAGACCTTCCTCGCCCAGTAGCAACAGGCACTCCTCTTCGAGGAGCAACGAGGACTGAACGCGAGGGGCCCGGCCACACGGCCGGGCCCCTTCCGCGTCCGGTCACCGATCGTCGGCGACCCAGTTGCCGTGGAACCCGACGGGCACGCGGTTGGGAAGCTCCACTGCCGCGACCGGCCCGCCGGCGAGATCATCGGCGGCCAGCACCACGACCTCGCTGCGGTCGGTCGTCGCATCGTGCACCAGGCTGAGGAGCCATCCGTCGTCCTCGGCGCTGCCGTGGTCGCGCGGGACCATCACCCACTCGCCCGAGGTGCGACCGGCGCCCAGATCGACCACCTGCGTCGTGCCGTCGCTCGCATCGGTGCGCACGAGCTGACCGGCGAACTCGTTGCCGCTGGTGCCGCGCGCGATCGTGGTTCCGTAGCCATACCGGTGACGGCGGCCCACCCTGCGCTCGTCGACCCTGGGGAACTCGAACGGCAGGTCAGAGAGCTGCTCCTCGTGCGTCGTGCCCGTAGCGGTGTCGATGGTCCAGCGCCACAGGTGGGGCGCCGAGTCGTCGGGACCCAGCCGGTTGGCATCGAACATCCGGTCGTAGCGCACCACGTCGAGCACCACGCGCTCGCCGTCGTCGAACGCGTTGAGCGGGTGGAACACGTAGCACGGGCCCACGTCGAACCAGCGGACGGCAGCACCGGAACCGCCGAGGGGGATGAGCCCGACCCGAGCGCCGTAAGCCGGTGTCCCAGCCGTAGGGGAAGCTGGCGCCGGCCGCCGCCGACTCGAGGTCGAAGACCACAGGGAGGTCGTAGACCACCATCCACCGCTCGGTGATCGAGCAGTCGTGCAACATGGGACTGCCGGGCACCTGCACGTCGGTCACCTGGCGGACCGTGGCATCGGGTCGCACCACCACGTACTGCAGGTCGGGCAGCGCCCAGTGGTAGGCGATCGTGTGCAGGCCACCGGTGACCGGATCCACCTTGGGATGGGCGGCGTAGCCGTTGGGCAGCGTGCCGCCGAAGTTCGAGTGCTCGATGGTGTCGAGCTCGCGGCTCAGCTCCACCGGACGCGCACCGGCCTCCACCAGCGCGAACGTGCGACCACCGATGCCGACGACGTTGGTGTTGGCCGTCTCCATCCCGCCGTGGCGCTCACCCGGCACCGGAACCTCGTCGAGTGCCTCTGACACCCGCGTCGAACGGACGTGGCGGGCCCGGTACCACTCGGCGCGGCCCTCGCCCAGGGAGATGCCGTGCACCATCGCATCGCCGGTGAACCAGTGGTAGGTGGTGGGGTCGACCGGGGTCACGGGGTTGGGACCGTTGCGGAGGTATCGCCCGTTGTGCCACCTGCCGACGTCGCCGACGAGATCCACTCCACCGACAGCCGCATCAACCGGGCCGAACAGGAGCTGCGCCGAGAGCTGATCGTGCACGTCACGGTGCAGGGCGCCGACGACATCGGCGACGTCCTCGGCTACATCCTGCTCATCAAGAAGATCGAGCGCATCGGCGACCAGGCCAAGAACGTCTTCGACCTCTCCGACGAAGGCGTCGACTTCTCCGGCGCCGACGACGTGCAGCAGTTCATCGACGTCCACATGGCGATCTCGGCGATGCTCGACGAGGTGGCCGAGCTGCTCGTCGATCCCGACCCCCAGCGCGTGGCCGACTTCCGCGCCCGTGCCGACGCCATGCGCGCCCAGGAGGAGGGGCACATCCGCGAGTGGATGCACTCCGACCTCCCCGGCCACCACGCGGTGCCCCGGGCGGGGCTCCACCGCTACCTCAAGCGCATCATCGCCAACATCGCTGGGGTGATCACCACGATCACCGAGCCGATCCAGCACCAGGGCTACTTCGACCAGGGCACCACCGACATCACCGACGACTGATCTAGGAGCGTGGGTCACACTGTCCCTCGTTGTCGTCGCCCAGCGACGGAAACCAGGGACAGACCGGTTCGGCACGTCAGCCGAGGGTCCAGCGGTAGCGGGTCCAGCCCTCGATCGGGCGAGCACCCAAGCCTCGGTAGAAGGCGATCGACGGCTCGTTCCAGTCGAGCACCGCCCACTCGACGCGACCATCGGTCATGGCGCGCAGGCGCTCGATGAGGGCACGACCATGACCGTGCCCCCGATGCTCGGGACGCACGAACAGGTCCTCGAGCCAGATGCCCGGCACCCCCACGAACGTGGAGAAGGTGCGGAACCAGAGGGCGAAGCCGGCCACGGCGCCCGAGAGGGTCTCGACGATGAGGACGTGGGCGGCAGGGTCGGGGCCGAAGAGGTGCTCGCGCAGCTGGTCGGTGGTGGCCACCGCCTCGTGGCGGAGGTGCTCGTAGTCGGCCAGCTCGCCGATGAGGGTGAGGATCTCGTCGACATCGTCGATGGTGGCGTCGCGGATGGAGCGGTCCAGCGTCGTCACTCCGTCCGACCCCCCTCGTGTCGGGTCAGGAAGCTGTCGTAGGCAGGGTTGTCGACCTCGCTGTGCGCCCGGTAACCGAGCGCGTCGAGGAACGAGCGGAACTCGTCGTGGTCGGCGGCGGGCACCTCGAACGCGGCGAGGACCCGACCGACGTCGGCTCCGTGGTTGCGGTAGTGGAAGAGGCTGATGTTCCAGCGGCCGCCGAGGGTCTCGAGGAACCCCATGAGCGCTCCCGGCCGTTCGGGGAACTCGAACCGGAAGAGGAGCTCGTCGAGCCCATCGGGGCCGCGCCCGCCCACCATGTGGCGAACGTGGAGCTTGGCCACCTCGTTGTCGGAGAGATCGACGGTGTCGTACCCACGAGCGCGCAGGGTGTCGGCCAGCGAGGCGGCATCGCGGCGCGACTCGGTGCTGACGCCGACGAAGATGTGGGCGGCGTCGCGGCCATTGAGCCGGTAGTTGAACTCGGTGATGACCCGGCGACCGAGGGTGGCGCAGAAGTCACGGAACGAACCTTGCCGCTCGGGGATCGTGACCGAGAACAGCGCCTCGCGCGCCTCGCCGAGCTCGGCCTGCTCGGCCACGAACCGCAGGCGATCGAAGTTCATGTTGGCACCGCTCAGCACGGCCACGAGGTGCCGGCCCGCCACGTCGTGCTCCTCGGCCCACCGCTTCATCCCCGCCACCGACAAGGCCCCGGCCGGCTCGACGATGGTTCGGGTGTCGTCGAAGACGTCCTTGATGGCGCCGCTGATCTCGTCGTTGGTGACCGTGACGATCTCGTCGATGACCTGGCGGGCCAGCGGGAAGGTGTAGGTGCCCACCCGGCGGACCGCCACGCCGTCGGCGAAGATCCCCACCTCGTCGAGGTCGACGGGATGTCCTGCGGCCAGCGAGCGGGTCATGGCATCGGCCTCGATCGACTCCACCCCGATCACCCGCGTCGTGGGTACGACGGCCTTGAGGTAGGCGCCGATGCCGGAGATGAGCCCACCACCGCCCACCGGGACGAACACGGCGTGCAGCCCACCGGTGGCCTTGCGCACGATCTCGTCGGCGATGGTGCCCTGACCCGCCACCACGAGAGGGTCGTCGAACGGGTGCACGAACGTCATGCCCGTCGACTCGATGAGCGTGTCGCAGTGGTCCTGGGCTTCGCTGTAGTTGTCGCCGATGAGGACCACCTCGGCACCGAGGGCGCGCACCGCGTCGACCTTGATCGAGGGTGTGGTCTCGGGCATCACGATCAGCGCCCGGATGCCCAGGTGACGGGCCGAGTACGCCACGCCCTGCGCGTGGTTGCCGGCGCTGGCAGTGATGACCCCGCGCTCGAGCTCGTCGGGCGCGAGGTGGGCGATCTTGTTGTGGGCCCCCCTCAACTTGAAGCTGAAGACCGGTTGCAGGTCCTCGCGCTTGAAGTGCACCGAGCAGCCGAGCCGCGCCGACAGCCGCGGGGCCAGATCGAGCGGGGTCTCGACCGCCACCTCGTAGACGCGCGAGGTCAGGATCGAGCGCAGCATCTCGTCGAGTCGGGGCGGGGGCGGGGGTTGGGCCATGGGGTCTCCTCGTGCCCATCCTGCCGGACTGCCGCGCCGGCGGGGGGATCAGCCGAGGAGGGCCTCGACGTCGACGACGGTCTGCACGATGAGGAGCCCGAAGATGGCGCCGCCGATGGCGGCGTAGTGCCACCGGTACTTGTGATCGGCGGCGAAGAACCGCCGCATCGAGTAGGTGATGGCCGCCATCGAGACGACGCCGACGAACAGCCCGAGCGCCGGCCCGACCCCGCCGCTGAGGTCGATGATGGGCCGCAGCACCGGCAGGAGCACGTAGGTGATGAGGCAGCGGGTCGCGGAGATGGCGATCGAGGTGCTGAAGGCGCTCTGCCCGTCGAGCAGGCTGGCCTTGGGGGCATCGACGGGGAGCCGGAGCAGGCGGCGCATGGCTCGATCGGCCCCGGAGCGGGAGGGAAGGGTGGCGGTGGCCATGGCAGGGGCGGTGGTGCTCACGGGACTCGACGCTAGCTCGCGAGCCCGTCGACACCCCAGCCCGACCGGCGTGCCATCGGCGACATGCCCGGGGGAGAACGTTGCTACAGCGCGCCGTCGAGTGAGCCGCAGTCGAGGGTGGCGAGCCGGCCGGCCTCGTCGAACCCGGCTGACCCGCCGTCGCCCGGTGCGGCGGTGAGCGAACCAGAGGTGCTGTCGTAGACGTAGGGAGTCTCGGCCACCTCGTACTCGCCGGCGTCGGCGTCGATGAGCTCGCCGTTGATGAGGGCGATGTTGCCGATCGAACCGCACGACGCACCGGAGAAGGCGCCGATGGAAGCGGTCACCGGGAACACGAACGGCTGCCCGGTGCCGGCATCGAGCACCGGGACCAGGTCGCAGCCGTCGGTGCGATAGAGGCCCACCAGCATCCCAGACGCGGGCCCGGAGATGGCGATGAACGCCTCGTCGATGCCGTCACCGTCGAGGTCGTGGCCGCCGAGCGGACGCGCACCCATGAACGCGTCGACGATCGGGGCGCCGGTCGAGCCACCTGCCGCCCAGGCCACCCGCACCTGCCACTCGTCGTCTGCTGTAGCAACGACCGAGAGCTCGTCGGCGGCGCCGTCGCCATCGCCGTCGAACCCCTCGGCGGCGACCTCGAGATCGCCGAGCTCGGCGGTCATCGGCATCGAGTCGGGGCAGCCCGTGGCCGCCGCGGTGGACGTCGTGGTGCTCTCGCCGGAGGTCGATGTGGTGGTGGTGCCGGCCGGTTCGGTGACCGACGGCGCCGGCTCGGCCCCCTCGTCGTCGCCGCCGCTGTCGGAGCACGCGCCGAGGACCAAGACCGACGCCACCAGGATCGTTCGCGCTCGAGTTCGCATCCCACGACGGTAGATCAGCCAGCGCACGACGCAGACCCCGCTCGTAGACTCCCGGTCATGGCCATCTACAAGACTCCCGAGTTCCATCCGGCCTTCGAGGAATACTGCGAAACCATCTACGAACTGCACGAGGACGAGGTCGACGTCATCCAGGCCCGCATCGCCGAACGGCTCGAGGTGTCTCGCCCTGCTGTCTCGGAGATGATCCGCCGCATGGAGGCCGAGGGCCTCGTCGACGTCGACCGCACCATCCGCCTCACCGACTACGGCCAGTCGCTGGCCACCACCGTGGTGCGCCGCCACCGTCTCGCCGAGCGGTTCCTGACCGATGTCCTCCACCTGTCGTGGGCCGAGGCCCACCAGGAGGCTGGCAAGTGGGAGCACATCATCTCCGAGAACGTCGAGGTCGCCATGGCCCGGGTGCTCGGCGAGCCCACCACCTGCCCGCACGGCAACCCGATCCCCGGCTCGGCCTACGAGGTGGCACCCGGAACGACGACGCTCGACGCGGTCGAGGTGGGCGACCAGTTCACCGTGCGACGCATCACCGAGGAGCTCGAGTTCACCTCCGGTCTCCTCGACTTCCTCGAGAGCTCGTCGGTGATGCCCGGGACGGTCGGCATCGTCGCCTCGGTCTCGCCCGACGGCACCACCATCGTCGAGATCGACGGCAAGCACGTGGGCATCGGAGAGTTCGTGGCGTCGCGCATCCAGGTCACGCCCGTCGGCTGACGCCGCTCCGACGGCTCAGTCGCCACCCGGCAGGCTCACGAGCGGTTCGTCCTCGCGCTGGCCCACGGCGTGGACGAACCCGCCCCGGGTGCCCACGAAGATCTGTCCGTTCCACGCAGCAGGCGTCGACTCGATGCAGCCGCCGAGCTCGACCGACCACAGCTGGGGCGGAACCACCGTCGTGTCGGACACATCGAAGCCCCTCAGCACCCCGCCCCGGCAATCGCCCTGTACGAGCACGTCGTCCACCACCACCGGCGACTGCCAGGTGGGGCCACGCAGGAACATGTCCCACCGGACCTCGCCCGTGGCGCGATCGATGGCCAGGATGCGACCCCCGTCGGTCGGAACGATGAGCACGTCGCGGTGGATGGCCGGGGTGGCCCACACTCCCTTGCCGTCGGGGTCGTGCACCGACCACACCAGCGGGTCGTCGGGGCGCGAGGGGTCGAGCTTCATGATCTGGCCCACCTCAGCGGCGCGGTCGTTGAACCGCTCGTGCTGGCTCGCCACGTAGAGGAAGCCCTCGTCGTCGATCACCACGGTGGCGTCGGTGTCGTCGCCCGTCCAGAAGCGGAACACCCGCTCGGGGTCCTCGCCGTCGCGCAGACCGGAGATGTCCCAACCCTGCACGAGGCCACCGGAGTTGGCGAAGTAGGCCGTGTCGCCCGAGATGGCGATCGAGCTCTCGATCGACACCTGCTCGTCGCCCAGGTCGTCGAGCAGCTCGTCGTCCCAGCCACGCGCCTGGAACACCAGCTCGGGGTCGACGGTGACCCGCCCCTCGGTGTCGTAGCCGCGGTTCAGCTTCCACACGAACCACCACGAGTTCTCGCCCACCTGGAACATGTGGTCGTCGATCACCAGCGGCGATGCGTCCCAGTCGTCGTTCCACAGCCCATCGACCGATGCGGCGTCGAAGGTCCACAACTCGCGGGGCTCGTCGCCGTCGAAGGCCACGATGTGCATGAGGTTGTCGCGCGACCCGCTGTAGACGAGGGGGAAGCCGTCGGGGTCGACGGTGACCGAACCCTTGATGATGTCGCCGGTGAAGAACGTGGGGATGATGTCGGAACCGTCGGCCGCGTCGACGAAGTGGATGCCGCGGTCGTAGGCGCCGAACACCACCCAGGTGCGCCCATCGCGTTCGAACACCGACGGCTGTCCGGTCCAGCCAGTGCCGCACCAGTTGAACGTGCCGCTGTGGTCGCCCTGCTCTACCTCGGACTCGGTGCACATGGCGGCGTCGGGGTAGCGCCACTGTCGCACCGGGTCGGTGGGCAACGGGCCCGTGCCGTAGAAGGTGCGGGTGGGGTTCCCCCGGAAGGTGAGGATCCCGTCGACGGCGTCGCCCCACGGGTGGCCGGCCGACGCGGGATCGACCCAGTGGTCGCCGGTGCCGGACGGCACGGCGGTGGGCCACTCGGGCGGAGCGTCACCAGCCGTCTCGGCCGACCCGCTGCTCGAGAGCACGGCGAGCACGACCGCCGCCACGGCGACGAGCCCCACCGTGCGAACGGCGGGAACCAGAGGTCGGCGGGCGGCAAGATCGATCATCGGGTGCCAGTCTGGCCGCTGCGCGACGCCGGGGCGGCGCGCCGGAACCACCCGGGCCACCCCGTCCAGGAGCGCATACGCTGCTGCCCGTGTTCGAACCTGTCGACGTGATCGAGGCCGAGTCGGGTCGGCTTGCGGCCGTGGTGGCGGGGGCCGATGACCTTGCGGTGCCGGTGCCGGGCTGCCGGTGGGATGCCGAATCGGCCACCGGCGTCACCACCACGTCGCTCGATCCCGACGTGGCCGACGATGGGGTCTCGGAGTTCCTGTCGATCATGACCGAGGGCGCGCTCGACACCATCTGGCCCGCCGTTCGCCTGCACGCCACCGACACCGGGAGCTCGTGGACCACGGGGGCAGGGTCAGGTGGCCGCCACGGTGCGGGGAAACGCCTCCGACCTCGTCCTGCTGCTCTACCGGCGGATGCCGCTCACCGCGCTCGAGGTCGACGGCGACCACGCCGCCGCAGCAGCCATCGTCGCCGCCACCGACGCCGAGTAGCGCGGTCCCCCTCCTCAGCCGAGGGTGATCGGGAGGCGCTCGAGGCCGCGCAGGTTGATGCGGCCGTTCCACTCGGCCGGCCCGTCGTCGAGCTGGGCGTGGGGAAACCGCCGCACGAACGTGCCGATGGCCACCTGCCCCTCGAGCTTGGCGAGCGACGCGCCCAGGCAGTAGTGGTGGCCACTGCCGAACGACAGGTGCTGGCCGGCGTCGCAGCGGCTGAGGTCGAGCTGGTCGGCGGTGGGGCCCCACTTGGCCCGATCGCGGTTGACCGAACCGAGCACAGTGGCCATGAACGACCCGGCCTCGATCGTGTGGCCGTCGATCTCCATGTCGGCCAGCGTGATGCACCGCGAGATCTGCACCGGGGGGTCGAACCGAAGCAGCTCGTCGATACCACTGGTGATCAGGTCGGGTTCGGTGAGCAGGCGACCCCACTGGTCGGGGTGGTGCAGGAGGGCGCGGGTGCCGTTGCCGATGAGGTTCACCGTGGTCTCGTGTCCGGCGATGAACAGCAACGACACCTGGGCGCCGAGCTCGGCCGAGCTGAGGCGGTCGCCGTCCTCCTCGGCCGCGATGAGCGCGGTGAGCATGTCGTCGGCCGGGTTCGCTCGCTTCCAGGCGATGACCTCCTGGAGGTACTCCGACATCCTCAGGCTCGACTCGATGGCGGTGCGGGCGTCGTCGTCGGAGATGATCGGGTCGAGCGTCTCCACCAGGTGGTTCGACCACTCCCTGATCAGCAGCATGTCGGCGTCGGGCATGCCCAGCATCTCGGAGATGACCTGGAACGGCAGCGGGAACGCCAGGTCGGCGATGAGGTCGATGCGGCCCGAGCCAGCCACCCGATCGAGCGCCTCGTCGACGAGCTGCTGCACCCGAGGACGGAGCGCCTCGATGGCCCGCGGGGTGAACGCCTTCGACACCAGGCGTCGCAACCGGTCGTGGTCGGGCGGGTCGAGCCCGAGCATCGACCGCACCTCCTTGTCGGTGCCACGGATGTCGGAGAACTGCTCGGACTTGGCGCTCGAACGGATGTTGCGATCGTCGACGCTGAGGGTGGGATCGCGCAGGACCCGGAAGGCGTCGTCGTAGCGGAACAGCATCCAGTTGCCGTCGAGCGTGGCGTGCACCGGGTCGAGCTCGCGCAGCTGCGCGAACTGGGCGTACGGGTCGTCGAAGTACCCGGGTTCGAACGGGTTGTAGAGGATCGGTTCAGCGGTCGTCATGTTGCCCCCAAGCTGGACGCCGTAGAGGTGCAGAGTCTGACCGCTCGATGCCGTGGTGCCAAGATCCTTGCGTGAACGACACCCCATCGTCCCCTCCTGACGGTCCGCCTCCCGTCGACCCCGGTCTCCTCGACGCCGCCGTCGACATCCTGCGCGAGGCCGGAGAGCTCACGCTGCGCCACTTCCGGTCGCGCGACCTCGTGATCGACGACAAGGCCGACGGCACCCCGGTCACCGCCGCCGACCGTGGCGCCGAGCGCCTCATCCGCGAGCGCTTGGCTGCCGCCTACCCCGACGACAGCATCCTCGGCGAGGAGGAAGCCACGCACGAGGGCACCAGCGGCCGCACCTGGATCATCGACCCGATCGACGGCACCAAGGCGTTCACCCACGGGGTGCCCCTCTACTCGAACCTGCTGGCGCTCGATGACGAGCACGGACCGGCCATCGGGGTCGTCAACATCCCGGCCCTCGGCGAGACCGTGTGGGCCGGCCGTGGTCTGGGCTGCTTCGCCAACGGCGAGCCGGCGCACGTGTCGACCCACCACGAGGTGCGCGACTCCTGGCTGATGACGAGCGGCCTCACCAACTGGACCACCGAACTGCTCCACGCCGTGCAGCGCGCCGGCGTGCACGTGCGCACCTGGGGCGACGGCTACGGCTACGCCATGGTGGCGATGGGCCGGGCCGAGGCGATGCTCGACCCCGGCGCCGCGATCTGGGACGTGGCTCCCATGCCCGTGATCATGAGCGAGGCGGGTGGCCGGTTCACCTCCACCGACGGGCGCGACGGATCGGCCAACGGCAGCGGCCTCGGCACCAACGGCCTGGTGCACGCCGGTCTCCTCGACCTCATCCGCGGCATCGGCAATCCGGCATGAGCCTCGACGCGTTCTACACCCTCGACGCCGATGGGAACTACGAACCCCGGCCTGAGGCGCGCAGCCCCTGGTCGGCCGACATGATGCACGGCCGCCTCCTGGCCGGCATCGTGGCCCGCACCGTCGAGGTGGACGACCACGCGACCGACGGATTCCGCCCGGCTCGGCTCACCATCGACCTGTTCCGCTCGCCCACCATGGAGCCGGTCGTGGTGCGCCACGAGCGCACCCGCGACGGTGGACGGATCCGCATCGTCGAGGTGTGGCTGGCCGTCGGTGGGCGCGACGTCGCACGCGCCACGGTCGTGCTCCTGCGCACCGGTCCCCACCCCGAAGGCAACGTCTGGAGCCGCGCCAACTGGGACGTCCCCCATCCCGACGACATCGCTGAACCAGCCGCCTCCGGCCAGCGTTCGATCAGCTCGATGCAGATCAGGGCGGTGGAGGGCCGAGGCATGGGCACGGACGCCCAGCGGCAAGTGTGGATCCGCGACGACCGGACCCTGCTCGACGGCGAGCCCCTCACACCCTTCCAACGCGCCGTGCTCGCCGCCGACTTCGCCAGCCCGCTCGGCAACTCGGGCGACCTCGGGCTGACGTTCATCAACGCCGACATCACCGTGTACCTGGGGCGCCTGCCCGATGGCGAGTGGATCGGTCTCGAGGTCGGCGCCCACATCGGCACCGACGGCGTCGCGGTGAGCCGCTGCGACCTGTTCGACACCGAAGGGCCGGTGGGCTTCGCCGACGTGTGCGCGGTGGCGAACCCTCGCATGAACCGGTGAACCGCTGCCCTCCGGAGCCAGGGCTCGTGCATGGCTAGTGCGGGTGGTGGTGATGCGGCGCGTCGTCGAGCATGACCACGTTGTCGCCCAGGTGCACCAGCCGCTGGCCATAGGCCTCGGCCAGACTCGTCGACACCAGCACCTCCTCAGGCGGTCCACTCGCCACGACGCGGCCGGCCAGCAGCAGCACGTGGTCGGCATGCGCGGCCTCGCCCAGGTCGTGGGTGGTCATCACCACCGCCCGGCCCGCAACCCGCTCGGCGGTCACCACCTCGAGGATCCTGCGCCGCGAGACGAGGTCGAGCCCGGTGACCGGCTCGTCGAGCAGCAACACGGGCGCCTCCTGGGCGATGCCCTGGGCGACGAACACCCTCTGGCGCTGTCCGCCCGACAGCTCGCGGATCTGCCGAGATGCCAGGTCGGCGATGTCGAGCCGCTCCATGGCGCTCGAGATGGCCGCGTCGTCACCCGGGCGCATCCGGCGGAACGGGCCGAGAGCGGCATACCGACCCATCGCCACGACCTCTCGCACCGACACGGGAAGGTGCTCGTGCACCCTGGTGCCCTGCAGCACGTAGGCGACGTCGGACGAGCCCGGTCCAGCTGTCCGGCCGAGCACCTCGAGCGTCCCGGCCGCCGGTGCGAGCAGGCCGGCGATGGCGTGCAGCAACGTGGACTTGCCTGCGCCGTTGGGGCCGATGACGGCGGAGACAGTGCCGGCCGCGATCGAGAAGCTGGCGTCGCTCAGAGCGACGTTGCCGCCGCGGGCGAGCGTGAGCGCCTCAGCGACCACCGCGGCACCGGGGCACGGACGGTTGGCGGCGGCGGTCACCCGGAACACGGTACCCGGGCCCGAGCCGGCGCCGAGGGTGGAGCGAGCAGCGACGACACGGGACGATCCGGGAACCGGAGACGTCCGTGTAGCGTCTGGCCAGGATGGCCCCGCATGCTCCGCCCCTGCCTGGACTGACCGCGAGCGAGGTCGACGATCGAACCCGATCAGGGCGCGTCAACCTTGTGCCCGACGCCCCCAGCCGCACGCTCGGTCAGATCGTCCGTGCCAACGTCGTCACCCCGGTGAACGGCATCATCCTGGTGATGCTGGCGCTCATCCTGGTGGCGGCGCCCGGCCCCGACGCGCTGTTCGCCGGCGTCGTCGTGAGCAACAGCGTCATCGGCATCGTGCAGGAGCTTCGAGCCAAGCGCGAGCTCGACAAGCTGGCCGTGCTCAACGCCCCGAGGGCACGGGTGGTGCGTGATTCAGCCGTCACCGAGATCGGCGTCTCCGCGGTGGTGGCCGACGAGGTGCTCGAGCTCCAACCCGGCGATCAGGTCGTCGTCGACGGCGTCGTCCTCGTGAGCCGCGGCCTCGAGGCCAACGAGTCGCTGCTCACCGGCGAGTCCGACCCGGTGCTCAAAGCCGATGGTGACGAGGTGATGTCGGGCAGCTTCGTCGCCGCCGGATCGGGCTACTACCGGGCGACCCGCATCGGTGCCGAGGCCTATGCCAGCGCGCTGGCCGAGGAGGCCCGACGGTTCCAGCTGGCCCACTCCGAGCTGCGCACGGGCATCAACACCATCCTGCGCTGGCTCACGTTCATCATCCCGCCGGTGTCGCTGCTCCTGTTCATCTCGCTGCTCAGGGCCGAGGACCGGTGGCAGGACGCGCTGCGCGGCACGGTTGCCGCGGCCGTCGCCATGGTGCCCGACGGCCTGGTGCTCCTCACGAGCATCGCCTTCATCGTCGGCATCCTCGGCCTCGCCCGGCGCAAAGCCCTCGCCAAGGAGCTCGCATCGGTCGAGCTGTTGGCGCGCGTCGACACCCTGTGCCTCGACAAGACCGGCACCATCACCACCGGCGAGATCTCCTTCGCCGAGACGGTCCCTCTCGGTTCCGACACCGACCCCCCTCTCGATGCCGACACCATCGCAGCGGCGCTCGCCTCGCTCGTCGACGCCGATCCCAACCCCAATGCGACCCTCACGGCCATCGGCGATGCCCTCCCCGCAGCCACGGGTTGGACGCCCACCGCAGTCGTCCCCTTCTCGTCGGCACGCAAGTGGGCGGCGGTGAGCTTCGAGGGTCGTGGCACATGGGTCCTGGGCGCACCCGAGGTCGTCCTGGGGGCGGTTCCGGCCGCAAGCGTCGCACGTATCGACCAGTGTGAGGCCGAGCTCGCCGAGCACGCCGAAGCCGGCCGACGCATCGTGCTGCTCACCCGCACCGACATCGCACTCGACGAGGGCTCCGCCGCCCTAGCCCTCCCCGGCGACATGGTGCCGGTCGCCCTGGTGATGCTCGAGGACCAGATCCGGCCTGACGCCGCCGAGATCCTGTCCTACTTCCATGGCCAGGGGATCACCCTGAAGGTGATCTCGGGCGACCACCCCGCAACGGTCGCCGCGGTGGCGCGCCGAGTCGGGGTCGAGGCCATCGGCGATGCCCGCGACGCCCGCGACCTGCCCACCGACACCGCCGAGCTCGCGGTGGCGATCGACGCCAGCACCGTCTTCGGACGGGTCACGCCCCATCAGAAGCGGGCCATGGTGGCCGCCCTGCAGCACAAGGGGCACGTGGTGGCGATGACCGGCGACGGCGTGAACGACGTGCTCGCCCTCAAGGATGCCGACATGGGCATCGCCATGGGCGCTGGAAGTGCCTCGGCGCGGGCCGTGGCCCAGCTCGTCCTGCTCGACAACTCCTTCGCCACGCTGCCTCTCGTCCTCGCCGAGGGCCGGCGCGTCATCAACAACATCGAGCGGGTCGCCAACCTGTTCGTCACCAAGGCGGCATACGCGGTGGTGCTCGCCGCCATGACCGGCGTGTTCTCGGTCCCGTTCCTCTTCCTCCCCCGCCACCTCACCCTGATCGGCACGTTCAGCATCGGGATCCCCGGCTTCTTCCTCGCCCTCGAACCCAACGTGCGCCGGGCCGAGCCGGGGTTCGTCGACCGGGTGGTCCGCTTCTCCGTCCCGTCCGGGATCGTCAGCGGCCTGGCGGCCTTCGTCGCATACCAGATCGCCCGAACCGCCGACGGCGTCGAGCTCGACGAAGCCCGCACCGTCGCCGTCTGCGTTCTGCTCGTGCTCGGTCTCTACGTGCTGAGCCTGCTGTGCCGGCCACTCACCACGTACCGGATCGCGCTCCTGGTGGCCATGGCCATCGGGTACGCGGTGGCGCTCACGTGGGGACCTCCCCGCGAGTTCTTCGCGCTCGACCTGCCGCCCGCCGAGCAGTGGATCAACATCGGTGGGGTGGGGCTGCTCGGGATGGTGCTCCTCGAGCTCGGGCCGCGGATCGTTCCCTGGTGGTCGCCGCCTGTGGCTGTCGACACGATCGAACCCCCTCCGGTCCACCCGCTCGCGAGTGCCGACCTGCCAGACTGAGCATCGTGGAACACGCCGGGCTCATCGATGCGCTCCGACGCGAGGGCGAGGCGTTCGCCGGTGTCACGCCGGTCGACATCGATGTGCCCACCTGCCCGGGATGGACCCTGATCGATCTGCACCGCCACGTCGGAAGCGTCCTGCGGTTCCAACTCGCCCAGGTGGCCACCGACGACCCCGACCTCTTCCAGCGCG
Organism: Acidimicrobiia bacterium; assembly: GCA_016649895.1. Taxonomy (GTDB): domain Bacteria; phylum Actinomycetota; class Acidimicrobiia; order Acidimicrobiales; family SKKL01; genus Actinomarinicola. The sequence goes on along the minus strand of JAENWR010000002.1, from coordinate 42,324 downwards.
CGCCGGAGGAGCCGGAGCCCGACCTCGAGGATCTCGCCGACTGGGTCCTCGACGGGGTCGACGCCGTCGCCGATCGACTGGCTGCGATCGGGCCCGACCACCCCACGTCATCGTGGTTCGGACCTCGTCCCGCGGTGTTCTGGGCGCGCCGTGCCGCGCACGAGATCGCCATGCACCGCTGGGATGCCGAGGCGTCCATCACCAGCCCCCGCCCGCTCGATCGCGCCCAGGCGGGCGACATCATCGACGAGCTGTTCGAGGTCATCGTTCCCCGTCGCCTCGAGCGACACCCCTGGTCCGACCCTGCGGCAACGGTCCACCTCCACGCAACCGACGAGGTCGACGGTGAGGGCGAGTGGATGATCCGCGTGGAGGGGCCGACGATCGACGTCGCCCACGCTCACGGCAAGGGCGACATCGCGGCGAGAGGGTCTGCGTCAGACCTCGCACTCATGATCTTCGGACGCATCCCATTGGCGCGCCTCGAGGTGTTCGGCGATGCCACGGTGATCGACCGCTGGCACACCTCGATCCGCATCTAGGCAACCTCGGTCGCCAGGTCGTCGCTCAGCTCCAGCGAACCCCGACGGGCACCGGCGGCTCTTCTTCGACCTCGTAGTCGTCGACGAAGTCGAGGCGGTCTCGCCAGTCGCTGGCGGTGGAGATCGCCGAGGCGTAGCCGGCCTTGCGCCGAGCGACACGGCCGACGGCCGGCTCGGAAGCGGCGGGTGCGGCGTACTGCGACTCGATGCCCTCGCGGAGCATCTCGAGCGCCTCCGAGCGGAGCTGCGAGATGCGGGATTCGGTGACACCGAGAAAGCGAGCGAGCTCCTGTGAGGTGCGGCCTTCGAGGAAGTAGCCGACCACGACGAGGCGCTGGCGCTCGGGAAGCAGCTCGACGGCGTCACGGAGGTAGCCGAGCATCTCGCGGGTCTCGAGCTCCTCGAGCGGCTCGATGGTGTTCTGATCGGTCAGCACGTCGACGAGCGTGAGGTCCTCGTCGGAGTCGTCGCTGACCTCGTGCTCGAGAGCCAGCACGACAGAGCGGAACATGCGGCTCTGCAGCCGGTCGAGCTCTGCTGTGGAGATACCGAGCTCGTCGGCCATCTCGTTGGGGTCGGGGACCCGGCCCAGCTGGCTGGCGAGACGCTGCTCGGCGGCCTCGAGCCGGCGGCCGAGCGTTCGCACCGAGCGGGGCGCCCAGTCGGCGGCACGGACGGCATCGAGGATCGCTCCACGAATGCGCTGGGCGGCGAACCGCTCGAACGGCACCCCTCGGTCACCGTCGTAGCGGCGTGCCGCCTCGACCAAGCCGAGGGCTCCCGCCCGAGCGAGGTCCTCGCGGTCGACGTGGCGAGGGAAGTGGACGGCTACCTGGAAGACGATGTGCTTCACGAGAGGGAGGTGGTCCTCGATCCGCTGTGACAGCTGCTGGGTGTCGCCCATCGTGTATCGCCCTTCCTGCACCGGTCCGGTTCGACCGTCTACGTCCCTATCGGGTGGTGTCACAAGACAACCCTTTGGGTGCCCCTTCCCACAAGGGTCGAACGAACTAGTTTTCGCGATTTGCTGGTCGAGAAGCACGCCAAACGGCCACTCAGAGCGCGATTGCTACGCTCCGTCATGGCGAGCGCGGTACACGAACAAGTGACACACGTGACATTTACCGTAAGTCACATCGTTGTGGTTTCGGCGCTCGTTCGAACCCGCTGGCGTCAGGCGTCGACGCCCTCGAACACCGCCGCCTTCACCCCGCGCCGCGCCAGCTCGGCGAGGAATCCAACCGGCTCGACCAGGTCGGCCAGACCCGCGGCGCCAGGGCGGCTGATGTCGCCCCCGACCACCGCGATGGCCGCCACCGCAGCCACTGCGCCGGCACCAACCGCTGGCCGATCCATGGCGCCGAGCACCCTGACCTGGCGAGCGTCGCCCTGACGGCCCCGCAACTCGACGCGCACCGCGCCCGGCCCACCCTCGGGGTGGGGCTTGCGCAGCATCGGCAGGCGAGCGGTGAGGCGATCGCGCCGAGTGGCGGACACCCGGGCCGTGACCCGGCTGATCCCCTCGAACGAGGGCGCGAGGAGGAGCGCATCGGGCCGAGCCGCGCGGTAGCAGTCCTGCGCCCCCACCGGGTCGGGGAACCAGCAGAGCTCGCGGCCCGATCCCCCTCGCCGCGAGATCCAGCCGCCATCGCGCCAATCGATGGCCCATCCACCCAGCGCCCTGTGGTGCTGGCGAGCACACTCCGGACCACCGGTGCCCGTGACGGCCACGTGGATCTCATCGACCTCGGTGAACGAGGATGCAGCGTGGCGGGCCAGCACGCATGTGAGCCCCGGCGAGAAGCCGGCACCGACCACGACCGACCGCCCCCGCTCGCGTGCCTCGGCGTCGAGGTCGAGCAGCCCGCGCACGTCGTCGACCGAGTCCGAGACCGAGACCACCGAGATGTTGCGGCCGAGGAGCTCCTTCGCCAACTCGACATGGGTACCGGCAGGGGTGGCCAGGACCACGACCTCGACGTCGAGCGGGGTCGTGTGCGGGCCCAGGTCGGCGACCGCGGTGGACCCGAGTGACCGAGCCGCGGTCTCGACCCGGGTGTCGTCGATGTCGCGCAGCACGACCGTGCCGACCTCGGTGGATGACACCAGCTGCCGCGCCGCGCGGGCACCGACAGCGCCCACGCCGACGACGGCGATGCGGGGGGCAGGCACCTTCAGCGCAGATCCGGGCCGCTGAGCTCGCGCCAGCCACCCTCGCTCGGAGGGGTGCCGCCCGAACCTCGTAGGCGCAGCACGGCCGCCACCAGCCCGGCGACCCCGAGGGCCATGAGCGCTCGTCGGATCATCGTCACGGGGGTTCCCTCCGGCGGCCTGCGGGTTCGCTGACCGGTGGGACCGGCAGCTGGTTGCGTGGGGCTAGCTGGAATCGAACCAGCGACCTCACCCTTATCAGGGGTGCGCTCTAACCGACTGAGCTATAGCCCCGCAGGACGATGCACCGTAGTCGCCCACCACGACGTCGGGCCACCCGAGATCCGGTGCACGGCGGGTCATGGCCGACGCACGATCCGACGGGTGGTCTCCTCCTCGATGACCGTGACGCGGATGCCGCCGATCAGATCGCTGATGAGGTTGAACAGCACCGACAAGATCGCGGCGAGGGCGGTGGCCAGGAACACCATGATGAGCCCGCCCATGGCGAAGAGGCGGAATATCTGATCGGCGTTGAAGTGGAACTCATCGAACGACAGGAGTCGCGCGATGAAGCCCTCGAGGTTCTCGACGGTGCCCGACCCGACGGCGACGCCCCAGATGAGCACGCCCGAGATCACCGCCATCAGCCAGACGCAGAAGAAGAACATCAACGAGAACTTGAGCACCGACCACGGGTCGACCCGCCGGACGATGCGGTGCACCTTGCGGGCCCGCAGCTTGCCGCGGGTCCAGCCCGGCAACGACGGGTCCTCCTGCTGATCGGAGCGATCGTCGCCGCCGAGCAGCTCGCGGAGCCGGAGACGTCCACTGCTCGCCGCCTCGGTGGGCTCGGCCGCCTCCGGCCGACTCGGGGAAGGTGCGGCCGGCGGATCGCTGGGGCCGGCACCGAAGAGGTCGGCTGCGAAGAGGTCCTTGATGCCGCTGCGCACATCGGTGGGGCGATCGTCGGACGCGTCGGGTCCGGCATCGGCAGGCCCGGAACCCGACTGGGGCCCTGCGCCGTCTTCGGTGGGGGCGTCCACCCCTGGACGATCGGACATCCGGAGGAGCTTACGGGATCGCGTCGCCGCTCCTCGGCACGGCGGATGGCGTGACCACCTCCCCGGGCGGCGGCACCACCGTGCGCACGGCCCGCGCCCGGGCGCGGGCCTGGGTGCGACCCACCTCGACCGTCACCTCCACCTCGTCGCCACCGCGGACGACGCGTACCAAGTCGGCTCCGTTGGCGCGAGCCACCTCGGCGGCATCGGTGTCGTCACCGGCGGCCGCTGCGAGCGCCGCGGCGTCGGCGGCCGAACGGGCCACCGCGCGATCGATCAGGACACCTCCGACGGTGACCACGCCGAACGCGATGGCGCCCATCACCACGATGAGCACGGCGATGAGCGGTACCACCTGGCCGCCGTCGCGACGCGGCACCGCCGCGGGGCCTCGTGATCCGGCGAGAACTGACTTCGGTCGTGAGATGAGCACGCGCCCAACCTCCTCGTGACGTGGGAGAGGGGGGAAGGACGTCCTGCTCGAATGTGAACCGCGTCGACTGGCACGGCCCGAGGAGCGAGGCCCGATCAGGTGTCGGTGCCGGCGGCGGCGCTTTCGGCTCCTTCGGGCTGGGACTCGTCGATGTGATCGACATCGGGATCATCGGGGTCGACCACATCGGTGGACGTCACCGGGGCCACCGACGCCACCTTGGTGCCGGCCTCGAGGTTCATGACCCGAACCCCGGTGGCGGCGCGGCCCTGGCTCGAGATCTCGCCCACCTTGATGCGGATGAGGATGCCGTCGTCGCTGACCGCCACGATCTGGTCGTCGTCGCTGGCCATGAACGCGGCGACCACCGCGCCGCGCTGCTCGGTGAGGGCGATGCCGCGGACCCCCTGGGTGCCCCGGCCCTTGCGCGGGTACTTGTCGGGCTCGGTGCGCTTGCCGTAACCGGCGTCGGTGACGATGACGTAGTTGGCGTCATCACGCACCGCATCGGCCGCCACCAACGCGTCGCCGTCGCGCAGGCGCATGCCGCGCACACCGGCGGCCGAACGCCCCATCGCCCGTACCTCGGTCTCGGTGAACCTGATGGTCTGGCCACGCTTCGACGTCATGATGATGTCGGAATCGCCGTTGGTGGGGAACACCGACACGAGCTCGTCGCCCTCGCGCAGCTTCAGCGCGATGAGCCCGGCCCTCAACGACGAGTCGTAGTCGGTGAACGCCGTCTTCTTGACCTGGCCGTGCTGGGTGGCGAAGAACAGGTAGCGGTTCGTCTCGTAGTCGCGCGTGTCGATGAGCGCCTGGATCCGCTCGTCGGGTTGCAGGGGCAGCAGGTTCACGATGGCCGTGCCCCGTGCGGTGCGGTCCATCATCGGGATCTGGTGGGCCTTCAGCCGGTAGACCCTGCCGCGGTTGGAGAAGAACAACAGGTAGGCGTGGACGGTGGTGTGGATGACGTGGTTGACGAAGTCATCGTCCTTCAACTTGGCGCCGGCCACTCCGCGCCCGCCCCGACCCTGGGTGCGGAAGGCGTCGATCTGCACCGTCTTCACGTAGCCCTTGTCGGACAGGGTGACGACCACCTCTTCGTCGTCGATGAGGTCTTCGATGTCGATCTCGCCGTAGTCGACGGCCAGCTCGCAGCGGCGCGGCGTCGCGAACTTGGCGCGCACCTCGGCCAGTTCCTCGCGGATGACCGTGCGCAACTTGCCGTCGTCACCGAGGATCTCCTCGTAGCCGGTGATGTCCTCACGCAGCTTGGCCAGCTCGGCCTCCAGATCGGCACGACCGATGCGGGTGAGGCGACCGAGCGGCAGGTCGAGGATGTGGTTGGCCTGGATCTCGGAGAACCCGAAGGGCTCGACCATGAGACCCTCGCGTGCAGCAGCCCGGTTCTCCGATGCCCGGATGAGAGCGATGATGGCGTCGAGCATGCCGACGGCCTTCACCAGGCCCTCGGTGATGTGGGCCTTGCGGAGCGCTTCGCTCAGGCGGAACTCGGTGCGGCGGGTGACCACGTCGACCTGGTGGTCGACGTAGGCCACGAGCGCGTCGCGCAGGGTGAGGGTGCGCGGCACGCCGTCGACCAGCGCCACTATGTTGACGCCGAAGCTCGTCTGCAGCGGCGTGTGCTTGTAGAGGTTGTTGAGGATGACCAGTGCCGGGGCGTCGCGCTTGAGCTCGAACACCAGGCGGGTGACGCCCTTGGCCGACTCGTTGCGGATGGCGCGGATGCCCTCGATGTCGCGGCGCTCGACCAGCTCGGCCGTCTTCTGCTCGATCTGCTCGACGCTCGTCTGGTACGGGATCTCGGTGACGATGATGCGGTCGCCACCGTTGTGCTCCTCGATCTCGGCGGTGGCCCGGATGCGGATCGAGCCGCGGCCCGTGCGGTAGGCGTCGGCGATGCCGGCGCGCCCCATGATCTTGCCGCCGGTGGGGAAGTCGGGACCCTTCACAAACGCCATCAGGTCGTCGGTGGTGGCCTCGGGGTTGGCAAGCAGGTGGGTGACCGCGTCGGCCACCTCGCCCAGGTTGTGGGGCGGGATGTTGGTGGCCATGCCCACGGCGATGCCCTGGCTGCCGTTGACCAGCAGGTTGGGGAAGCGGGCGGGCAGCACGTCGGGTTCGTCGTGACGGCCGTCGAAGTTGGGCGAGAAGTCCACCGTGTTCTCGTCGATGTGGGCGAGGAGCTGCATGGCGATTGGCGCCAGCCGGCACTCGGTGTAGCGGTAGGCCGCCGGGGGGTCGCTGGGCGAGCCGAAGTTGCCGTGCGGATCGACGAGCGTGTGGCGCAGGCTGAAGCTCTGGCCCATGCGCACCAGTGCGTCGTAGACCGACTGGTCGCCGTGGGGGTGGTACTTGCCGAGGACATCGCCCACGACGGTGGCGCACTTCACGTGCAAGCGGTCGGGGCGCAGCCCGCCCTCGGACATGGCCCACAGGATGCGGCGGTGCACAGGCTTGAGCCCGTCGCGGGCATCGGGCAGCGCCCTCGACACGATGACCGACATCGCGTACTCGAGGAACGACTGCTCCATCTCGCGCTCGATCTCGATGGAAACGATGTTGCCGCCCCCGACGATGACGTCGAGCGCGTCGTCGACCGACAAGCCATCGGTGGGTTCGGCCGCCCCATCACCCGCGGGACCATCGACCGCGGGCACGCTGTCGTCGGACGTGGCATTGGGATCGGTGGGTTCGTCGCCGTTCGGCGTCTGGTCGTCGTCGGCCATCAGATGTCGAGGAACCTCACGTCCTTGGCGTTGGTCTGGATGAAGTGCTTGCGAACCTCGACCACGTCACCCATGAGCACCGAGAACACCTCATCGGCGATGGCCGCCTGGTCGACGGTGACCTGCAGGAGCGTGCGCTTGTCGGGATCCATGGTGGTGTCCCACAGCTCGGTGGCGTCCATCTCACCGAGGCCCTTCAGGCGCTGGAACTCGGCCTTGTGGTTCGGGAACTCGGCGAGGAACGCCGCCTTGGCCGCATCGTCCTTCAGGTACACCTTCGACTTGCCGACCTCGGTCGAGTACAGCGGGGGCTGGGCGATGTAGACCATGCCGGCCTCCACCAGGTCGCGCATCTGTCGGAAGAGGAAGGTGAGCAGCAGGGTGCGGATGTGGCTGCCGTCGACATCGGCATCGGCCAGGAGCACCACCTTGTGGTAGCGGGCCTTGCTGACGTCGAACTCCTCGCCGACCCCGCCGCCGATGGCCTGGATGAGCGCCCCCACCTCGGTGTTCTTCAACATCTTGTCGAGGCGGGCCCGCTCGACGTTGAGGATCTTGCCGCGGATCGGGAGGATGGCCATGGTGCGCGGGTCGCGTGCGTCCTTGGCCGAGCCGCCCGCCGAGTTTCCCTCGACGATGTAGAGCTCGGACTCGGCGGGGTTGCGCGACGAGCAGTCGGTGAGCTTGCCGGGCAGGCCGGCGCCGTCGAGCGCTGACTTGCGCCGGGTGGCGGCCCGGGCCGACTGGGCGGCGATGCGTGCCCGTGCCGCCTGGGTCGACTTGGTGACGATGGCCTTGGCCTCGTTCGGGTTCTCCTCGAGCCAGTCGGTGAGCCTCTCGTTGGTGGCGCGCTCGACGAGCGAGCGCATCGACACGTTGCCGAGCTTGGCCTTGGTCTGACCCTCGAACTGCGGCTCCTGGAGGCGGACCGACAAGATGGCGGTGAGGCCCTCCCGGATGTCTTCGCCCTGGAGGTTCTCCTCCTTCTCCTTCAAGAGGTTCTTGCCGCGCGCATAGCGGTTGACGACGTTGGTGAGTGCCTTGCGGAACCCCTCGACGTGCATCCCGCCTTCGGTGGTGTTGATGCCGTTGGCGAACGAGTGCAGGCCATCGGCGTTGTAGCCGGTGTTCCACTGGAAGGCGATCTCGACCTCTTGGGTGTCCTCCACCTGCTCGAAGTAGCCGACCTTGTCGAAGAGTGAGTCCTTGCTGGCGTTGACGTGGCTGACGAAGTCGATGATGCCGCCGTCGTAGCGGAAGACCGTGGGCGCGGCGTCGGGATCCTCGCGCCGGTCGGCGAAGGTGATCTCGAGGCCCTTGTTGAGGAACGCCATCATCTGGAAGCGCTCGAGCAGGGTGGTGGCCCGGAAGGTGAGGTCGTCGAATATCGAGCTGTCGGGCCAGAAGCGCACGGTGGTGCCGGTGCGGCCCTCGGGCGATTCACCGATGGGGTGCAGCGGCACGTCGAGGCGCCCGCCGTCGATGAACTCCATCGAGTGACGGGTGCCCTTGCGGTCGATCTCGACCTCGACGCGGCTGGACAGCGCGTTGACCACCGAGACACCGACGCCATGGAGGCCACCCGACACCTTGTAGCCCTGGCCGCCGAACTTGCCGCCGGCGTGCAGGACGGTGAGGACGACCTCGGCTGCCGACATGTCGGGGTACTTGGGATGCCGCTCGACGGGGATGCCACGGCCGTCGTCGCGCACCTCGCAACCACCACCAGGCAAGAGGGCCACATCGATGCGGCTGCAGTAGCCGGCCATCGCCTCGTCGACCGAGTTGTCGACGACCTCGTAGACCAGGTGGTGGAGCCCAGTGGGACCGGTGGAACCGATGTACATCCCGGGACGTTTCCGGACCGCTTCGAGGCCCTCGAGGACCTGGATGTCCTTCGCGCCGTAGGAGTCAGTCTGCTGAGCCAAGCGGGGCCTTTCGGCAGGGCGCGCTGCACACGCCGTGGAGGGAGGCGATCTCTGGCGTCCGGGTTGAGAAACCGCTGGTCAGGCCGGGAATCGCGATAGGTCGAGTGTACCAGCCGCCAGGCCGTTCGTGACCGAACCGAGGCCGGTGAGCGACGATGTCGCCCGAGGGTTTCAGCCGGGGCGGACGCGCACGTCGAGACCAGTGACCACACCCTCGCCGAGGCGCTTCGCGATGCGCCCCAGCAGGTCGACCTCCATCCACCGCAACTGGCTCGCCCAGCCGCCGTCGGGGACCGCCACCGAGAGCCGGCCACCCTCGAGCGCCAACGGCCGAGTGGCCGATGCGATCGACTCCCCCACCACCTCCGGCCACGCCTCGAACAGCAGGCTCAGCGTCGCCACGGGAGGAGCGCCGAGACTGCGGAGCACCCGCTCGACCGACTCGCCAACCTTCTGCGGCGGCGGGCCATCGGCATCGGGAAGAGGTGACCACGGCATCGGGCCATCGTCGCACCTGCGGTCAGGCGGTGCCGACCGGAGGCACGCCCGGGGAGTCGGTGGTGAGATCGCCCCCGGCGACCCGCACCGTGAGCTGGGGTCGTGCACCCGGCGGCAAGCGTCCAGCGGTCGTCAGGATCGTCTGCCCGATGGGGAGAGCCTCGAGGAGCGAGTCGCTACGGCCGGAGTCAAGCTCGGAGAACACATCGTCGAGCACGAGCACCGGGGGGGAGCCCACCTCGGCGGTCACCAAGGTGTGGCCAGCCATGCGCAGCGCGAAGGCCAACGACCGCTGCTCGCCCTGCGACACATGGGTGCGGGCCGGCATCGGTCCGATCGACAGCTCGACATCGTCGCGGTGAGGCCCGATGAGGGTGAGGCCTCGCCGTACGTCGGCGGCCCGACCCTCGGCGAGCACCTCGGCGTAGCCCTGATCCAGCCACTCCGATGCGTGCACGATGTGCACCTCGGCTGCCTCGCTCGCCACCGCGTCGTACGCCGACCCGAGGAGCGGTGCCAGGTTCGCCACCAGCTCTCGACGGGCTCGACCGAGGGCAGCGCCGGCCGTGGCCAGGCGGGTGTCCCACACGTCGAGGGTGGCTGCGGCGTCGGGGTCGAGGCGCCCGCCCACCTGCTTCAGGAGCGCGTTGCGCTGTCGCAGCACCCGGTCGAGGTCCGATCGGGTGCGGTCGTGGCGCGGATCGACCGCCACCAAGAGGTCATCGAGGTAGCGACGGCGCTCGGCCGGCCCCCCCTTCACCAGCTCGAGGTCGTCGGGCGCGAACACCGTCACGCGCAGCGCACCCAACAGATCGCGGGTGCGCGCCAGGCGTTGGCGGTTCACGAGCACCCGGCTGCGGCCGCCAGCCGCCAGCTCGGCCTCGATCAGCAGCGCCCTGCCGTCGCGCTCCCCCTCCGCCCGGACGACCGCCTGATGCGCCCCGAGACGCACGAGCGCGTCGTTGGGCGCGCCCCGGAACGAACCGAGGGTGGCCAGGAACACGATGGCCTCCACCAGATTGGTCTTGCCCTCGCCGTTGGCTCCGACCACCGCCGTCAGCCCCGGCGCCAACTGGAGCTCGGCGCTGGCGTAGCTGCGGAAGTCGGTGAGCCAGAGGCGATCGACTCGCACGGCGCCGGGTCAGGAGACCCGGACGGGCATCAACAGGTAGAGGAAGCCCTCGTCGTCGTTCGAGCGCAGGAGCGCGGGCTTGAGCCCGTCGACGGTCTGCAGGGTGACCTCGTCGCCCTGGGTGGCATCGAGCCCGTCGAGAAGGTATTCGGGGTTGAACGCCACCGTGAGGTCCTCGCCTTCGTACTGGGCATCGAGACCCTCACGAGCCTCGCCTCGATCGGGAGTGATCGCCATGAGCTCGAGCTGCTCGGAGGTCGACACCAGGCGGATCGGTGTCGGGGTGCTCTGCACCATCAGGGCGACACGCCGGACCGCTTCGAGCAGCGCCTCGCGACCGACCGTGAGGCGGTTGGGTTGGCTCGCCGGGATGAGCCCTCGGTAGTTCGGGTACTCGGCCTCGATGAGGCGGGTGGTGATCTGCTTGGCCCCGAGGCTGAACGATGCCGTGCCCTGGTCGAGTCGAACGGCGACGGTGTCGTCGCTGTTGCCGATGAGGCGCACCAGCTCCGAGAGGGCCCGCGCCGGCACGATGACCTGCGCCGATTCTTCGAGCAGCGACACGCCGGGCAGGTCGCTGAGAGCCAAGCGGTACGAATCGGTGGCCACCAGCCGCAGCCCGCCGTCCTCGGACGCCATGAGCACGCCGGTGAGCGCGACCGAGCGGGTCTCGTCGCGGCTCGCCGCCCGCACCACCTTCTTCACGGCCGTGGCGAAGGACTTCGCCGGCACGTTCACCGCCTCGGCCTCGCTCGGCTTCTGCACCGGGAACCCTTCGGGTGCCAACAGGAGCACGGTGAAGGTGGCGGCGCCGGAGACGATCTCGGCTTCCTCGTCGCCAACCGTGACCTCGACCTTCCCCTCACCAAAGGCCCGCACGATGTCGGAGGTGAGCTTGGCGGGGAGAACCACCACACCGTCGCCGTCGCCCGACACCTCGAGCTCGACCGAGATCGTCAGGTCGAGGTCGGTGCCGGTGAGGGTCAGTCGGTCGCCCACCAGTTCGGCACGGATGCCGGTGAGGGCCGTCAGGGTGCCGCCACGGTTCGACACCGCTCGGCCGGCAGTCGCCAGGGCCTCGACGAGGACCTCGCGCTCGCATCGGAACTTCACCTTGGGTTCCCGCTTTCTATGTTGATCTGAACCTGTTGATCCGGTGATGGTCGTAATAAGCGCTGTGGATTGTGGATGACGTGACATCTGCGCAGGTCAGCAGTGGTGTCGAACCGCGCGGTTCGTCCCCAGCCATGCACAGCAGCGAAATCACAGGCGTGTCGTTCGGTGGACAGAGTGCCAGCCCTCCCCCGCGAACTTGGCGATACCCACAGCTCGTCCACCAGTTTGTCCCCGGACCAGCGCGACATCAGTCGGCGCCCCGGATGACCTGCATCAGCTCGGTGACCTGATCGTAGATCTGACGTCGTTCCTTCATGAGGGCCGAGATCTTCTCGACCGCGTGGATCACCGTGGTGTGGTCGCGGCCCCCGAACTCGCGGGCGATGGCCGGGTAGCTGAGGTCGGTGATCTCGCGGAACACGTACATCGAGATCTGACGCGAGGTCACGAGCGGACGCCGTCGGCTCTTCCCGATGATCTCCTCGATGGGGTAATCGAACATCTTCGACGTGGCCTCGAGGATGAGCTGCGGGGTGATGAGGCGGGGTTGGGTGTCGCCGATGAGGTCGCCGAGGATCCGCTCGGCGAGCTCGGCCGACAGTGCCTCCTTCGTGAGGCTCGCGTAGGCCGATACCCGGATGAGGGCCCCCTCGAGCTCGCGGATGTTGTCCTTCACGTGCGTGGCGATGAACTCGAGCACGTCGGGCGGGATCCACGTGGTCTCCCGTTCGGCCTTCTTGCGAACGATGGCGAGCCGCGTCTCGAAGTCGGGCGGCTGGATGTCGGTGATGAGGCCCATCTTGAAGCGGCTGCGGAGCCGGTCCTCGAGGGTCGACATCGCATCGGGGGGTCGATCCGACGACAGCACGATCTGGCGGTTGGCGTCGTGGAGGTGGTTGAAGGTGTGGAAGAGCTCCTCCTGGAGTCCTTCGCGACCTTCGATGAACTGGATGTCGTCGAGGAGGAGCACGTCGATCTCGCGGTAGCGACGTTTGAAGTCGTTCGGCGTGTTGGTGCGGATGGCGTCGACGAACTGGTTGAGGAAGTTCTCGGTGGTGACGTAGCGCACCGTGTAGCGGGGGTACACGCTGCGCACGTAGTGGGCGATGGCCTGCAAGAGGTGGGTCTTGCCGAGTCCGGCATGCCCGTGGATGAACAACGGGTTGTAGGAGCGTCCGGGCTGCTCGGCCACCGACAGCGCCGCGGCGTGCGCGAAGCGGTTCGACGACCCGATGACGAACGCCTCGAAGGTGTAGCGAGGCTCGCCGCCGCCGGGGGTGGGCGCCGGACCGGCCCGATCATCGATGCCTGGTGCGGTGATCGTGGCGGGGCCCGGGGTCACCTCGGCGATGATGCGGTCGGCATCGCCACCGTCGAGCGCCTCGAAGCCGGCATCGGCTTCGGCGATCCCGGTGGCGACCTCGATGGCCAGGGCGATGTCGTCGGCGCCGGCCTCGACCAGCGCGTCGCGCACCAGAGCGAGGTAGCGGCCTTCGATGCGCTCCTTCACCACCGAGCTCGGCACGGTGAGGGTGAGCACGCCGTGGTCGAGGGCGAGAGGTTCGGCGGAGTTGAACGAGGTGAGCCAGACGGCCTCGGAGACCTGCGCCCTCAGGATCTCGGAGCAGGCGCCCCACAGCACACCAGCTTCACGCACCTGTCTGACGCCTCCACTGAACGACTCGACATCCACAACCCGGTCCACAGCTGTGGAAAACGCATGAGGGTGCCCGGGGCAACGGTTCCCGGGTGTCCCAAGGGAGGTCTCGACACCGACACCTCGTGGTCGTCCGGAGAACCCTCCTGACGAGGATCGGAACCTAGCACCGCCCACGAACCCCTTGCACGAGCGCACAACCCGGGCAAGATCGTCCCTGGTCAGCACCCTTGAACCACATGAATGTTATTTCGGGCGGGCATCCACGGGGGTATGGAGGCGGGATCGGGGCGGTCGGCCGCGGCGCGAGGGTGACGCCGGTGTAGTTGCTCATCGCCGATGCGTACCTCTAGCCTTGCGCCAGGCGCGACCCCGTGCCGATCCGAGCGCGTCGTCGTCACAGTTCCATCGTGTGGGCGGTTCGGTGAGGTCGGTGTCCGCTCGACGATCGTCCCCTGCCACGGTTCCCGTGGGCGGGGGTGCCGCCCGCGGCAGGTTCCGTGGGCCCGAGGAGGCCATTCCGTGAAGCGTACTTTCCAGCCCAACACCCGTCGTCGCGCCAGGCGCCACGGGTTCCGCCATCGCATGGCCGACCGCGCCGGCCGCGCCGTGCTGAAGGCGCGTCGCCGCAAGGGCCGGAGCCGGCTGTCGGCCTGATCTGGCGCATCCGCGATCGGGCCACCTTCGACGAACTCCGCCGCCATGGGCGGCGGGTTCGCTCTGGTCCGGTGTGGATCAGCTATGTCCCCGATGAGCCCGACTCGCCGAGCACCCCTCCGCGCGTCGCCTGTGCGTTCGGCAAACGAACGGGCAACGCCGTGACCCGGAACCGCCTCCGGCGGCGGTCGCGCGCCATCATCGGGCAGCTCCACGCGGCCTCTCCCATACCCCGGGGGGCATACTTGGTCGGCGGGTCGGTGGCGACGTCGGGCCTCACGTTCCCCGAGCTCGAACGACACGTGCAGCGGGCCCTCGACCAGATCACCGGCGCATCTCGAGTGGCGCAGGTCGATCGACCGTGACCGCCACCCACACCGAGCACCGTCTCGACCTCGCGCACGACGGCGGCGTCGATCTCCCACGCATGGGGCTCCGGGCGGGGCTGTTGCACCGGCTGGTGCGCGCCTATCGGTGGTGCGCCGCTGGTCGGCGGTCGCCGTGTCGCTTCTACCCCTCGTGCTCGACCTACGCGCTCGAAGCTCTCGAGGTGCACGGAGCTGGCCGCGGCTCGTGGCTCGCCGTGCGCCGCCTCGGCCGCTGCCGGCCCAGGGGCCCCCACGGCATCGATCTCGTGCCTGAGCGAACCCACCCATCTCCCCATCCCCGTTCGGCCACCCTGCCGGACGACGAACGGAAGGCCTGCTGATGTTCGACGCGTTCTTCAACGCGATCGCTGGGCTCCTGGCCTGGTTCTACGAGTTGCCGGTCGTCGGCGGCTCCTACGGTGGCGCCATCGTTCTGCTCACCCTGACGGTGATGATCATCGTGACCCCGCTGACCCTCAAGGGCACACGGTCGATGATGACCATGCAGGCGCTCGGCCCTGAGATGAAGAAGATCCAGCAGCAGCACGCCGACGACCGCGTGAAGATGAACGAAGAGCTACTGGCCTTCTACAAGGAGAACAAGATCAACCCGGTGGGCAGCTGCCTTCCGCTGGTCTTGCAGATGCCCGTGTTCATCATCTTGTACCAGGTGATCAACGGCCTCACCCGCATCTCCGACGGCACGTTCGACCCAAAGTACATCAGCCACGACAGCGCCCTCTACCAAGCGCTCACCGAGAAGTCCGAGATGGTCTCGTGGGGCCTCGATCTGTCCAGGGCGGCATCCAAGGCCCTACAGGTGTCGTTCGTCGAAGGTCTCCCCTACATCGCACTCATCGTGGCGGTGGCGGCAACCTCCTACATCCAGCAGAAGCAGATCTCGGGCCGCAATCCGAACGCCGAGATGCCCCAGCAGCAGAAGATCCTGCTGCGCGTGATGCCTGTCTTCTTCGCGTTCATCTCCTTCAACTTCGCGGCCGCCCTGGTCATCTACTTCTTCGTGTCGAACCTCTACCGGATTGGGCAGCAGGCCTACATCTCGAAGGCGATCTACGGTGCCGGAGGCGTTGGTGCGGCGCCGGCGACGATCGACACCACCGCGACCGAGTCGACGCGCAAGAGCCGACCAGAATCGCCGAAGGCGACGTCGAAGGACGCTGCGAAGAAGGACAGCGCGAAGAAGGGTGACCCGGGCACCACCGGGTCGAGCGCACCGAGAAGGCCCCGACCCCCCAGTGGTCGGGTGACGCCGCCGAAGGGCAGCGGGGGTGCGACCTCCCCTGGAGGGGCGCCCGCGCGCCGCAAGAAGAAGAGGAGCTGACGTGGAGTGGGTTGAGACGACGGCCAAGACCGTCGAGGAAGCGAAGGACCTGGCGCTCGATCGCCTGGGTGTCGACGAGCAGGACGCCGAGTTCGAGGTGCTCGAAGTGCCCCGACCCGGCCTCTTCGGCCGGACTCGGGGCGAGGGCCGGGTGAGGGCGCGGGTCCGTCCCGTACAGCCTCGTCCGAAGGCGGAGCGCCGCGAGAAGCGCCGGCCCCCACGGGGAGCAGGTTCCCGTCCGGCCAAGGGTTCGCGCCCCGACGAGCCCGCCGGGGAGGTGCCACAGACCGAGCCGGAGGAGATTGCCGACGACGAGACCATCGTCGGCCCCGCTCCCAGGCCATCTGGGCGCGGCGGGCGCGGTCGCAATGCTGCGAGCAGCGGCGCTGACGCCCCCGTTCGCGGGCGTGCCAGGAAGGTGGCCACCCCGGCCGAACCAGCCAGCAGTGAGGAGCCGACGATGAACGAAGATGTGACGGTCGAAGAGCAGGGCGAGATGATCCAGGAGTTCCTCGAGGGCCTGGTCGATGCGTTCGGGTTCGAGGCCGAGGTGGGCACCACTCGGGTCGACGACGAAACGGTCGAGGTCCACGTCGAGGGATCCGACCTCGGACTGCTCGTGGGTCCGAAGGGCGCCACCCTCCAGGCCATCCACGACCTGTCGCGCACCGTGGTGCAGCGTCGAGCCAGCGGTCACCACGAGGGACGAGTCCGGATCGACGTCGCCGGCTACCGCGAGAAGCGCCGCGAGGCCCTCGAACGCTTCACTCAGAAGGTGGCGGCCGAGGTCGTTGCCGCCGGCGTGGCCAAGGTGCTCGAGCCCATGGCTCCCGCCGATCGCAAGGTGGTCCACGACACGGCCAACTCGATCGACGGCGTGCACACCTCATCGGAGGGCGACGAGCCCCGCCGTCGAGTGGTGATACTGCCCGACTGAGCACCCAGGGTTGATCGTCACGGCCCCGGCTTCGACCGGGGCCGTGGCGCGTGCCTGCTCGGATGTTGCCGGCGGTCGACCGACGCGACAGGCTCCACCCATGACCGAAGACATCCTGGCTGTCCTCCGCCGCTCGCAAGAGTGGGGGTTCCTGGGTCCGGGGCCGGTGGGGGGCCACATCGACCACAGCCAAGCGCTCATCGACCTCCTTCACCGACATTGGCCCGATGGGGGGCTCAGGGGGCTCGATCTCGGAAGTGGTGGAGGCGTGCCCGGTCTCATCGTCGCCACTGCACTCCCCCACTCGCGCTGGACGCTGCTCGATGCCATGGACCGGCGCACCGCGTTCCTCGCCAGTGCAACGCGGTCGATGGGTCTCACAGACCGGGTGGAGGTGGTGCGTGATCGTGCCGAGGTCACAGGGCGCGACCCGAACCATCGGGGAAACTACGACGTCGTGACGGCACGCTCCTTCGCGGTTCCCGCGGTGACCGCTGAGTGTGCGGCGCCGTTTCTGCGGATAGGAGGACTCCTCGTCCTCAGCGAACCGCCGGACGGGGACCCGTCGCGGTGGAGCCACGATGGGCTGGCCACACTGGGTCTCGATCCCGCGCCGGTAGATGCTCAGCCGTGGATCTCCTTCAGATTGGTGCGGGAGTGTCCAGAGCGGTTCCCCCGGCAAGTGGGGCGTCCGGGGAAGCGCCCCCTGTGGCGCCCATGAAGGCGGCCTGACCCCCGACCAACGTGAGCCGGACCGCGCCCGTGAGACAAGGGGGGAATGTTTCACGTGAAACAGACTGCTCGCCTCGGCCCCGATGTTCCACGTGAAACACCTCGGTACTCGTGAATCGAGGTGTCGGTGCTTGACCCGATGCTCCCGCCCGGGAAGGATGGCGGGACGGCCTGCGATGCGGCGGCACGATGATGCTGCCCTCGCTCCACTTTCAGCAGGAGAGGACGTTCCATGTCCCGACCCCTTCCGCGGGTCATTGCACTGGCCAATCAGAAGGGTGGCGTCGGAAAGACGACCACCGCCGTGAACCTAGGTGCGTGCCTTGCCGAGCTCGGGTACCGGACCCTGATCGTCGATCTCGACCCCCAAGGGAACGCCAGCACCGGGCTGGGCATCGACCCTCGGTCGATCGAGCGGTCCATGTACGACGTCTTGCTGCACGACACGCCGATGGAGGACTGCATCGAAGCGTCGTCGGTCCGCAACCTGTTCGTGGCCCCGGCCAACCTCGACCTTGCCGGCGCAGAGATCGAGCTGGTTCCCGCGTTCAGTCGGGAGATGCGGCTGAAGCTGGCCATCGAATCGGTCCGCGATCAGTTCGACTACGTCCTTATCGATTGCCCGCCGTCGCTCGGACTGCTCACCGTGAACGGCTTGGCCGCTGCGCAGGAGGTGATGGTGCCGATCCAGTGCGAGTACTACGCCTTGGAGGGCCTGGGTCAGCTGCTGCGCAACGTCGATCTGGTTCAGCGGCAGCTCAACCGGGACCTCGAGGTGTCGGCCATCATCCTGGTGATGTACGACGCTCGTACAAAGCTCTCGGAGCAGGTGGCGGGGGAGGTCCGGGAGCACTTTGGTGACAAGGTGTGCCGGCAGGTGGTCCCTCGGACCGTACGCCTGTCGGAGGCGCCGTCCTTCGGGCAGCCGATCATCGCATTCGATCCGACCTCGCGGGGCGCCATTGCCTACCGCGAGTTGGCCAAGGAGGTCAGCGGTGGCCCGGCGTAGCGGTTTGGGAAAGGGGCTCGGGGCACTGATCCCGAGCGAGGCGACCGCCACTCGCTCGTCTCTTCGAGAGATTCCTCTCAGCCAGATCGAACCCAACAAGTTCCAGCCAAGGGGGGCGTTCGACGAGGAGGCACTCGTCAGCCTCACCGCATCGATCCGCGAGCTGGGCGTCCTGCAGCCGGTCCTCGTTCGTCAGATCGGCGACGACAGCTACGAGCTGATCGCCGGCGAACGGAGGTGGCGCGCCGCCAAGCGCGCGGGTCTGCCCTCGATACCCGCACTGGTGAAGGAGGTTGACGATGCGTCGTCGCTCGAGCAGGCCTTGGTCGAGAACCTCCACCGTTCCGATCTCAACGCCATCGAAGAAGCGGCGGCGTACCAACAGCTGATCGACGAGTTCGACCTCACCCAGGATCAGGTGGCCAGGCGGGTCGGAAAGAGCCGACCCGCCGTGGCCAACAGCCTGCGGTTGTTCCAGCTGCCGCCCTCGATCCAGAAGCTCATCATCGACGGGCGGCTCACCGCCGGGCACGCTCGAGCGTTGCTGGGGACTCCGGACCGCAGCCTCCAAGAGGCACTGGCGAAGCGAGCCGCCGATGGTGGGATGACCGTGCGCGAGCTCGAGGAGGTGGTCAGAGACGGCGACACCGAAGCTCCTGCCCCGAGCCCACCGGCGCCCGATCCCGCACCTGGCACCCGACGGTTGCGGCCACCGGGTCTTCTCGAGCTCGAGGAGCTGCTCTCCGAGCACCTCGACACGCGCGTGAAGGTATCGATGGGGACGAAGCGGGGAAAGGTCGTCGTCGAGTTCGCCACCCTGGACGATCTAGAACGCATCTATCGGGCGATGATCGATCCGGCTTCGACACCTCAAGGTCCTGAAGCCTGAGGGCTCACCCTCGACCCTGATCCGCCGGTCTGGGCGGGCCCTCAACCTCCGCCTCTGGGTCATCCACACCCTGTGGTCAAAGCTGTGGGTGACGGTTGGCGGAGTCCAGACGCGAGACGACCCCGACCGGATCCGGTCGGGGTCGTTGACGTCGGTGCCGTAGCACGATGGGATCTACAGATGGGGGGTGATGTCGGCGAGGAGCTGAGCCTTGCCCTTGGCGCCCACGATGCGTTGCGCCGGTTCCCCGTCCTTGAACAGGATGAGGGTGGGGATGCTCATGACCTCGAACCTGCGGGCGATGCCGGGGTTCTCGTCGACGTTGAGCTTGGCGATGCGCACCTTGCCGGCCTGCTCGTCGGCGATCTCGTCCAGGATGGGAGCGATCATCTTGCAGGGCCCGCACCACTCGGCCCAGAAGTCGACGAGGACGGGCTCTGACGCGGCGCCGACCTCTTCGTCGAAGGTGCTCTCGGTGAGTGTGCTGATCGATGCGGACATGTATCTCTTCCCTTGTTGGGTCGGCGGGCCATCGCTCTGAGCAACGCTGGGGCCGCTCTCGGCATTCCGGATCAGTGGAGGGTGGCCTCGAGCCACCGCTCGGCGTCGATGGCCGCCATGCAACCGGAACCTGCGGCCGTGATCGCCTGGCGGTAGATGGAGTCCTGCACGTCGCCGCAGGCGAACACCCCGTCGACGTTGGTTCGGGTGCTGCCCGGCGCGGTGATGAGGTACCCGCTCGGCAACATGTCGAGCTGTCCCGCGAACAGATCGGTGTTGGGCTTGTGGCCGATGGCGACGAAGAGTCCGGTGAACGGGTGGGTGGTGGTCTCGCCGCTCGGGAGGTGCTGCACGTCGATCCCGCTGAGGCTGGTGTCACCGTTCACCTTGGTGACCGTCGAGTTCCAGAGGAACTTGATCTTCGGGTTGTTGAGCGCTCGGTCCTGCATGATCTTCGAGGCCCGCAGCTCGTCGCGCCGATGGATGATGGTGACGGTGTCGGCGAACTTGGTGAGGAAGGTGGCCTCCTCGACGGCGGAATCGCCGCCGCCGACCACTGCGATGTGGTGGCCGCGGAAGAAGAACCCATCGCAGGTGGCGCAGGTGGACACGCCGTGGCCGATGAGCCGGTACTCGTTCTCCAGCCCCAGCATGAGCGATCGAGCCCCCGTCGAGACGATGATCGACTGGCCGCGGAAGGTGGGCTCCGATGCGTCGGGATCGCCGATCCACACGCCGAAGGGACGGGCCGAGAAGTCGACCTTGGTGACCTTCTCGGTGAGGACCTCGGCTCCGAAGCGAATGGCTTGCGCCCTCATGTTCATCATGAGCTCGGGCCCCATGATGCCCTCGGGGAACCCGGGGAAGTTCTCGACCTCGGTGGTGAGCATGAGCTGCCCACCTGGCTGGTCGCTCATCGACGACGGTTCACCCTCGATGATGAGCGGCGACAGGTTGGCGCGCGCCGTGTAGACCGCGGCGGTGAGGCCCGCAGGCCCCGATCCGATGATGATGACGTCGCGGACGTCGGAGGCGGACATCGATGCTCCTAGAGAGGTGGGAGGTGGCGCCGGTCGGCAGCACCAAGTGGCTCATCACAGTATACCCCTGGGGGTACCTCATCAGGCGGCTGAGGAGCCCTCGGGACGACGCTTCGACCAGAGGACCAGCCCACCCACGGTGGAGAGCGCGCCGATCAACAGGTGGGCCGACCAGACCCCGCCCGGGAGGTAGACGTCGACGAACCGCACCGCGGCCACGACCAGGAGCACCACGGCGGCGATGCCGACGATGGCGATGGCCACCCCGTAGACGACGCCCCGCATGACCGTGAGCGCCGGACCGGTGGTGGCGTTGCGCACCCTGTCGACCACGTCGACGATGGTGTCGGCTGCCTGGGCCGGCCAGTCGGCCCCACCGTCGGGCGGCGGGTCGACCTGGTTCGCCCGGCGGATCGGCGCCGGATCAAGCATCGGGCGGGTGGCGGCTGGTCGGCCGCCGTCACCCGATGGCTCGTGGAGAGGCGGCTCGAACGCGGCCGGGTCGCGCGGCAGTGGGGGGACGGATGTCGGCTCGCCGGAGGACATGGGGGGGAGCCTATCGGCCCACCGCGATGGGGCCCAGGGTTGCTGGTCGACAGAGCGGATGCCCCGCGGAGCCGAGGTCAGGGCCCGAAGCGGCCGACGACCTCACAGGTGTTCACGTCGATGGCCTCGGTGACGAGATCGGGACCTGCCGCCCCCATGCCCTCGATGGCCCAGACCCGCACGAGCAGCTCGCGGCCGCCCACCTCGGCGCTGGTCTCGAGCACCAGGCGATCGCCGACGGGGGCGATCGGGCACACCAGATCAGATCGCTCCTGACCGCCGCCCTCGGTGTCGCTGCTCGGGGTGGTGCTGAAGTTGTCGATCATGGCCTCGGCGCCGGAGCGGGCGGCCGCGGCGGCCTCCTCCGCGGTTGCGAGCGTGCCCAGGTAGGGAAGGGTGCGCTCGGCGAGGTAGGCGCCGGGCTCAAGCATCTCCTGCAAGGCGTCAGCGGTGTCGGTGTCGGCGTCGTCGTCCGGACGGTCGCCCTGGTCGGCGCCGTCGGCTGAACCTCCCTCATCGCTGCCGGCGGCCATGGTGGCCGACTCCTCGACGGCGTCGCCGCTGGTGGCCATGTCAGCCGACTGGTCGCCGTCGTCGTCACCGCCGAGCGATGCCACGAGGGGAAGGGCCAACAGGGCGACCAGCACGACAGCGGCGATCGACAGCACCTTTGGCGCGAGTTGGTTGCGACGATGCGAGGGCGCAGGACCGGCTGCGGAGGTCGTCCGCATGGCGCTGGCGGTGGCAGCGCTGGCGGTGCTCTCGTCGAGGATGCTCAGGGCCTGGTCGAGCTGGCGGCGGGCGGTGACCTCGTCGAGGGGAACGACCGGCTCGGCGACGAGTTGGTGTACCCGCCCCAGCTCGGTCAGGCGGTCGGACAGACGGGGGTCGGCGTCGATCCGGGCGCGTTCCTCGGGCGTGGCGACGCCGTCGAGGGCAGCGGAGACGAGCTCGTCGTCGGGAGGCGGGGTCAGATCGCTCATGGTTCGGCGGTAGGACGTCGGGGGGCGCCCCGCTGGTTCCCGTCCTCGACCGAGACAGCCAGCGACCGGGCGAGGGCAGCCCGTCCGCGGGCGATGCGCGAGCGCACCGTGCCGGCGGGGATCTCGAGCACCTCGGCGATCTCGGCGTAGTCGAGACCGATCTGATCGCGGAGCACGACGGCCGCCCGGAACTCCGGCGCCAGCGCGAGGAGGGCGGCGTCGAGGTCGAGGCGATCGGCGAGCGAGGTGTCGAGCCCTGGTGCATCGTCGCGGGTGCTGCCGGTGGCCTGGGCAACCTCGACGTCGAGCCCGGTGATCGGCCGACGGGAGCGCCGCCGGAGCTCGTCGAGGCAGGCGTTGGTGGCGACCCGGTAGCTCCACGTGCTGAAGGCGCTGCGGTGGTCGAAGCGCGGCAGCCCACGCACGATGGCCATCAGCGCCTCCTGACTGGCGTCGCTCGCGTCGGCGTCGTTGCCCGCCAGCCGGCGGCAGATGGCGTAGATCCGGTCCTGGTGGCGCCGCAGGAGCGACTCGAGGGCGCGCCGATCGCCCGCCTGGGCGGCGTCGATCAGGGTGCGGTCGTCGGCCGGGGGAGTGATGGCGCCACGGTAACCAGGTCAGCCGGCCCCGACCGTGACCTCGGCGATCTCGACCCGCAGCTCGCCGGCGGGGCCGGGACCGAGGTCGGTGATCCACACGAGCACCGCTCCGGCGCGCCCACCGGGCAGCTCGAAGGTGACGGGGCCGGGTGCGAGGCCGGCCCGGCTGGCGACCGGCTCGCCCCAGGCCTCGAAGCTGTCGGGTGCGGTCTCGGCCACGTAGATCTCGGCGCTCCAGTCGTCGCTCGGTGAGGTGACCACGACGCGCTGGAGGTCGGCGGGCTCGGTGAGGTGCACCACGAGGCCGACGCCCGGCTTCGTTCCCAGTTGGCGGTCGCTGTAGAACTCGGTGGGCCAGGCGGTGTCGGGGTTGCCGTCGACCGCCAAGGCTGCTTGGTCGTCGTTCTCGCCGGGAGGCCCGCTTCCGAACGGATCGAAGGGCTGGGCCCGTTCGATGGTGATCACGTCGGTCGATGCAGCCGAACCCCCTTGGCCGTTGGAGCTGACCACGTCGCGAGCCCTCTCGATGAGCTGCTGGCCGGCCTCGGTTCGGCCGATGAGCACACCAGCCAGGATGAGCGCTCCGCCCACCAGTACCACGAGTGTCGTGGGCAGGAGCCACCTGCGCTCGCTCCGCACGAACGAATCCGGGGTCTCGGCGGCGGCGGCGAGCGAGCCGATGATGGTGTGGTCGGTGCCGGCGCTGGCGGCCTCGTCGGGGGCCGCGGCGAGCAGGGCGGCGCGCATCGCCGACGCGGTGGCCGGCCGTCCCTCCGGATCGCGTGACAACGCCTGCATCGCGATGACGTCGAGCGACTTCGGCACGCTCGGCAGCACCTGTCGGGGCCGAAGCGGGTCTCGGTGGAGCCGGGCGAGGGCGGTGGCGGCCTCGGTGTCGGCCTCGAACGGGGGCCGCCCGGTGAGGCACTCGTAGAGGACGACGCCGAGGGAGTACACATCGGTGCGGGGGTCGACGCGCTCACCGCGCACCTGCTCGGGAGCCAGGTACTTGGCGGTGCCGATCACGGTGCCGGCTTGGGTGAGGTCCTGGTCGAGGGCAGCCTTGGCGATGCCGAAGTCGGTGACCATCACCCGCCGGTCGTCGCAGAGGAGGATGTTGGCCGGCTTGACGTCGCGATGCACGATCCCGGACTCGTGGGCCGTCTGCAGAGCGTCGGCGACGCCGGCCACCACGTCGACGGCATCGTGGGGCGGCAGCGCGCCCTGCTCGTCGAGGTACTGCCGCAGGGTCATGCCCTCGATGAGCTCCATCACGATGGCGTTGATGCCGTCGTCCTCCACCGTGTCGTAGATCGACACGATGGCAGGGTGGGTGAGGCGTGCCGCGGCCACCGCCTCGTGTCGGAACCGGTCGACCACGAGCGGATCGGCGGCGAGGTGGGGGTGAAGGATCTTCACCGCGACGTCGCGCCCCAGGACCTCGTCGCGGGCACGGCGCACCTGGGCCATGCCGCCGGTGGCGATCACGGCACCCAGGCGATAGCGCCCGCCGAGCAGGCGGTGGTCGAGAGGGGCCGGGAACGGCGCGGGGGAGCTGGGTTCGGGCACTGGCGCCTACGGTACCGGCCGGCCCTCACCCGGTTGGGCCGCGTCGGACCGGTTGGCGCTCAGTCGGAGGTCAGGAAGCAGGCACCGACGACCCGCGGCCCGCCGTGGGTGCCGATGACCGCGCCGATGTGGCCGACGCGGATCTGGTCGGGGGAGTACTTGGAGGAGAGCAGCTCGATGACGATGTCGACGTCGGGGGCGTTGCCGTGCATGATCGCCAGCTCGTCGACGTGGTCGTGGGCGAGCACCTGGTCGGCCAGCCACTGCAGGCCCTTCTTGCGGGTGCGGGGTTTGGCCGCTTCCTTCACCGAGCCGGTGGAGATGTCGATGGCGGGCTTGATGGAGAGCATGCTGCCAAGCAGCGCCTGGGCCCCGCCGATGCGGCCGCCCTTCTTCAGGTTGTCGAGGGTGTCGAGGACCCCGTAGACCCGGGTGCGGGGCACCAGCGCCTCGACGAGGGCTACGACCTCGTCGGCCGATGCGCCGTCGCGGGCGGCCTGCGCAGCGAGGAGCACCTGGGTGCCGAGCCCGGCGGTGATCGACCGGGAGTCGACGGCGCGGACATCGACCAGACCATCGAGCGAGGCGGCCGCGGTGCGGGCCGACTGGTGGGTGGCCGACAGGTCGGAGGAGAGGTTGATGCAGACGACGGCGTCGGCCCCGTCGTCGTGGAGGCGGCGAAACGACTGCTCGAACGCGCCGGGCGCGGGCGCCGCGGTCTCGGGGAGCGCGTCGCTCTCGGCCATGCGGCGGTAGAAGTCGTCGACGCTGAGCTCGGTGCGGTCGATGAGCTCGTCGGTGCCGAAGCGGACGGTGAGCGGGACGATCTCGATGCCGAGGCCGTCGGCCTCATCGGCGGTGAGGTCGCACGCGCTGTCGGTGACGATGCGGACGGTCACGTTGATGTCTCTCCCCTGGGTCTCGGTGCCGCGAGACTAGCGATCGTCGACGTCCTGTTCGGTCTGGGTGGCCGCTCGGGCCCGCCGGGCGGTGCGGATCCACCACGCCCCGAGCACCAGCACGGCCACCCCCGAGAGGAGGATGCCCAGCCCCGAGACCGCGGTGGAGCGAACCGTGTAGCTCGACTCGGCGAGCTCGATGCGATCGTCGGGGCTCACCAGGCGGGTGTCGAGCCGGAACACCCCCGACGCCCGGGCCCGCACCCGGATGGTGAGCGAGGTGTGAGGTTCGGTGAGGGTCACCTCGATCCGGTCGCCGTCGAGGAACTCGAGCTTGTCGCTCTCGAGCTCGATGACGACGGTGGCGGGAGAGCCGCTGTCGTTCACCACCGTGAGCGGGATGACTCCGTCGCGCGATGTCAGGGTGATGGCACCCCGGTCGGGCAGGCTGATCGCGCTGAGCTGCTCGTCGAGCTCGTGGCGCACCTGTCGCACGTACTGGCGGCGCTCACCCGCGTCGAGGGCCGCGGAGAAGCTGGTGGCCAGCCGGAAGTCGAAGGCGGTCCGTACGAGCGGGTCGTCGGCGAAGACGCGAGCGAACGAGTCGAGCTGGGCGCGGGTGCGGCGCACCTCGTCACGGTGGCGGCCGAGGTCGAGCGCCCGGGAGGGGCCGGCCAGCTGGGCGGTGAGCCGGTCGGCTGGCTCTTCGACCTGCTCGTCGATGCCGCCGATGGCGGCCGGGTCCGAACGGCCGATGGTGTCGGGGATCGAACGGACGTCGACGAGGGGTGAGTCGGCCACACCGGTGAGGAACGGGTCGAGGAAACTCGGGTCGAGTGCACCCTCGGGCAGCACCAGGGCCGTCCCTCGTTCGTAGGCCGGTCGTTCGAACCAGATGGCGGCGAGATCGGCGAGGAGGTGCTGGGCGTCGAGCAGGGACGATCCGGTGCTCCCGGCGTGGGCCTGCAGGACCGGATCGGTGCTCAGCGCGCTGACGCGTGCACCGTCTCCGACGACGTCGAGGGGGCGCACGAGGAGGTCGGGGAGCTCACCGTCGAGCGCGGCGCGTGGTGTCACGAGGTGACGGATGCCGCGTCGCTCCAGCTCGTCGAGCCCCGGCGCACCGAGGCTGCCGTCGTCGATCCAGGTGGTGGTGTCGGGCGACGTGCCGAGGTCGGTGGAGAGGACGGCCGTCCCCAGCTCGAGCTGGCCGCCGAGCTCGCCGGCCATCCCCGCACGCACCAGGGCGGTGACGTCGACGTCGACGAACGGGCTGGCGGTGATGTGGCCGTTCTCGAGCAACTCCTTGATGCCCTCGAGGAGCTGCCCGTCGAGTGGCTCGGTCGACCCGTCGAGGGCGCTGAGCGTCTCGGGTGAGAGCTGGAAGGTGACCGGGACGTCGGGCGCACGGGCGAAGATCGCCTCGGCGTTGGTGAGGAGGGCCCGGGTGCCATCGTCGAAGATGGTGCTGCCATCGGGGCGGATGGCGGGCGGTGTGTGGAGTGGCTGGATGACGGCGAGACCCAGTTGGTGCTCGACCTCGTCGGGCACGCGCACCACGTAGGTGACGAAGCCGTCGGTGGAGCCGTCCCCGTTCGTCAGCTCGACCACCACCGGGTGCACGCCGCCGAAGTCGGAGATGCGCTGTCGGTCGGGATCGCCGGCGCTTGCCTGCAGGCCGAGGGTGATCTCGACGCGGCCGTCGCCATCGGGGTCGAGCTCGGCGACGGGGACGTCGGCCATGGTGCGCAGGCGGCTGGGCAAGCCGTCGCCCGAGACCGTGGTGGCGAGCTGCGCCCGTGAGCGCAGCCGGTTGTGGAGGGTGACCGTGAGCCGGTCGGTGGGCTCGGCCCCACTGACATCGAGGCCCAGCCTGATGGTGCCGTCGGGTGCGACCCAGGTGGTCTGCGACACCAGGCTCATCGCTCCGCCCCCCCGTGTGGAGCTGTCGGGCTGGTCGTCCTGCGCCGCTGCCGTCGGTGTGCTGGCCACCAGCGCGAGCAGCGCCGCGACGGCGAGGACGACGCGTCCTCCGGTTCGACGCAGTGTGGAACCGATCAAGAGGGCGTCTCGAGGTCGTAGCGGAGGACCGCGAGGCCATCGGGCCTGGGGGTGAACCCCAAATCCTGGTAAAGGTGCAGCGCTCGCTCGTTGATCTCCTGGGTGTTCACCATCGCGATCTGGCACCCGCGGCGCCGCAGCCACCGAAGCGAGTCGACCACCAGGGAGGCTCCGAGGCGTTGCCCCTGGTGTTCGGGGTGCACGGCGAGGCGCTGGAGGTAGCCACGTCCGGCGGCACGCCCGGTGACCGCGTAGCCGGCGACGCCCGACCCTGCGTCGACTCGCACCCGGCTGGCCGGGGTCGCGGCGATGGCGTCGCGGAGGCCGCTGTGGTCGAGGCGCCAGAACTTGCTGAACGCCGCAGAGTCGACCCCGAGGATCTGCGGGTGGTCGCGTCGGCGACCGCGACGTAGGCGAGGCCCGTCGATCTCGGGGATCCGGGTCAGGTCGTGGGCGAGGAGGTGGAGCCGTTCGTGGACGACGAAACCTGCCGCGAGGTAGCCGCTCTGCTCGGCGGCGCCGAGTGCGTTGGTGACGACCCCGCGGTAGCCGCGACGTGCCAGCTCGTAGAGGCCACGTTCGATGCTCTGGCGCTGTGGTGGCCGAGAGCTGACGACGTAGCCGAGCTCGGCGATGGTGGGGTCGGCGCGCCACGGTGCGACGCGTAGGCGGTCGGGGCCGCATTGGAGATGTTCGTACTGGCGCATGCGCGGTCCCTCGGGCCGGCGCCGCGTGGCACGGGCACGGGCGTGCCCGAGGATAGGTCCGCGGTCGGGACCGGGCAGGTGCGCCCCTCGCCCCCGGTAGCGTGAGCACCGGTGACCGTTCTCTTCACCACCCATCCGCGCTACCTCGAGCACGAGACGGGCACAGGTCACCCCGAGCGTCCGGCGCGCCTGCAGGCGGTGCTCGACGGCGTCCGTGCCTCGGGGGTCGAGGATGCGGTGGTGCGGGTCGAGGCTCGTGCGGCCACGCGTGCCGAGGTCGAGCGGGTGCACCCGCGGGCCTTCCTCGACGCGCTCGAGCGGTTCTGCGCCGGTGGTGGTGGCGACATCGACGGCGACACCGTGGCCGTGCCGGCGTCGTGGGATGCGGCGCTGCTCGCCGCCGGGGCAGGCCTCGATGCCATCGAGCGGCTCGATCGTGGAGAGGCCGATGCCGCGTTCTGCGCGGTTCGTCCGCCGGGCCACCACGCCACCCCCGATCGGGCGATGGGGTTCTGCCTGCTGTCGAACGTGGCCATCGCGGCCGCCGCGCTGGCCGATCGGGGCGAGCGGGTCGCCATCGTCGACTACGACGCCCACCACGGCAACGGTACGCAGGCCGCGTTCGAGTCCGATCCGCGCGTCCTCTACGTGTCGTTCCACGAGTCCCCGCTCTACCCGGGCACGGGGGCCATGGTCGATGTCGGCACCGGCGCCGGGCGGGGCACCACCGTGAACGTGCCACTCCCATCGGGCGCCACCGGCGATGTCTACCGGGCCGGGATCGAGGTGGTCGTCGCTCCCCGTGTGCGCGAGTTCGCGCCCACCTGGCTCCTCATATCCGCCGGGTTCGACGCCCACCGGGCCGATCCCCTCACCTCGATGGGCCTCACGTCGGGCGACTTCGCCGACCTCACCCGTGAGCTGGTGGGCCTGGTCCCGCCCGGACGGGTGGTGGCGTTCCTCGAGGGTGGCTACGACCTTGAGGCGCTCGCGCACTCCACCGCTGCGACCCTGGCGGCTCTCGCCGGCGTCGAGCTGCACCCCGAGGCCCCCACCACGGGTGGCCCGGGGCGCGATGTCATCGACAGGGTCGCCCTCCTCCACCTCTCCTGAGCGAGGTCGCCGGTGGGTGCCGGGTAGGTTGGTCGGCCGTGGTTCCCGAGCGCCTACAGCCCATCCTCGACGAAGTGCACCCGCTCGCCGAGCGGTTCGAGGCGGCCGGGCACCGGCTCTATCTCGTGGGCGGAATCGTGCGCGACCTGCTCCTCGGCCGCGAGCTGCGCCACCCCGACTTCGACCTCACCACCGATGCCCGGCCCGAGCAGACCACCGCCGTCCTCAAGGGCTGGGCCGAGGCCATCTGGGACCAGGGAGCGAAGTTCGGCACCATCGGCGCCAAGGTGGGGGAGCGCACCTACGAGATCACCACCCATCGGGGCGAGGTGTACACGTCCGACTCGCGCAAGCCCGAGGTGGAGTTCTCCTCCGACATCGAGGCCGACCTCTCGCGCCGCGACTTCACCGTCAACGCCATGGCGCTGGCGCTCCCCGAGCCGCACCTCATCGACCCGTTCGGGGGTGCAGCTGACCTCGCGGCAGGCGTTCTTCGCACCCCGTCGGGCCCGCAGGTCTCGTTCGGCGACGATCCGCTGCGCATGATGCGGGCGGCGCGCTTCATCGCCGGCTACGGCCTCGTACCCACCGACGAGCTGCGTGCCGCGGTGGTCGAGATGCACGAGCGACTCGAGATCGTGTCAGCCGAACGCGTCCGCGACGAGCTCGACAAGCTCCTGGTGGTGGACGACCCGTCGGCGGGATTGTGGTTCCTGGTCGACACCGGCCTGGCCGACCACTTCCTTCCCGAGCTGGGCGCCATGCGGCTCGAGCAGGACCCGATCCACCGCCACAAGGACGTGCTGGCCCACTCGATCGCCGTCACCGCGAAGACCCGGCGCGAGCGCATCGTCCGCATCGCCGCCCTGCTCCACGACATCGGCAAGCCCCGCACCCGTGCCATCGGCCCGAACGGCGTGTCGTTCCACCACCACGAGGTGGTGGGGGCACGCATGGCTCGCAAGCGCATGACCGCGCTGCGCTACTCGAGCCAGGACATCGACGCGGTGGCGCGCCTGGTCGACCTGCACCTGCGGTTCCACACCTACAAGATGGGGTGGACCGACAGTGCGGTGCGTCGGTTCGTCCGCGACGCCGGGCCCTACCTCTCCGAGCTCATCGAGCTCACCCGCTGCGACTGCACCACCCGCAACGCCCGCAAGGCGGCCACGCTCGCGGCTCGCATGGACGAGCTCGAGGTGCGCATCGCCGAGCTGCAGTCCCAGGAGGAGCTGGCCTCCATCCGGCCCGACCTCGACGGCCGCCAGGTGATGGACGCCCTCGGCCTGTCACCGGGCCCCGACGTGGGCAGGGCCATGGGGTTCCTCATGGAGCTGCGCCTGGAGGAGGGCCCGCTCGGCCCCGACGAAGCCCGCCGCCGCCTCACCGACTGGTGGGCGACCCAGAGCTCTTGAGCTGGCTGGGGAGTCCTGCTTTGAAAGCAGGGGGTCGTGCGTTCGGCCCGGCGCGCCTTTTCGCGTCATCGCTGTGAGCAAGCCAGGTGCTGCGATCGTGCACCTCGCCGGCTCGTTGCCTGATTTCCCCGACATCGGTTGGGACGACTCCGAGCGAGCCAGCGCGCTGGCGGTGCGGGATCTCGGGCGATTCCCGTAGTGGTGGCCATTCGAGGACCACAATGATAAAGTTGTGACGTGCTGCCTTCGCTCGATCCCGACTCAGGCCTCTTGCCGCCCGGCGAGCATAAGGCGTCGTGGGATGAGGTAATGGAGCGCTTCGGCTGGAACGAGAAGCGACGAGCGCTGCTCGACGGCCTGGCTGAGGCGCTGGAGCTGCTCGCCACGGTCGGCTGCCGGCAGGTCTGGCTGAACGGCAGTTTCGTCACGGCCAAGGACGAACCCGGCGACTTCGATGCCTGCTGGGACACCGACGGCGTCGACCTCGACGAGATCGACCCGGTGTTCCTCGACCTCACCGCGGGCCGGGCAGCACAGAAGCGCCGCTTCGGCGGCGAGCTGTTCCCGAACGTCATCGAGGCCGGCAGCGGCCTCGTGTTCGCGGACTTCTTCCAGAACGAACGCGACGGGTCCCGCAAGGGAATCGTCGTCCTGAAGCTCGGAGGAGCGACATGATCACCAACGACGTCCAGTACCGCTCGACCAAGTCGCACCTCGCCCAGTTCGAGAAGGCGCTCGCAAACCTGCGGGCCGACGCCGGCAAGAAGCCGACCAAGCTCCAGAAGCTCGAGATCGACGCAGTCACTGCGCAAGCCGACGACCTGCGCGCCGAGATCGACGAGTACGAACGTCTCTCGTCTGGCGACGTGTCGACCTTCGAGGCGGCCACCCTCGCCGGACTGGCGACGCTGCTCATCAAGGCTCGTATCGCCCGCGGGTGGACACAGGCTCGCCTCGCCGATGAGCTCAGCGTCGCCGAGCAGCAGATCCAGCGCTACGAGGCGACCGAGTACCGGTCGGCCAGCCTGGCCCGGATCTGTGACGTGGCCGCGGCGCTCGGGATTGACGTGGCCGAGACCGGGCGGCTCCGGACGATCGACGCCGTATGACACGCGGCCTCTGATCGACCACGACAGGCGACGCGCGCCGACAGCCGGCTCAGCTGTCTGCGGCGCGATGGAAGCGGATCACGTTCGTGTCCTGCTCGTCGTCACGCTGTGACCCTTCGAGGATGCGGTCGATGCCGTCGGCGATCGCCTCGTCGCGCTCGTCCCCGCAAGGTGGGCAGGTCGTGCAGTCGCACGCCCTCGAGGTCGAGTGCTCGGCGGACTCGCGTCCACTCGCGCTTCCATGTGGCGATTCGAAGAGGTCCGCCCCGCGGGCCCACGAAGACTGGCGCGTCGAACTCGGGCGCAACCCACTCGTCGCAGACCGGGGAGCGGGTCACCGCCGAGGACAAGCTGAACGGAGCGGTAGCTGCACGCGCCCACCAGGAGAACCTGTCGTTCTTCGCGTTCACGGCGACACCCAAACCGCGCACCGTCGAGCTGTTCGGCACGGTGGTCGATGGCGCCGACCGGAAGGTGCCGTTCCACACCTACTCGATGCGCCAGGCGATCGAGGAAGGCTTCATCCTCGACGTCCTCCGCCACTACACGCCCTTCGGCGTCTACTGGCGGGTCAAGCAGGCGGGCGCCGACGACCCCGAGGTCGACAAGGGCAAGGCGTCTGCTCAGATCGCCAAGGCGATCTCGCTCCACCCGCACAACCTGTCGCAACGCGCGAAAATCGTCGTCGACCACTTCCGCCAGCACGTGTCTCACCAGATCGGTGGCAAGGGCAAGGCGATGGTGGTGACCGCCAGCCGACTTCACGCTGTGCGCTACAAGCAGGCGGTCGACCGCTACCTCGCCGATGCCCACATCACCGATGTGAAGGCACTCGTTGCGTTCTCCGGCAAGGTGACTGACCCCGACGACCCGGCGACGTCCTACACAGAGTCAGCGATGAACGGCCTGCCTGAGTCGCAGACGGCGGCCCGGTTCAAGGGAGAGCCATCGCCGCCGCATGACCCGGCCGAGTTCCAGGTGCTGATCGTCGCCGAGAAATTCCAGACCGGCTTCGATGAACCGTTGCTGCGGAGTTTCCGCGTTCGAGCCACTCCAGGCGCCGCCGACCGATGGCGGGGCACCATCCAAGTACTTGTTCACCCTGGGGCAAACCGCCGGTGAGGGATACCCGACACGTGACGGTTTCACTGTCCTTGCCGGATCGAAGGCGCGAAAGCCTGAGAACCCGAGCCTCTCGGAGGGCTACCGGCGGCTCCGTGAACAGTTGGCGACTGAGGGCATCCTCGGCGACAGCCCAGATGATGTCCAAGTCCTCGTCTTCGCCAGTGACTATGTGTTCGCATCGCCCAGCGCTGCAGGAGCGGTTCTGTACGGAGGCCAGGTCAGCGGCCCCCAGACCTGGACGCGAGCGTCCGACGGCAAGAGCCTCAAGCAGATTGAGGCCGAGACTCTCGCGGACATCGTTCCGGTCGCTGGACCGCTGGATGAGGAACCTCCTGATGGGACCTTGGCCGACGACGGATAGGGGAGCCGAGATGAGCATGTGGTCCGAGCACGACCTCACCGAAAAGGTCATCCAGATCCTGACCGACGTGCACTGCAACAACGACGTCCACCACTTCGGCCGGCCGTACGTCAGCGCTTACCAGATCGCCATCGAGATGCAGCGGCGGTTCCCAGGCACCGTGTCCGCGATCGGCAAGCCGATCGGCGGCGCCGGCACCGGGCAGCACAACAGCCTCGCCCAGTACCTCTCGAACGAGCTGTCGAAGCAGATCGAGCGCCTCGACGACGAGTACCCGGTCGAAGGCGCCTTCTTCTCGAACGAGCACGCCTCCGCCATCACCTTCACCGGCGCTGAGGGCGCCGTGGTCACCTCGTCTCTCGTCGGCACCGACTTCGACATGGCGCTCTACCGGCTGCGGTAAGCGATTCCCGGCCACAACCGTGCTGCGTGACGACGCCCGCTGGCCCGGCATGACCTACGCGTGACCTTACGAGACGGGATTTGGGGTGATTCGGCAACACCGGTCAGCACGATCCACCACGTCTGACCTGCAGTGTTGTGGATCGGCGCAGGTCAGCGGCACCCCGGCGCACTCCTTTGCAAGCAGGGGGTCGAGGCCGAGGTGATGGACGATGTCGGTCCTCGTGTCCAGTTGTACTTCTGGTCAGATGATCGGAAGGCGCCGGACACGGACGCGATCGTCGCCGATGACGACCAGGGCGCCCGCTACGAGGTTCGGCTCGAGCTGCTCAAGGTTGGCCAGCAGCAGGGAGGCTTGACCAGCGGGTCGCCGGGTCACGTCACCCCGAAACAGCACCACGCTAGGAACGACGTCCCCGGAATGTGCGAGCAACGTCCCGAAGTCGGTGTCGACCGTCAGCAGGACTCGGTCATGGTCCAGTGCGAATTGCAGGACCACGGGATCGGCCGCGCTGTCGTCGAGGAGGAACCTCACGCTCCGAGTCGGAGTGGAAGCTCTCGTCCGCGCACGGCCTCGGCCGCGTACTGCAGCGCCTCGCGAACATCGCCAGCCTCGAGGTCGGGAAAGTCAGCGAGGATCTCTTCGACCGACATCCCCTCGGCCACCATGCCGACGACCGTGGCGACGGGTATGCGCATACCGCGGATGCAGGGAACTCCCCCCATCTTGTTGGGCTCGATCGTGATCCGTTCGAAGCGCATGGTGCCAAGGCTACGCCCGGCTCCGCTCCGTGGCATGGGCGCACCATTCGGCGGGCTCCCGGCAGGTCGTCGAGTCGCCGTCGAACTGCGACACGTTCTTCCCGACGTCCGTTCGGTTCGTGGCCCGCGTCGGCTCGTCGACAACCTCGTCGCTCTCGCCGGAGCGGACGAGCCAGGGCACGTGCCGCTCCGACGGCGCGCTCAGCCCTTGGGGTCGAGGAGCACCTTGAGGACGCCGTCGTCGCGGGCGTCGAACAGGCGGTAGGCCTCGGTGACCTCCGACAGGCCCATCCGGTGGGTGATGACCTGCTCGGGGGAGATCCGTCCGGAGGCGACGACGGGCAGCAGCTCGTCCCACGTCGACTGCACGGGGCAGAGGCTCACCCGGAAGGTGAGGTCGCGCAGGAACGCGACGGCCATCGGGAACGGGAATGCCATGCCCAGGTGGGCGCCGATGACCGACACCGTGCCGCCGGCGCGGGTGGAGTAGATGGCGTCGGTGACGGTCTGGTCGACACCGACGGCCTCGATGGTGGCGTCGGCGCCCCGCCCGCGGGTCAGCTCGTGCACCTGCTGCGGCGTGCCGCCGGATGCATCGACGGGGATGGCGCCGAGGGCCTCGGCCGCCGCCAGGCGCTCCGGCACCGTGTCGATGGCGAGCATCCGCGCCGCCCCGAACAGCTGCGCCGACTGGAGGGCGAACCAACCGACCGGCCCGAGCCCGATGACCGCGACCGTGTCGCCGGGGCGGATGTCGGCCCGGCGGGCGCCGAAGAAGCCGGTGGGCAGGATGTCGGTGAGCATCACCGCCTGCTCGGGCGTGATGCCCTCGGGGATGAGGTGGCACGCGGTGTCGGCGGCGGGCACCGCCACCAGCTCGGCCTGGCCCCCCGGAAGATCGAGGCTGTTGCCGAAGACGCGGGCGCCACCGCCGTGGCACTGCACGGGGTTCCAACCGCGACATGCGGCGCACTCACCGCATCCGATGACGCCCGACACGAGCACCTGGTCGCCCACCGAGAAGCGGCGGACGTCGCCGCCAGCCTCGACGATGGTGCCGACGAACTCGTGGCCGAGGTGGATGCCGGCCGCGCCGTGGACCCCGTGGTAGAGGTGCAGGTCGGAGCCGCAGATCGCGGTGTGGCTCACCTCGACGATGACCGATGCGGCATCGGGGAGCCGGGGGTCGTCGACCGTCTCGAGCGTGACGTCGGCGGGGCCGTTGAAGATCGTGGCCCGCATCAGATGCCCTGCTTGCGGGCTCGGACGACGAGCGTCGACGGCACCCAGCGCATCGTCTCGTTCCACAGCGGGCTGCGCACGCCCTGGTTGGGTGGTTCGGGTTCGTGCAGGGTGTCGACGCGGAAGTTCGTGCGGGTCAGTCCGGTGAACAGCTGGTTGATCGTGTGGCTGTGGTCGATGCCGCGGTCGTCGCCGCTCGTCCACTGCCGGGGGGTGTCGTCCCAGTACGAGCGCCGCACCAGCATCGGCTCCTCCGATGCGGGATCGACCATGGCGAACGCCGGGTGGGGGAGCGAGAAGACGAGGGGCAGTTCGGGGCGCAGGACTCGATGGACCTGGCGGAACACCCTCGGGAGGTCGTCGACCCCGGCGAGCGCGTAGATGCTGAGCGCCAGGTCGATCGAGTCGGCCCTGACCCCGGCGAGGTCGGCCAGGTCGCCCTGGTGGAGCTCGACCTTCAGCTCCTCGCGCTCGAACAGCCAGCGGGCGGCGGCCGCCCGAACCGCCGACGGCTCGACGACGATGACGCGCGCCCCTTGGCGGTGCATGGCCACGGTGGTGTGTCCGTCGCCGCAGCCGAGCTGCAGGACGCGCTTGCCGTTGAGGTCGCCGAGCAGCCGCAGCTCGGTCTCGTCGGCGACGTCGGGGCCGTAGACGATCCGGTCGAGCGGGAGGTCGGTGCCGAGGGGGAAGGTGACGGGTCGGTGGTCGCTCGGCGGTGTCGTGCTCATGGCGCCAGTCTGGCGCGCTCGACCTGCCGGCGTCGGGACACGGCGCCTGCCCGACGACGTGGGGTGTTCGTCGGTAGCCTCCTGGCGGTGAGCTTCTCACCCTACGCGATCCCCGGCGCTGGAGCCGGGCAGGGCACGATCGACTACCGCCTGGCCCGCCAGTCGGTCATCGATCAGTACCGCCGCGGCCGGCTGGCCCAGCACGAGGTGTGCGACGCCCACCCCGAGCTGCGGCGGGCGGCAGCTCAGGTCGCCGAACCCACTCGGCAGATCTGCCCCATCTGCGCCGACGCCCACGTCGTGCTCGTGTCCTACGTGTTCGGACCGCGCCTCCCACGCCACGGCCGGTGCATCACGTCGCGCAAGGAGCTCTCGGCCTTCGCCCGTCAGGCCCGGCGGGGTGGCGAGTTCGCCTGCTACGTGGTCGAGGTCTGCCCCGAGTGCTGGTGGAACCACCTGGCTCGCACCTTCCTCCTGGGGACGGAGTCCTGAGCGCCACCTCGTCGACGGCATCAGGTGAGAGCCGACGGTTGTTCCGGCGCAACCCCAACCGCCGGAGCCTCCTGTGGCGCATGCGCCGCCTCTTCTACCTGGTGGGGCTGCTCTTCATCGCCGGCATCGCCGGCGCCGGTTGGGTGGTGTCGCAGGTGCCTCTGCCGCCAGCCGAGCCGTTGGTGCAGACCTCCTACGTGTGCGCAGCCGACGTCACCGAAGGATGCGGGCCCGACAACGCCATCGCCCAGTTGAGCGGCACCGAGAACCGCATCAGCGTGAAGCTCGACGACGTGCCCGACGTGGTCATCGACGCCGTGCTCGCCCAGGAGGATCGCAACTTCTTCTCCCACTCGGGGCTCGATCCCGTCTCCATCGGACGGGCGCTGTGGACCGACATCCGCCACCAGCGGCTCGCTCAGGGCGGCTCCACCATCACCCAGCAGTACGTGAAGAACGTCTACCTCACCGACGACCGCACCCTCATGCGGAAGGTGCGTGAGGCGGCCCTCGCCGTGAAGCTCGAGCGCGAGCTCGGCAAGGAGGAGATCCTCGAGCGGTACCTCAACACGATCTACTTCGGGCGGGGTGCCTACGGCATCGAGGCCGCGTCGCGTGCCTACTTCGGCCGACCGGCGTCGCAGATCGGGATCTCCGAGGCGGCGTTCTTCGCCGGGCTCATCCGGGCGCCCGAGTCGGCCGAGCCGACGAGGTTCCCCGAGGAGGCCGACCGGCGACGCAACAACGCGCTGGTGCGGATGGTCGCCGATGGCCACATCACCCAGGACCAGATGGACGAGGCGAACGCCACTCCGGTGGCCGACCTCGTCCTGCCACGTGAGGTGCGCGAGGGGCTCGGCAACGTCACTGGGTCGGAGTACGGGACGGAGTACTTCGTCGACGACGTGCGCCAGCTGCTCATCGAGGAGTTCGGCGCGGCCGCGGTCTACGGCGGCGGGTTGCGGGTGTACACGTCGCTCGACCTCGACGTGCAACGCGCCGCCTACGAGTCGATCACCAGCACCCTCGATCCCGCCAACCCCGACGAGCCGGCCGCCGCACTCGTGTCGCTCGACCAGGACAACAACGTGATCGCCATGGTCGGAGGCACCGACTTCGCCACCTCGCAGGTGAACCTGGCGCTCGGACGGTCGGGCGGCGGGTCGGGGCGCGGCCCCGGTTCGGCCTACAAGCCCTTCGCGCTGTCGCGGGCGCTGATGGACGACATGTCGCTCCGCTCCAGCTACGACGCGCCGCAGGTCAAGGTCTTCCCCGAGGCGAACAACGGCGAGGACTGGAAGGTCACCGGTGGCGGCTCTCCCACCGGCGAGTGGAGCTTGCTCGACGCGATGCGGGTGTCGTCGAACACGGTCTTCGCGCAGCTGATGCTCGACCTCGGTCCGGCCCGTGTCAACGACATCGCCGAGCGCAGCGGGGTGACGGCCGACCTCCCCGATGTGCCGTCGGTGGTGCTGGGCGCCGGCGAGGTGTCGGTGATGGACATGGCCTCGGCCTACACGACCTTCCGCGACCACGGCGAGCACGGAGACCCCGTGATCGTCCTGCGGGTCACCGACCCTGAAGGGCGGGTGCTGTGGGAGCCCGATCGACGGCGTGAGCGGGTGATGCCCGGCGAGATCGCCGACATGGTCACCCACTCCCTCGAGGGTGTCATCGGGGCCGGCACCGGCCGGCGCGCCGCGGTGCCCGGGCAGATCGTCGCCGGCAAGACCGGCACCACCACCGACAACCGCGACGCCTGGTTCGTCGGCTACAGCTGCGAGATCAGCACGGCGGTGTGGATGGGCTTCCCCACCGCCGACGCCGAGGGGAACCCGCGCCTGATGTCGAACGTGCGGGGCATCGCCGTGAGCGGCGGCACCTTCCCCGCCGAGATCTGGAGCGCGTTCATGACCCGGGCGCTCGAGGGTCGCGAGCCGTGCCCGTTCCCCGACGTGGAGATCGAGCCGGCGCCCACCACCACCGTCGAGCTCGAGTGCCCGGTCGACTCCACCGACACCACCGACCCGGGCACCCCCATCGAGCTGTGCCCGCCGATCACCTCCGACTCGAGCACGACGACGTCGAGCACGTCCACCACCGCCCCCGACGACGAGGATCCCGAGACGTTCTCGCCGACCACCACGACCACGGCGCCGCCGACCACCACCACTGCCCCTCCGCCGTCCACCACCACGACGGTCGTTCCGCGGGAGGACGGGGAGTAGCACCCCGTCCCCGGTCGGTTCAGGTTCGGAGGCGGCCGCCGCCACGACCTCACCGACGCTTGTGATGGGATGGCTGAAGGTGGCGTTCCGGTGGTGCTGCACCACGGCTTCGCCGCCGACGCGCGCAGCAACTTCACCTCGGCCGGAATCGTCGGCCACCTGGTCGAGTCGGGACGGCGGGTCATCGCCCTCGACGCCCGCGGCCACGGTCGGTCGGGCAAGCCCCACGACCCCGCGGCCTACGACGCTCCCGCCATGTCCACCGACGTGTCGAGCCTGCTCGACCACCTCGGCCTCGATCGGGTCGACCTCGTCGGCTACTCGATGGGCGGCTTCGTGGCGGTCGAGGTGGCCACCCGCGAGACCCGGCTGCGATCCCTGGTGGTCGGGGGCATCGGCGCCGGTGCGCTGCCGGGCGCCGACGGCGCGGGTCCGCCCATCGACCGCGAGGCCATCGCCGCCGCCATGGAAGCCGACGACGCCTCGACCATCGCCGACCGTGGTGCCATCGGGTTCCGCCGGCTGGCCGACGCCACCGGGGCCGATCGCCAGGCCCTTGCGGCCGTGCTGAGGTCGAGCCCGCACCGACCCGGCGACCTCGGCGGCATCGGCGTCCCCTCGCTCGTCCTGGCCGGCGACAGCGACCCTCTGGCCGCCGGCGCCGACCGGCTGGCCGCTGCTCTGCCGAACGCCCGGTTGCAGGTCGTTCCCGGCGATCACCTGGGGGCGGTGGCCGCTCCCGAGATCATCGCCAGCCTCGTCGCCTTCCTCGACGAGCTCCCGAGCTGACTGGCGCCGCACGGCACCCCGCGGGGTAGCGTGATCTCACCGCCGGCAGCCACCTTGGCGCTGGACGGGAAGGAGGCTCACATGAGCAAGATCACCGCTCCGTCGGTGCGGTCCTCGAAGGTTCGCAACGGCAGCGATCCCCTCGTCATGGTGACCGCCTACGACGCTCCGTCGGCCCGCATGGCCGACGAGGCCGGGGTCGACCTCATCCTGGTCGGCGACTCGGTCGCCATGGTCGTGCTCGGCTACGACGACACCCTGCAGGTCACCGTCGACGACCTGGTGCACCACACCGCGGCGGTGGCCAGGGCCAAGCCTGGGCCGTTCGTCGTGTCCGACCTGCCGTGGATGAGCTACCACCTCGGGGTCGACGACACCGTGCGCAACGCGGCTCGCCTGATTCGCGCCGGTGCCCAAGCCGTGAAGCTCGAGGGCGGGCGCAAGCGCGTGCGCCACATCGAGGCCATCGCCGACGCCGAGATCCCCGTCATGGGACACCTCGGCCTCACCCCGCAGTCGATGCACCAGATGGGCGGCTTCAAGGTGCAGGGCAAGACGAGCGAAGCGGCGTTGGCGCTGGTGGCCGATGCCAAGGCCATCGTGGCGGCGGGGTGCTTCTCGATCGTGCTCGAAGGCGTGCCCGACGCGGTGGCGAAGATGATCACCGACTCGGTCGACGTGCCCACCATCGGCATCGGTGCGGGCGCCGACTGCGACGGGCAGGTGCTGGTGTTCCACGACGTGCTCGGCATCGAAGACCGGGTGGCGCCCAAGTTCGTGCGTCGCTACGCGTCTCTCAAGGCCGACGGCGTGGCGGGGCTCACCGCCTTCGCCGCCGACGTGCGCACCCGTGCGTTCCCGTCCGAGGCCGAGACCTACCACCTGTCGAGCAGCGAAGCTGACGCTCTGCAGCTCTACGGAGGTGGGAAGCTCTCCTCGTGATCGACTCGCCGTTGCCCCGATCCGCCGCCCGGATCGGGGCCGCGGTGATCTCCGTGCTGTTCACTGCCGCCCTGCTCGGGTCGTGCGGCGACGACACCTCCGGCGACGATTCCACCGCCGACCCGCCGACGCGCTCCTCGACAGAGGGTGACCCAGGCGATCCCGAGGTCACCTCACCGTCTGCCCCCAGCACCTCCACCACCGACCCCGGCCTCGACTGCCCCACACCCGGAGGGGTGCTCACGCAGTTCACCTCGCGGGTCATCACGGTCGTGGCGCCCGATGGCGACACGGTCGATCGTTGCGTGGCGGTGGCCGACGACAGGGCACGGCGAGCGAGCGGGCTGATGGAGGTGCGCGAGCTCGAACCGTTCGACGGGATGCTGTTCGCCTACGCCAGTCCCTCGTCGAGCGGCTACTGGATGCGCAACACCCCGCTGCCGCTCTCGATCGCGTGGGTCAGCTCTGCCGGCGACGTGGTGGCCACCGCCGACATGGAGCCGTGCATGGACGAGTCCGGTCCCTGTCCCACCTACCCACCCAACGCCGAGTTCCTCTGGGCGCTCGAGGTGCCCCAAGGCGAGCTCGACGAGTTCGGTCTGGTCGAGGGAGCCACCCTCGACGTGTCGACCCTGCCCGCCGGCGTCGACTGACCGCATCGCACGAGTGATGTCAGACACCCCAGGTTCGGAAGTGTCAAGCAGCTTCTTGGATTGGGTGGTCGTTGCGGTGGGCCCAGCCGGTGGTCTCGTTGTAGGTGGTGTGGTGGGTGAGGCAGCCGTGGAGGATGCCGACCTGGCGGTTGGCGAGGGTCCGTAGGGCCTTGTGGTGCGAGTCGCCTTGGACGCGTCGGCGGTCGTAGAACGCACGGGCTCCGGGGCTGTTGGTGAGGCTGCAGAACGCGGCTTGGTCGAGGGCGTCGGCGAGCCGGGTGGGGCGGACGAATCGGGCGAGGGCGACGTGGCGGGTGCCTGAGGCGCGGGTGATGGGTGACGTGCCGGCGTAGTTCTTGTGAGACTTGGCGTTGTCGTAGCGGTTGGGATCGTCTCCGAACTCTGCGGGTACCCGGGCGCTGAGGATGACACCGAATCCTGGCAGGGAGAGGTAGATGTCAGCGTCCGGGTGCTGCTCAAAATTGGTGGCCAGCTCAGCGTCGAGCACCGCGATCTGGGTGTTGAGCGCGGTGATGATCGCGACCTGGGCCCGGGTCGCCGCGGCGAACGCGGCCACGACCGGCTCCGGTGCGGTGAGGGCTTCGACACGCAGGCCTTCGACGATCGCTTGGGCTCGGGTGTCGATGTTGCGGGTCCGGCCCCCGGCCTTGAGCGCGCTGCGGACCTGACCGGGTGTGAGCCGGGCCGCAGGGCCGGGTGCGGGCGCCTTGGCCAACACCGCCAACGTGTCGCGATCAGCGAGCGACTCGAACGTGGACAGCGCGGCGGGGAAGTACTCGCGCAGGGCGCAACGCAGCCGGTTGGTGTGGCGGGTCCGTTCCCAGAT